>JAIXTI010000093.1 GCA_027484025.1 bacterium
GCAGGTATCCGCTAACGATGGCGCTCCACAAGGCTTTCATCAGGGAAACAGTGACTGGACCCGGTCGCACCGTCGACGGCGCGACCGGGAAACGCCGTTCCCGGATATGGCCGGGTTCGGGAATAGCCTTGGAAAGCTAGAACTTACCGACTGTCAACGGTAGAGATGAAAGCGTCTGGCGTCCTTTTCGAAGGCAACGACCGACGGTAAGAGGCGATCGAGGACCGCATCCGGGTCCGCGCCGGCCATCAGCGTCTCCCGGAGCTTGGCCGAGCCCATGCGCAGGTCGAAGCCGGCGGGCGTGATCTTGAGGGAGTCAGGATGTACCCGGTTGAGCGCCCACAGGATGGCTGCGCCAACCCGAGCCGGCTGCACACGTTCACGGTCGAGCAGCTCCATGCGAACCCCGGGAATACTGCGCCCAGCAAACTTGCCGTCGCCGGGCTTCTCCGGCGTGAAGCGCTCCGCACGGAAGCGTACACCGGTCAACGTGAGGTCTTCGAGGAGTCGTACCACGGAGTCCGCACGAAGCCACGGGGCGCCGAAGCGCTGAAATGGCTGATCGGTGCCGCGGCCGACGGACACGTTGCTCGCTTCAAACGGCACCAGCGCCGGATACAAGAGCGCCGAGGTGATGTTCGGCATATTGGGCGACGGCTTGATCCACGGCAGATCGGTATCGTCGAACCACATGGTTCGACGCCAGTTCCGCATGGGGATCACCGTCAAGCGCGCGCTCATCTTGAGGTTCGCCTGAAAGAGTCGGGCCAACTCTCCCATCGTGAGTCCGTGGCGCAGCGGCGTCGGGAAGATCGCAAATCCGTTCGTGCGCCCGGTCGGGGTCGGGTACGACGCGTCGGCGAGGGCGGAATCGAGGAGGACGCCTTCGGTGGCGCCGCCCGAAATGGGGTTGGGGCGGTCGAGCACCAGCACCGGAATCCCTCGACGCTCGGCGGCCTGCATGCTGTACAGCACGACGCCCACATACGTCCATGTTCTGGTGCCGATGTCCTGCAAGTCGACGACCAGAACATCGACATCCTGCAAGAGGCTGTCGGCGGGCGCCATGGTGTGCCGTTGATAGAGCGAGTGCACCACCAAGCCCGTTTTCTGGTCGCGTTCGTCGCCGAGGCCCGTGCGGTCGGCGGTGCCCGCGGCCCCATGTTCCGGGGCGAAGAGTTTCACCAGCTTGACGCCGGCCCGCTGCGCGCGAGGATCCGCGAAGAGCAGATCGACCGAACGCCGCCCTTTTTCATCGACGCCCGTCTGATTGGTCACGAGGGCGACGCGCTTGCCCGCCACCAGCTTGATGCTATCGTCCAAGAGCACCGTGATGCCGGGACGCACCTTGCGGTCGAAGTTGCGAAGACGCATACCCGGTGGTAGGTCGGCCATGTCCTCAGGTATCGGACCGTCGTCCGGTCGATTGCCGCCCGCGCAGCCGATCGCAGCCACGGCGATGGCCAACGTCACACAGGTCACCAACGTCTTCATCGCGTTCACGCGCGTTCCTCCCTTAGGTTCAAGGCGCTGCAATGCGCCTCCCGCCACTCCCCACTTCATGACCGCTTTCCAGCTCCATACCAACCCCGATGGCCGCGCGGTCCCCATGCTGAAGCTACACTGGCAGCGGATACTCCGTATCGGGAAGGTGGCGTCGGGTGCCGTCTTGGTGTTGGCCTGCACCCATCGTTCAGGTGCGCCGCTCGGACCGACGGCGCCGGTACCGGTAGCCGTCCAACGGGCCGTCCTCGACAGTGTGCGGCGCGTGCTCGACGCAGCGGTAACCAACGGGGCCTTTCCGGGTGCCTACGCCGTGATTGGCACGAAAGAGGGGATTATCGCCGAATACGGTGCCGGGCGGCTGGACAGCGCCGACGCATCGCGCCCGAGCGCACAAACCGTGTGGGACATGGCCTCACTGACGAAGGTGGTGGGGACCACGAGCGCGATGTTGCAGCTGGTGGCGAGCGGTACCGTGCAACTCGATGCCCCAGTCACCAGGTACTTGCCGGAATGGAAAGTCCCGGGCGCCGAGCGCGTGACCGTGCGCCACGTGATGACGCACAGTGCGGGACTTCCTGCCTGGCGAGCCTTGTACAAGGAGACGGACACGCCGGCCGACGCCATGCGCCAGGTCTTGGCCACGCCACTCGATACCGTTCCCGGAGTGCGGTTCGTGTACAGCGACCTCGGATTCATCCTCATGGGCGCGCTCGTTGAGCGGGTCACGGGTATGACGCTGGCGCAGTACGATGCTCAACGTGTTTTCGGCCCGGCCGGGATGTCGGACACTCGCTATGTGCCACCAGGCTCGGGGCGCGCGCGCATTGCCCCGACAGAGCAGGATCCGTGGCGCCAGCGAAAGCTGCGCGGGGAGGTGCATGATGAGAATGCCGCGCGACTCGGTGGGATCTCGGGCCATGCGGGACTTTTCTCGACCGCTCGCGACATGGCGCGTTTTGCGAGGCTGTATCTGAACCACGGAACGCTCGACGGCGTGCGGGTTTTCGATTCGGCGACGGTCGCGGCCTTTACGCGCGTGCAGGACACGACCGTTTCGCGTCGTGCGCTCGGATGGGAAACGCCAACGGGCCGCAACTCGGCGGGTACGCGGCTCTCGGCGGCGGCCTTCGGGCATACGGGCTTTACCGGGACCTCGGTGTGGATGGACCCGGAGCGGAACTTGTTCGTGGTTCTTCTGACCACCCGTGTGAACCCCACGCGCCAGAACCTGAAAATCGGCGGGGTCCGTACGGCGCTCGCCGATGCGGTTGTCGGTGCGTTTCCCCGTCCCGAAGCGCCACGACGGTGACCGATTGCCAAGCCGCCCGTGGGGACGCGAGGGATCTTGCCGCTTTTCTCCGGGTTTCTTGCAAGGGGAGTGATCCTGTCGTTATTTTTTTCAGAGGACGTGCTGACGCTGCCAGAGGGACCATTCGCGAGGGCGAGTGGACCACGGCCGCGCAGTCTATCGGGTCAGAGCCCTCTCTGGCCGTATCGGAGGACGAGTATGAGCACGATGCAGCAGCCGGATGTCATGGTGGTTCTCACGCCTGTCGCCGCCGGCGAAGTGCGCAAGTTCATGGAAGCCGAGGGCGTCACGGCCGAGCAGGGTGGACTGCGCGTGTCGGTCATGCCCGGCGGATGCAGCGGCTTCAAGTACGGCTTAGTGATCGAAGACAAGTCGGCGGACGACGATCTGACGATCGAGCTCGAGGGGATCAAGGTGTTCGTCGATCCGTTCTCGGCGCAGTATCTCAGCGGCACGATCATCGATTACACGTCGTCGATGCAGGGCTCCGGTTTCACGTTCAAGAACCCGAACAGCACGGGCGGCTGCGGCTGCGGCAGCTCGTTCTCGGCCTGATTCGCAAGGACTCCCGCGCAGCGCGCTGCGCGGGCTCCCACCACACTCCCCGTTTCATTCATATCAATGGCCTCCTCATCCGCGGTGGCCTCTGACGCATCCCAGGCCCGCGCGCTCGATTCGAGCGCCGGGCCTGCGCGCGTTGGGGGATCGCCCTTTGTACACGCCGGCGTGACCGGTACCGCCCGTGAACGCATCCCCACCGTGATCATCGACGAACACGGTGCAATGGCGAGAGTTGTCGCCGGGCGTATTGCGACGCTCATTCGCGAACGGGCGGCTGCCGGCCGCTCTCTCGTGCTCGGATTGGCTACCGGCAGCACGCCGATTGGCGTGTACCGCGAGCTCATCCGCCTGCATCGGGAAGAAGGACTCAGCTTCCGCCACGTGGTCTCGTTCAATCTGGACGAGTACTACCCGATGCGCGCCGACAGCATTCATTCGTATCACCGTTTCATGTGGGAGAATCTGTTCTCGCACGTGGACATCGATGCGGCCAACGTTCATATCCCCGACGGCGCGCTCGCCCGTGCGGACGTGGATGCCGCGTGTGACGCGTACGAAGCGGCGATCGTGGCGGCGGGCGGGATCGATTTCCAGCTGCTTGGCATCGGCAAGACGGGGCACATCGGCTTCAACGAGCCGGGCTCCGGCGAGCAGAGCCGCACGCGTCTGGTGCACCTGGACTCGATCACGCGTCGCGATGCCGCCGCCGATTTCTTCGGCGAAGAGAACGTTCCTCGCGAAGCGCTGACGATGGGCATTGCGACCATCATGGCCGCGCGCGAGGTGGCGATTCTGGCGACCGGCGAACACAAGTCGGGAATCGTGCGTCGTGCCGTCGAAGGAGAAATTGACCGTGCCGTTGCGGCGACGTTCCTGCAGCGCCACCCGAATACGACGTTCTACGTCGACGATGCGGCCGCCGTCGACCTGACGCGCGTCGCCACACCGTGGTTGCTGGACGAAGTGCGCTGGGATGAGCCTCTGGCGGTGCGGGCGGTGACTTGGCTCGCCGCGAAACAGCAAAAGGCGATTCTCAAGCTCACGCAGGCGGACTACGCCGAGAACAACCTGACAAGCCTCGTGGCCCGTCACGGGTCACCGGGAGCGGTGAACGGTTTGGTGTTCAACGTGCTCGGCGCCAAGATTCGCGGCAAGAGCAAGTTGCCGCGTGGCCTCAAGACGATCTGTTTCTCGCCGCACCCTGATGACGATGTCATCTCGATGGGCGGTATTCTCCGCAAGTTCGTGGAGAACGACAACGACATGACCGTGGCGTACATGACCAGCGGCAACATTGCCGTGTTCGATCATGATGTGCGCCGCTACATGGATTTCCTGCTGCGCCTGGACGACGAGCGCATTGGTGACGGGACGGCGGTGAAGACGCTGGTGGAGACCGTGCATGCGTTCCTCGAGCGCAAGCAGGCCGGCGACGTCGATATCGCCGAAGTGCAGGACATCAAGCGGATCATCCGCGAATCGGAAGCGGTGAGCGGCATCGAGGTGATGGGGTTGAACAAGTCCCATGCGCGCTTCCTCAACCTGCCCTTCTATCAGACCGGCAAAGTGCGGAAGGATCCCATCGGCCCGGCCGATGTCGCGATTGTCGCCGACTTGCTGCGTGAGTTGCAGCCGGACCTGATCTTCGTGGCCGGCGACCTGTCCGATCCGCACGGCACGCACCGCATGTGCAAGGAAGCCATCGATCTCGCCGTTGCCGAAGTGTATGGTGGCAACGCGGCGGCGAAGTGTCCGGAGATCTGGCTGTATCGTGGTGCGTGGCAGGAATGGCCCGTGACGGAAGCCACGGTGCTGGTGCCGTTGTCGCAGGAAGAATTGACGCTCAAGATTCAGGCAATCTTCAAACATCAATCGCAGAAGGATTCTGCGCCGTTCCCCGGTCAGGATGAACGTGAGTTCTGGCAGCGTGTGGAGCAGCGCAACAAGACCACGGCCCGGCAGTTGGATCAGCTCGGCTTGGCGGAGTATTTCGCCATGGAGGCGTATGTCATCGCCTGATCGGTTCGACGCATGACGGGACGATTCAACCTGCTCGATCTGTTCGTGCTGCTGCTCTATCTGAGTGGCACGACGGCGTTGGGCATGTGGATTGGGCGTTCGCAGAAGTCGGCCAACGAGTACTTCGTGGCCGAGCGCGCCATTCCGTGGTGGGCGGTGATGTTCTCGATCGTCGCGAGTGAAACATCCGCACTGACGTTCATCAGCATTCCGGGCTTGTCCTATACGGGCAATCTCGGATTCCTGGAAGTCGTCGCCGGGTATATCCTCGGTCGCATCGTGGTGGCGTACACGCTGTTGCCGCGCTACTTCAACGGCAACCTGGTCACCGCCTACGCGCTGCTGGAGACACGCTTCGGTTTGGCGACGCGCCGCTTCACGTCCGTCGTGTTCATGATCACGCGTGCCATGGCGGATGCCGTGCGCGTGTTCGCTACGGCCATTCCGGTGGCGCTGATCATCGGGCCGGTGATGCCGCGTGAGTACACGATGCCGGCGGCGATCGTCGTACTCGGTGTGCTCACGGTGATCTACACGTATCGCGGTGGGATGAAGGCGGTCGTGTGGACCGAGCTACTGCAGGCGAGCATTTACCTCGTTGGTGGCATCTCGGCGATCGTTCTGCTTGGGCAGGCCGTCGACGGTGGCTGGACGACCATTCTCGATCGAGCGGGCGCGGCCGGCAAGCTGCAAGCGATTGACTGGTACACGGGCTTCGACAGGCCGCACACGATGTTCGCGGGACTCATTGGCGGTGCCTTCCTCGCGATGGCGTCGCACGGCGCCGATCAGATCATCGTGCAGCGCCTGTTGTCGAGCCGGTCGTTGAAGCAGGCCCAGGTGGCGATCATCGGCAGCGGCTTTGCCGTGTTCGCACAAATGGCGTTGTTCCTGATGGTGGGGTTGGGGCTGTGGGTCGTGTACGGCGGCCAGAGCTTTCCGCAGGCCGACCAGATTTTCCCCACGTTCATCATCGAACGGATGCCCCACGGGTTGATCGGGTTGATCGTCGCGGCCATCATCGCGGCGACGATGAGCACCCACTCAGGTGCGATCAACGCGTTGGCGGCGTCGTCGGTGTACGACATCTACCTGCCCTTTACCGGGCGGAGTGCGGACGATCCGCGCACCCTCAAGGTGAGCAAGTTTCTGGCGCTTGCGTGGGGCGTGGCGCTGACCGCAGGAGCCCTGCTGTTCAAGGAACAGGGGACGCCGGTCGTCGTGATCGCGTTGTCGATCGCGTCGTTCACGCAGGGTGGGCTGCTGGGCGGGTTCTTCCTGGGCATGTTCTGGGATCGCGCCACCCAGCGGGATGCCATTCTCGGCATGAGCGTAGGGATCGGCTGCATGGCGTTCATCGTGTTCGCGAAGCAGATCGTCGCGGCCTATCCGTCCATGGCCTCGACGCTGGGCGGCGTGGCGACGATCGCCTGGCCATGGTACGTGCTGATCGGCCTGACGATTACCTTCGTGACGGGGATGTTGTCGTCGTTTACTCACGCGGCGCCCGGCGGAACGGCCGGGGCGCCGCCCGCACCGAGGAGCAGGACATGAGCGCCGGACCACTCGACCCGACCCCGCTTGTCGTAGGCGTAGACGGCGGCGGCAGTCGCACCCGCGTACTGCTGTGCGACGCCAGCGGCGCCACGCTGGCCCGCGTCGAAGGGCCCGCCAGCGCGTTGCATCCCGGACAGGAGTCCGTGGCCGCGGATGTCATCAAGCAGCTCATCGGCGAGGCGCTGGCCAAGGCGGAGCGTACGGAGACGCGCCCAGCGGTATGTGTGGTTGGTGTCGCCGGCGCCGGACAGGAACGTGCCGCGCAGGCGCTCTGGTCGGCGTTGGCGCAGCGACGCATCGCGGACGATGTGTCGGTGCAGGCCGACGCGACGATCGCGATGGACGACGCCTTCGGCGAGTCGGCTGGCGTGCTGCTGATTGCCGGTACGGGGTCGGTGGCGTACTCCAAGAGCACGGACGGCCGTACCGAGCGGTGTGGGGGATGGGGGCCGAATGTGGGCGACGAGGGGAGCGCGCATTGGCTTGGCCGTCGGGCGCTGAGCGTCGTTACGGCCGCGCAGGATGGCCGCGAGCCAGAGACAGCGTTGACCGGCGCGATTCTCACGGCGCTCGAGCTCGAGAGCCTCGAGGATGTGATTCCGTGGGCGGCGACGGCGACGCCAGCCACGTATGCGTTGCTGGCGCCTGTGGTGGCACAGGTCGCGGCGACCGGAGACCTGCGTGCCAATGCGCTGATCTCGTTCTGTGTGGAGGAACTGGCGCTTCATGTGCGGACACTCGCCCGTCGCTGCTTCACCGACGAACGGGCCGCGATCCCGGTGGCGTTGGCGGGCGGACTGCTGTCGCGCGGGTCGCTGGTACGCAAGCGGCTTGAGCAGCGCCTCAAGAGTGCCGTACCGGGCGCGACGGTCAAGAACGATGACGTGGACGCGGCCCGCGGTGCCGTGCGTCGTGCGCGTCGACTACTTGGCGTTGAGGTGTAATCGAGCAGTCGTCCGGGATTTCTCTCGGTGATCGCGCGCCCGGCATTCGTCGGGCGCGCGATTCGTTTTTGCACAGCTATTTCGCCAAATGGAGATCCATCCGTTCATCACTGGGTACGACGAAGGATGACCGGGCTCGCCAAAGCCATGCGAGACTGCTGCTGCAAATGAGCAGCAGCACACCGGCCACCAGGCCATTCGTCATCAGCAGCGCAACACTGGCCACAAGCAATGCGCCCAGGCGCGCCTGCTCGGAAACGAACGCCCATCTCCGCGCCTCCAGTGTGCCCCCAATGTTCGTGAGCGACAACACGACATAGAACGCGCCGGCGACCAGCTGCACCGGCGGAAGGACGTCCGCGCGTGTGAGCAGCCAGAGGGCCGCTGGTATGGTGAGCACAAAATGCACGAACGCATAACGCGCCAACTTCGACGGCACTGCAGGATCGAACACGGTGAACGTCGCGCGGGATACCTCAGGGACGTTGATCGCGCCCCCCTGCGCCGCTGGACGCCATCCAGGGGATCCGAACACATAGTGCCAGCGATCAGTCCAACACTCAGCTTGCCACACGTTGCGCGCGATGGCGACGTACTGATGAATCTGCCCCCACAACGGATTCCAGCTGCGCAGCGGTGACGTCAAGCCGTACACCGGCTCCTGTTGTTCCGGCGTGTATGTCCCGAACCAGCGATCCCACACAATGAACACCCCGGCGTAGTTTCTGTCCTGATACTCGGGATTGACGCCATGATGCACCCGATGATGCGACGGGGTGTTCCATACGGCTTCACACCATGACGGCAGGCGATCGATGGCCCTGGTGTGAATCCAGAACTGATAGACCAGATTGAGCGCATAGCAGACGGCGAATTGCTCCCATGAGACGCCGACCATTGCCAGGGGCACGTAGAAGATCCACGACAGTAGTCCCCCGACGGCACTCTGCCGCAGCGCCACCGCGAGATTGTACTCCTCGCTGCTATGGTGAACGACATGCCCGGCCCAGAAGAGATTCACTTCGTGGGAAATCCGGTGAAACCAGTAGTAGGCAAAATCGACGGCGACAAAGGCTGCCGTCCACCCTAGGACATTGGCGACGTGGATTCCCCCGCCGTCGGAACGCCACGCGCCTGCCGGCCACGCCGGGAGCGACAGCACGCGCTGCAGCGACGCATGATCGGCAACCCATGCGTAGGCTCCAATCAGGAGCACCTTGGTGAAGACGCCGGCAATCTGACTGATCGTGCCGGCTGACAGGTCACTGATACTGTCGTTGAGTCGGTACAACGAACGACGGCCGAACTGCGCGTAGAGCAGCTCGACCGTGATGAACAGAAAGAACAGTGGGATCGACGCCTGGATGATCCCCATGGCTCGTTGATGCGCCGCTTACGCCGGCACTACGGCTTCGGCGCCGTCTTTCGGCGTTTCCAGCACGCCTTCCCATCGGGCCATGACCGCGGTCGCCAGGCAATTACCGAGCAGGTTCACGGAGGTGCGCGCCATATCCATGATGGCATCCACACCGAGAATGATGGCAATGCCTTCGAGTGGCAGACCAAACTGCGCCAGCGCGCCAGACAGAATGACCAAGGAAGCCCGCGGAACAGCGGCCACGCCCTTCGACGTGAGCATGAGAGTGAGCATCATGAGCAGCTGCGTACCGATTGGCATATCGATACCGGCGGCCTGCGCCACGAACACCGATGCAATGGCGAGGTAGAGCGTGCTGCCGTCCAGGTTGAACGAGTAGCCCGTGGGGAGTACGAAGGAGACGATTCGGCGCGGCACGCCGAACTTCTCCATCGCCTGCATGGCCTGCGGAAACGCCGCTTCGGACGAGGCGGTAGAGAAGGCGATGAGCCAGGGTTCCTTGACCAACGTCCAGAACCGCTTGAGATCGAGCTTGGCCAGCATGGCGATGGGCAACAGCACCAGCAGGACAAAAATGATCAGCGACACATACAGCGTGCCGACCAGCTTGGCGAGGTTGATCATGACATCAAGCCCGCTCTTGCCCACCGTGACCCCAATGGCTGCGCCGATCCCGATGGGGGCGTAGGCCATGACGATGCCGACAAACTTGAACATGATGTCGCTGAGCGACTGCAGCCAATCGAGCATGAACTTCTTCGACGGTCCTTCGACGCGCGCGAGTGCTACCGCGAAGATGATGGCGAAGAAGACGATCTGCAGCACTTCGTTCTGCGCGGCCGCTTCGAAGAAGCTCTGCGGGACCGTGTGCTCGAGCACCGAGCCGAAGGTGGGCGTCTTGGCAGCGAGTGCCTTGAACTCTTCAGCGTCGCCGGCAGCGGAGATGGAAAGGCCGACACCGGGCTTGGCGACATTGACGGCCACCAGACCAATGGCCAGGGCCAGCGTCGTGACCACCTCGAAATAGATGATCGACCGCAACGCGAGCTTTCCCACCTTCTTCATGTCGTCACCGTGTCCGGCGATCCCCACCACCAAGGTGCTGAAGAGCAACGGCACGATCAACGACTTGATCATGCGCAGGAAGATGTTCGCGAAGGGCTTGAGGTTTGGCGCGAAGTCCGGTGCGAGCCACCCGATGAGAATGCCGACGATCATCGAGATGAGGATCCAACTGGTAAAGCCAATACCAAGAAGGCCCTTCTTTTTCGGGGCGGCGGCGGGCGTGTCGGCGGAGAGATGTGCCATGTGACGGTCGAAGGGAGAATGCAGCCGGTCAGCGATCCGTAGCGCCCGTGCGCAACACGGAATTACGATAGCCGTAGACGAAATAGAGCCCGAGCCCGATTGCCATCCATACGCCGAACGCGATCCAGGCGCTGAGCGGCAGCCCCTTCATCACGAAGACGCAGGCACCGGCGCCAAGGAGCGTGACGCCCCACACGAACGGTACGCGGAAGGGGCGATGACGATTCGGTTCACGCACGCGAAGCACGAGTACCCCGATGCACACGACGGCAAACGCCGCGAGCGTCCCGATGTTGGTGAGATCGTACGTCGCCGCATCGTCAGCCAACAAGGAACCGAGCGCGACGAGCACGCCGGTAATGAGGGTCGTGACCTTGGGCGTCCGCGTGACCGGGTCGAGCTTGGCCGCGAACTTGGGGAGCAAGCCGTCCCGAGCCATCGCGTAGAAGATACGCGGCTGGCCGTACTGGAAGACGAGCAAGACGGCAGACATGGACACGACCGCGCCAGCCGCCACAATCCAGCTGGCCGTGTCGAGGCCGGCGAGAGACAGCGCCTTCGCCAACGGATCGGAGCTGCGGAGCTGATCGTAGGGCACCAATCCCGTCGCGACAAAGCCGACGATGACGTAGATCAGCGTACAGATGGCGAGACCGCCGAGAATGCCGCGCGGCAGATTGCGCTGCGGATCTTTGGTTTCTTCGGCGGCGGTCGAAATCGCATCGAAGCCGATGTACGCGAAGAAGACGATGGCGGCACCCTGATGAATACCCTTGAATCCGTTCGGGGCGAACGGCTTGTAGTTGTCAGGGTTGATGTGCAGCGCGCCCACGATGACGAACAAGCCCAACACGATGAGCTTGATGATGACCATGATGTTGTTGGCGCGCGTGCTCTCCTTCACCCCGCGCATGAGCAGCGCGGTAATGGCGGCGACGATGCCGAAGGCGGGGAGATTCACGAGGACCGGAATGCCCAGCACACGAGGCGCCGTGTCCATGAGCCCGCGTATGGCGGGATCCCCGCTGGCTTTGACGTTCCAGTAGCCGTGCGTGAGCCATCCGGGCAGATCGATACCGAAGCCGCTGAGCAGCGATGTGAAGTAGCCGGCCCATCCAATCGCCACGGCGACATTGCCGACCGCGTACTCGAGGATGAGCGCCCAACCAACGATCCACGCGACGATTTCGCCCAGCGTCGCATACGAATACGCGTATGCGCTGCCGGCCTGCGGAATCATCGAGGCGAGTTCGGCATAGCAGAGAGCGGCGAGTCCACAGACGGCGCCGAGCAACACGAACGACAACACGAGCGCTGGCCCTGCCCCGTAGCGAACCACGGTGCCGTCGGCGAGCGTCTCCCCAGCGGCGGCGGTTCCAAGCGACGAGAAGATACCGGCACCGATGACGGCACCGATGGCGAGCATGATGAGATCACCTGCGCCAAGTGTTCGGCGCATGCCGTGTTCACCGTCTTCAGCAGCAGCGATCGGCTTACGATCGAACAGCCCCATGACGTGTCTGAGATGTGAGGGGAGGCCGTAGCCCGGAGGGGTCGTGACCCGAGGGCCAAGTATGGGGGCAAGCTAGTGCCCCGCACCGATCACAGCGAGTAGGTGATCTCGGTCCGCGCTCTCACGGGGACGCCCTGCGCATTGACAGCGGGGCGGAACCGGATCGCAATGAGGGCATCGCGCAACTTGCGGTTGTACGACCCGTCTTTGGTGGGATTGAACTGCAGGTCGAGCACCTTGCCGGTGGAATCGACGTCGAAGACGACGACGATCGTGCCCTTGGCCTTGTTGGGCACGGGCAGCGGCGGCAGGAAGAGTTCGGTCGGTGCAGGCGGATAGACGGTACCAGGGCCGCCACCGGTCCCGGGGCCGACCGAGGTGCCTTTACCGGTGCCGACACCGGAGCCGACGCCACCGCCCGAGCCAGGGCCGCTGCCGGCGCTGCCATCGGTGCCGGCGCCGCCGCCCGTGCCGGACGTCGCGCTCTTGACGTCGGCCGTCTGGGTGGCGGTGGAGGGGGTCGGCTGCTGCGCCGGCTGCGGGGTCGGTGGCGGCGGTACCGGAGGCGGAACGACCGGTGGCTTGATGACGGGCGGCTTGATCTGCGGCGTGGTCACGGCAGGCGGCGGCGGCGGTGCCACGCGGACGTACTGCAGACGTTCCTGCTTCATCTGCCCGCCATTGCCATTGTTGCCACCGCCACCGCCACCGGCCGGTCCCGCGCCACCCGCTCCCAGCACTTCGCTGAGGAGTTCCGGCGAGGTGAAGGGGACGATGAGCAGCAGGATAATGGCCACGTGCAAGAAGATCGCGAGCAGCAGACTGCCCGTGCGCTTTTGCTTCGCGACCGGAATACCGATGGGTGGCCGATACCGTGGACGCTGCGGAGCGTCTGCTGGCGGCGGCAGATCAGTGGCGTCGTGTGGAGAAAGGTCGGCCATATACGTGAAGAGGGGTGAATACAACGTAATACGGCGGGCGAGCCCGAAAGGGTTCGCCCGCCGTATACAACACCGCAGGTGGTGATTGGGTGCCCCCGTGGGGACACCCATTACTCACTTGGGTGCGACGCCGAGTACCTTGACGCCCGCGCCACGAGCCTGGTCCATGGCCCAGATGACGTTTTCATAGATCGCCATCGTGTCACCCTTGATGAAGATGATCTTCTCCGGGCGGGGATCGTAGATGGTCTTGAGGCGATTGAACAGCTGCGCCCGTTCCACCGGCTCCTTGTTGATCGCGTACTTGTCATCCGGAAGGATTTCCAAGACGATCTGATCAGGATTGACCTGTGAGGTCTGGGGCTGCGGGTTCGGATCGGGGAGCTGCGTGTCGATGGCCTTGCGGCTCATCGGGATGATCATCATGAAGATGATGAGCAACACGAGGAGCACGTCGATCATGGGCGTCACGTTGATCTCGTTATTGAGACTCCCGCTTCCGCCGCCGGTTGACA
Organism: bacterium; assembly: GCA_027484025.1. Lineage (GTDB taxonomy): Bacteria > Gemmatimonadota > Gemmatimonadetes > Gemmatimonadales > Gemmatimonadaceae > Gemmatimonas. Next base: position 13,552 of record JAIXTI010000093.1, read on the forward strand.
TACCCATTACTGGCTCCCCCCTGGCTTGATACGATCGGACTCCACGAGGGACTCCGTACCGGGCTTCTGCTCGGTGATCAGCGCCGCGACGCGGACGCCACTCTTGGAGAGCACCCCGAGCGCGTCGACGACCTTCAGGTACTGAAGTCCCTTATCGGCCTTCACGTACATGATGTAGTCTTCGCGGCCTTCGACGCCGTAGATCTCACGCACGAGCGTCTCGAGATCTTCGTTGCGCACCGGCTTTTTGTTCAGGTAATAGCGACCCTGATCGTCGATGCCGAGTACCTGATCACCATCTTCTTCGGGGTGCGGCTTGAGGCTTTGGCCCTCAGGCGGCACGGCCTTGAACCCGGCGTTGATCTGCGGGATCGTGATCATGAAGATGATGAGCAGCACCAGCATCACGTCGATCATGGGGGTGACGTTCGGTTCGGCCTTTACGCCGCCGCCGCCGCCGAGACTCATGCCCATGGCGTTACTCCGTGATTACGCCGCTGGAGGAGCGCACCGGAAGGTGCGCCCACCAGCGAATCGTCGTGAGGGGATCGCTTACTGCGAGATCGACGTCTGGCCAGCCGTGTTGAACTCGCGCGTGAAGCGCGAACGGCCGAACTCACCCGAGACACCCTTGATGAGGTAGTCGATCATTTCCTTCGAGGTGTACGTCATTTCGGCGATGAGGTTGTCAATCTTCGTCTGGAAGAAGTTGTACGCCCACACCGCAGGAATGGCGACGCCGATACCGATGGCCGTCGTGATCAGGGCTTCGGCAACACCGGCGGCGATGGCGGAGATACCGCCGGCGCCGGAGCTGGCCATACCCGTGAACGAGTTCACGATACCCATCGTGGTGCCGAGCAGACCGACGAACGGCGCCGTGGCACCGACCGTCGCGAGGATGCCGAGGCCGCGCTTGAGATCGACGACCGTCATGAGCATTTCACGCTCGACCGCACGCTCGGCCGAGTTGATGTCGGCGACCGTCACCGAGCCGTCCTGGATGAGCGGACGGATTTCGCTGAGCGCACCACCGAGCACGCGCGCGACGTGCGACTTCTTGTAGCCTTCGGCCAGCTTGATGGCCTCGTTGAGGTTGTCCTCTTCGAGGAACTGCGAGAACTCGGGGGCGAACTTACGCGTTTCCGCCTGCGCCTTGCGCATGCCCCACCACTTCTGGATGAGCACCGTGAACGAGAAGGCCGACATGCCAAGCAGCGTGAAAACGATGCCCTTGGCGAACCAACCCATTGATTCGTACAGCTCCATCAACGACATGTTCATGAGTCGTATCTCCGCAAAACGTTAGGTGGGGGCTCAGCGATTGAGCGAGAACTGGAACGGCTGCTGGACGAGCTGCTTCACCTTGCGTCCGCCCACTTCTGCGGGGAGGAATCGCATGCGCGCCAGTGCGTTTTTCACAGCGGTCGTGAACAGATCGTTGTCGGACTTGAGAGCCTTGAAGGTGCCCATTTCAGCGCGTCCGGTCGTATCGACGACGAACTGCGCGAGCACCTGCCCCTCAATGCCGGCGGTCCGGAGCATGTCCGGGTAGGCGGGCCCCTGTGCACCAGGCGCCATGACCACGGGCTTTTCAACCTGGAAGTCGAAGTAGGGCTGGTCACCCTGCGGGACCGGACCCTTGCCGCCTTCGACACCCTTGGCGATACCGCCCTGGACGCCCTTACCCGAGAAGTCGGCTTCGTCCGTGACCTTCTTGGACAAATCGATTTCGGGGATGACGTTGGGGATTTCGACCGGCGCCGAAAGCACCTGGAAGCCCTTCGGTGGCGGGGGAGACGCCACCGCGTCTGGTGGTGGGGGTGGCTTCTCCGGCTCGGGCGGCTTGGGCTCGTCCTTCTTTACCTCGACAAAGTCGACCTTCTCTTCCTTCGGCTTTTCGTTCACGATGCCGGCGTTCTTCGTCACGATGACGAGGCCGACTACGATAGCCGTGTGGAAGACAATCGAGGCAAAGGACCCACCCAAGCGCTTCTGCTTCTTCGCCTGTGACTCAAGCAGGTTGTTGAACATCTCGCTTGTCCGGGGTGCGGGCTACGATGTCGCATCTCAGCGCGTCCGAGGGCGACTTGGCGATTCTACGCCCCCAGCATGATCCAGCAATGGAAAGAAGATTAGGATCGGATTAATCCGAGGTTAGCATTCCGCTCATGTCGATCGGCCCTTCAGTGCTATTGACAATTGACTGGTATTCACCAGTCATGCCGGAGCCTGGGGCCCCCGCCAATGGCAGCGTTACCGTAAACGTGCTCCCGCGCCCCAGTCGCGACTGCACGTCGAGCGTGCCGCTGTGCGCCTGCGCAATCCACTGCGAGATCGCGAGGCCGAGGCCGAAGCCCCCGCGCTCACTGGCCCGCGAGCGCACGCGGTCGGCGCGCCAGAACCGCTCGAACACGTACGGCAGGTCGGCCGCCGCGATGCCGATGCCGGTATCGCGCACGGCGAAGCGCACCACCTCGGTATCTCGGGTGAGCGAAATCTCGACCGTGCCACCACGCGGCGTGTACTTGATCGCGTTGGTCACGAGATTGAGAAACAGCTGCCGCAAGCGCGTGACGTCGCCCAACACCTCGGCGTTCTCGAACGACGACGCCTCGATGATGAGTCCGGAGTCCTCGCCCAGCAGACGCGCCGTTTCCACCACTTCGCGGGCCAATGGCGCCAACTCGATTGGCTCGCGATACAAGTCGAAGCGCCCTTCGTCGGCACGGGCGAGCGTCAATAGGGAGTCCACGAGGTCGGCCATGCGCGTGACCTGCTGCAACGCCTCCTCGAGCGCGATGGCCTGCTCCGTCTCGTTCGCCCCCGGATGCATCGCGCGCTCCACGTCCGCGCGCATGACGGCGAGCGGCGTCTTGAGTTCGTGACTCGCGTCGGCGGTGAATCGCCGCAGCGCCCCGAAGGAGGTTTCGATGCGTTCGATGAACGCATTGAGTGTCGCGGAGAGTCGAGACAGCTCTTCACCAGCAGCGCCGATGGCCAGTCGCCGGTGCAGCGAACGGCCGTCCGTGATGGCCTCGACCTGATCGATGATGCGATCGATCGGCCGGAAGACGCGCCCCGCGATGACGTACGCAAAGATGACGGATACCGCCACGAGGAATGGCGAAATGACCACCATCGTCCACGCGATGCTCCGGAGGGTCGCGTCAATCTCCGACGTACTGAGCGCGGCGTACACGCGATATCGGGCATCTTCACTCAGTGGCACATCGCGCGCGGCGAGTAGCACTTCGTCGTTGAAGAGCACCACCCGTTGCATCTCATTGCCCGCTTGCGACGCACGCGCCGCTTCGCTGAAGAGGCCACGATCGGACGTGGAGAGACCGCTGACCAACGGCGAGGCGTAAATGTCGTATCCGGTGCTGTCCTGTACCAACACGTACCCATCGAGCAGCGACAGGAACGACGCCATGCGTTGTCCCACCGTACGCACCGCCAGCGGATCGCTGAGACCGAACACCGGTTCCGTCCCGGTGGTTCGCGCCAAATCGATGGCCTTCACGATATGCTCGGCCTCGATCTGCACGCGCGACTCGAGTTCCTGTACGAGGATCTCGCGGCGTACCGCCAGCAGCGTCAGCGAAAAGATCAGCAGCGTCCCGATGGACGCCGCGGTCCACGCCAACGTGAGGCGCGCGCGAATGGAGCGCATGGCCATGCGGCGTGCCTAGGCGCGAATCATGTAGCCCACACCACGCACGGTCGTGATGAGCTTTTTCTCGAACTTCGCGTCGATCTTCTTTCGCAGATGATTGATCACGACATCCACGATATTGGTGCCGGGATCGAAGTGATATCCCCAGGCGTACTCGGTAATGAGCGTGCGGCTCATCACACGACCGGCATGTCGCATGAGATACTCGAGAACAGCGAACTCCTTGGGGGTGAGTTCGATGAACTCCTCGCCACGACGAACCTCGCGCGTGCCCTGATCGAGTTCGAGGTCACCGACTTTCAGCTGCGGACTCGCCAGGGCGCGCGGGCGACGAAGCAACGCCTCGACTCGGGCGAGCAACTCTTCGAACGCAAAGGGTTTGGTGACGTAGTCGTCGGCGCCTGCCCGCAGCGTCTCCACCTTCGCATCCACCGCGTCCTGCGCCGTGAGCACCAGCACCGGCCGCTCAAAGCCCTTCGCGCGCAGCGAGCGCAGAATGTCGAGGCCATTCCGGCCCGGCAAACGCATATCGAGGATGATGAGATCATACGGCTGTGCCGTCGCGAGGCGCTCACCCTCCAAACCGTTGTTGCAGAGATCCGTCTGCCAGCGCTGCTCCTCGAGCCCGCGCCGCACGAACTCGCCGACGGTCGGATCGTCTTCGATGACGAGAATCTTCATGCGTTTCTCCCCGACGGCCGCTTGAAGCCGTACTCGCGGATCTTGCGGTAGAGTGTCTTTGGCGAAATGCCCAGCATTTCAGCGGCGCGCCCCTGATGCCAGTTGGTCCGTTCGAGCACGTCGGCAATGTGCCGCTGCTCGAGTTCGCCGAGCGACAGGACGCTGGCCGGCGTTGGACGCGCACCGGCGCCGACCTCCGCGCCCAGCGGCAAGTCCGTCGCTTCGACCACGCCGTTGGTGGCGAGCAACGCGGCGCGCTCCATGACGTTGCGCAACTCGCGCACGTTGCCGGGCCAGCGATAGCGCTCGAGCGCCCCGATGGCTTCGTCGGTCAACCGCAAGGCGCGCGCGTGCGCGAACGTCCCGAGAAAGTGCTGCGCGAGCAACGGCACATCGACCACACGTTCACGCAGCGGCGGCAGGGCGATCCGAATGGTGTTGATGCGGTGCAGGAGATCGTCGCGAAAGGTCCCCGCCTGCACCATGCGCGACAGATCCCGCGTGCTCGAGGCGACCACCCGCACATCGACTTCCACTTTCTGCGCACCGCCGACCCGATAGAAAGTCCCCGACTCCAGCGCGCGCAACAGCTTGCCCTGCACCTTGAGATCGAGGTCACCGACGTTGTCGAGATACAATGTCCCACCGGCCGCCAGTTCGAAGAGGCCAATGCGTCGCTGCTCGGCGCCCGGGAACGCGCCCTTCTCCACCCCGAATAGCTCCATCTCCATGAGCGATTCGGCAATGGCCGCGCAGTTGAGGTCGACAAACGGCCCCTCGGCGCGCGCGCTGCCGGTATGCAACAGACGCGCGATGACATCCTTCCCCGTTCCCGATTCGCCGCTGATGAGCACCGGAGATGGACTCGGGGCGATCTTCTCCACCATGGAGAGTACGGCGACAAGCGGCGCGAAGTGCGTGACGAACGACGTGCTCGGCATGGCCCGCAGCAGCCGGGATGCCAGGTGCATGTTGTCGCGCGCGAGCATGCGCTTCTCCCAGGCCCGACGGACCAGCGCTTCGATCTCCGCCATGCGGTACGGCTTGGACAGAAAGTCGTACGCGCCCAATTTCAGTGCCGCGATCGCGGTTTCGATGGTGCCGTTACCGGTGATGACGATGATTTCGGGCGGCAGCGGCTCTTCGCGAATGAGGCGCAGCACCTCGAGCCCATCGACCTCGGGCATGACCACATCGAGGAGCGCTACGTCGAAGCTTTCGGTGCGCAGTTGCTCCAACGCCGCCCGACCATCCCGCACGATGCGGACGGAGAACCCGCGCGCCGTCATGAACTGTTCAAGGATGGTGCCGAGGTGCGTCTCGTCTTCGGCGATGAGCACACGAATAGGCGTACCGCTCTCGATGGCGCGCGTGGAGGCGGGGGTCCCCATCGGGGACATGGCGGACGAACCGGACGGCAAGGTCATACGGGGTCGGCCGACGCGGCCGCGGACGAGGGTTCCGGCGACGCCGCCGATGCGGGACGGACGCCCATGGGGAGCGTGACGCGAAAGTTGGCGCCCTGCCCTTCGGCGGACACGAGTTCGAGCGCGCCACCGTGATCGGCAATGATGCCGTAGCAGATGGCCAACCCGAGGCCGGTCCCCTGCCCCGTTGGTTTCGTCGTAAAGAAGGGTTCGAACACCTTCGCTTGCAGCGCACGCGGAATGCCGGGCCCCTCGTCTTCGACTTCGAGCACGGCATGCCCGCTGCCGTTGATGATATCGAGGCGCGTGCGGATGACGACGCGCCCCTGCTCGGGGGTGGCGTCAAGCGCGTTCATGGCGAGGGCGATGAGCACCTGCACCAGCTGGTCCGCATCTCCCTCTACCAAGAGCGACGATTTTTCTTCGAGCTCCGTGACCACCTTCACGCGCTTGAAACGCGGGTGGTGCTGCAGGAGAAAGAGCCCCTGCTGCACGACGGTGTTGAGATCGAAATGTTCGTGGCCACCGGCCTTCGGCCGCGAAAAATCGAGCAGCCCGTTCACGATTTTCTTGCAGCGCTGCACTTCGAGATCGATGATGCGCAGGAGCTCCGTCGGGGGCGCCGCGGTGCCCATTTCGACTTGCATGGCGATGGATTCGGCGCAGGCAGCGATCGTGGCAAGCGGGTTGTTGATCTCGTGCATGACGCCGGCGGCCAACTGTCCGAGGGCGGCGAGCTTTTCCGCCTGGGCGGTCCGGTCGAGCGCAGCTTTCCAGTCGGTAATGTCTTCGCCGACAGTGATGACATGCGTGACCGCGGCTCCGCCCATGCGCATCGGGATCTTGGAAAGGCGGAAGGTGCGCGTTTCCCCGAAGGCGTTGCTCTCCATCTGGAATTGCTGCAGCCGGCCGGAGGCGAACACCTCATCGAACTCCCGCTTGAGCAGCGCGGCAGGCTGTCGGTGGAGCACTTCGAAAATGGAGCGGCCAACGGCGTCGGCGCGCGCCACACCCTGCAGTCCGGTTTCGCGCTTGTGATTCCAGGCGTGAATGCGGTACTGCCGGTCGATGACGTACAGGCCGAGGGGGAGCGAGTCGACAATGCATTCGATAAACGAGCGCTGCTCGGCCAGCTCGCGCACCCGCGCGGTCAGCTCGCGCTCGAGATCGTGGAGGTACGCTTCACGATTGACGGCCACGGCCAGCACATTGGCCGTGCCGTTGAGCAGCAGCTCCTCGGACGCCGTGAGCGCCGCGTCCCGATGCACGCACAGGGTCGCCACCTGCGTCCCGCCGGATTCAACGGGGCGGCGAACGGGCGCGGCGGTCGGTGCCGCGGTGGTTCCGACGGATCGCCACGATACCGGGGCGATACCAGGCTCCGTGAACTCGAGGGCAACTTCATGGACGTCGAGGGCACGCCCGAGCGCGTCGAGCACCCCCGCGATGCCACCGGCGGTATCGCTGCTGGCCGCCAGAATCCCCACCAGATCAAAGAGCGTCGCCGCCTGCGAATTGGACATGGTGGGGTTGTCGCGGGAATCGATTGGCGCCTCGTACGCGCGGCATCGCGCGACGAAAGGTCGACATGCAGAAGGTAGGCGTCGCCTCTCGGTCGGACAAGCTGACCGATCGTTACGGTTGCATTGCGAAACGATGACCATTGCCACCGCGGCAGTTCGCCTGCCACAACGGCCGTCAACATCACCGGCAATTGGCCGGAGTGGCCGAAGCGCGCGGGCACGGCGGCTGCACGTTGCAGAGACCGGCGGCGCTCCCGATCACGAGGGCGCCCGCGATCAGGTCTCATTTTCTTCGGGCGAAGTGCCCAGGAGTTTTCCATGACGTACACGTTCCCGATCGCCACTGCGTTCCCCAATGCTTCGCTGCGGCGTGAAATCGACCGGATGTTCGACGATGTCTTCGCATCGCGTGCGGCGGCCCCGTCCCGGCAGCCTCTGGCTGCGGCGCGCGAAGACGCGACCGGCTACACACTGGAAGTCGATCTCCCGGGCGTGGACCCGCAGCGGGTGGAGCTGCTGGCCGAGGAAGGCGTGCTGACGCTCCGTGGCTCACGAGCCCAGCGAGCACTGGCTGAGGGCGAGACGGCGGTCTTCGCTGAGGTTGCGGGCGGTGACTTCGTCCGTCGCTTCCGCCTCCCCAAGGTGGCCGACCTGCAGTCGGTCTCGGCCAGCTACGCGCTCGGCGTCCTGAGCATCCGGGTGGCGAAGATCGCCCCGGCACAGCCGCGCCGGGTACCGGTCACGATTCAGTCGCCGACCGTCAGCACGCCGACGGATTAACTCCGCCTCGCGGCCGGACCGGGCATCCAGCCGGCATCGAGTGACGTAGCACACACGGGGCGCAGCGATCGTTCGCTGCGCCCCGTGTCACGTTCGGCGACCGCCTCAGCAACGAGTGTCTTTCAAGCGGTCACAGACTTGATAACCGCAAAGATTTCCTCATTTTGACGACTGAGGCCCGGGTGCTGCTCGGCGTGGGCCCAGCGAACGGTGCCGGTCTTGTCGATCAGGAAGTAGGCGCGGTTGGCAATCTTCCCGTCGTCCCAAAGGACGCCGTACTGCTGCGCCACGACCTTTGTAGCGTCGGAGAGGAGCTCCACCTTCATGTGGTGCTGATCTCGAAAGCTTGTCAGTGCTTCCATCGTATCTACTGAAATGGGAAGCACTTGCACATCATCGGCAACGAATCGATCAAAGTCGTCGCTGAAGGCACACATTTCGCTGGTACAGACCGGTGTGAACGCGGCCGGGAAGAAAGCGAGGAGCACATGCTTCTGGCCTCTGAAACTGGAAAGCGTGATATTCTCCCCCGACGTCGCCGGGAGCGAGAATGCTGGCGCTTCGGTTCCGACGGCGGGTAATGCGGGTGTTCCAGCAGTCATGTTTGTATTGGGCTGAGTGGTGCACGCACCGGCAGATCACAATTTCGTACAAATGGAGCGAGTGTGGAGAGAAGCAAAGCAGCCCTGCCGTTTCCGGTGAGCGTTCCACTTCCCATCCCTACCGCCATGACCGATCGTGAGCCGCACGGAACGCCCCTCGTGGGCGTGTTGCGTGTGTTGCTGGTGGACAATGATCGAAAGGCGGCCACGCGTTCCGAAGCGGGGCTCCGCGCGCGTCTGGGTGAGAAGTTGGCGCTGTCTTTGGTGCCGAGCCTCGCGTTGGCGATCCGCTCTCTCATGGAGGAGCGCTTCGACGCCGTGGTGTTGGAGCTCGATGTGGCGGATGCGTCGGGGATCGCGACACTGGCGGGCATTCGGGGCGCTGCGCCCGCCGTTCCGGTCATCGTCTACACGCGCGTGCTCGACGATACGCTCGCGATCCGCGCCCTTCGAGCCGGCGCCCACGAGTGCCTGGACAAGCGGGAGACACGGCCCGAGGGATTGGCGCGGATGCTGAACTTTGCGTTGGAGCGCCAGCGCCGCATTTCCCTGCTCGAGGCCGCTCGGGTGGAGGCGGCGCATCGCGCCACACACGATCCGCTCACGGGGCTGGCCAACCGCGAGCTTTTCCTCGATCAGCTGGATCGTGCGCTAGCCTTCGGCGCGCGTTATTCGCGAAAGACCGGATTGTTGTTCGTCGACCTCGATGGCTTCAAGTCCATCAACGACACCCGCGGACACGCCCTCGGCGACACCCTGCTGAAGGCGGTGTCCGCACGGCTCCTTGAAAGCGTCCGGCGCTCCGACGCCGTCGCCCGACTGGGGGGCGACGAATTCGTGGTGCTGCTTCCGGACGTCACCAGCCGCCGTGACGTGGCCTTCGTGAAGGAGACGATTCTCAGTTCGCTACGCGCGCCGATCGAGACCGCCTCCGGCGACGCGTTGTTCATCGAGGCGAGCATTGGCAGTGCCATGTCACCGCTGGACGGCGCGACGGCGCAGGAGCTGCTCGACGCGGCCGACGCGGATATGTACCGCGAGAAGTACCAGCGCCGCCGCGACCGCGTATTGACGCTGTCGCTGGAATCACCGGGGCTGGCCCAGGAGATCGAGCCGCCGAATGTCGGCGATTCGGTATCGCACCGCCGTGAAGCGCGCCTGCGGGCGGCTGCGGCGCGCGGCGAGTTCGAGGTGTTCTACCAACCGGTGCTCGATGTTGTGGCCGACCGGATCATCGGGGCGGAAGCGCTGCTTCGCTGGCGCGATCCCGATCGCGGACTCCTGTCGCCGTCAGGCTTTTTGTCGCTGGCCGAAGACACGGGGCTCATCGTGCCGATTGGTGAGCAGGTGCTACGGGATGCCTGCGAGGCCCTGGTGCGTTGGCGGGCGTCGGGCGTAGACAGTGCGTTACGCGTGGCAGTGAATTTGTCGGCGGTGCAGCTGCGCGAGCACGGCTTCGAGCGACGGGTGGCACAGATTCTCGCGGAGACCGGGTGCCCGCCGGAGGCGCTGACGCTCGAACTCACCGAGAACAGTACCGTCGTTGACGGCGAGATGGCGATGGAAACGCTGCGGGCGCTCAAGGGACTCGGGGTGCGTCTGGTGGTCGACGACTTCGGCGTCGGCCATGCGTCGCTGACGTTCCTGCGTGAGGCACCGGTCGACGGCATCAAGATCGACCGCCGGTTCGTGTCACAGTTGCTGGTGGATCAACGCGATCAGGCGATCGTGGCGAGCATGGTGCGATTGGCACGCGGTCTCGGGCTGGACGTGGTGGCCGAGGGGGTGGAGAACGGCGAGCAGTCGCAGCGGCTGGCACGGCTGCAGTGTTTTGCGCAGCAGGGGCGGCATTTCAGCGACGCGGTGCCGTACGCGTCGATGACCGCGTTATTGGCGGAGCGGAATCGGCTTCCGTTGCGTGCCGATCCGGGTTGGGGCCCGCGCCGCGTGGAAGCGAAGGGGGCGTAGCGACAGGGCGTAACACGCACGACGGGCCGCCATTCGTGTGAGTGGCGGCCCGTCGATGGATTTTCGCTTGATTCGATAGTGGAGCGTATCGGGATCGAACCGATGACCCCCTGCTTGCAAAGCAGGTGCTCTCCCAGCTGAGCTAACGCCCCAATGCGCTGCGTAGCAGCACTGGAATTGTATCCGAACAGGTTGCCGGATGGGAGGGGGGGAGTGACGTAGTGCGATACGGCTTGGAGGATGCCGATATCTGCTGTGGAATGCTTTCCCGTCCCTACTCCTCGTAATGCTCAGAAATCCGGCAAGAGCTTCCTGAACTTGGTCTGCTGCTCCGGCGTGAGTATCGCCATCATTTCCTGTTGCGGCTGTTCGACGGCGTGCTTCATGATCGTTCGGGCCGAGTCGAAGGCGGCCCGTATGCGCGGCCTCTCACGCTCAACCAGCCGTTCTACGGCGGCGCGTTGCGCTTCGGACAGGTCAAGTTCTCGCGAGAGCTGCGCGAGAAAGGCCTTCCGCAGTGCCGGGGACGATTCGAGCCCGGGGGGTTCACTGATAGCCTGGGGAAATGCCGGGCGTGAGAGGAGTGCCCTGTCGAGAGCAATGCCTACGCACAGTCCTGCGAACGCTACGACACAGAGTGCAAGCACCGCGATCAGCACGGGACGCCGGTTGGGACTAGCCGTGGTCGAGTTCATCGAAGCACCATACCGAAGGCGCCGCACATGACGTCGGCGTCGCATAGAGAAGCAAGGCCCCAGAGCTGGGCCGGATTGGTGGACGCGGTATCGCTGCCGGCGGCTACGGTCATGAGCGGGTGCAGGACGGCTGATGTGGGTGCCGCTCGGGTGACGAAAACCATGGAGGCCGCGGCCGCGAGTACGCCAATGGGAACGGCAAACCGGGCAAGTCGCGCCGTTGCGACGGACCACCGAGGATCTTCCCGTGCCTGCATGGCCACCGCCGCCTGGCCCATGAGTCGTGAGCGCAATACGCGGTCGAGTGCGCCAGCATGCTGCTGCTCGTAGCCCTCCAGCAGCTGACGCAGTTCATGATCCCGCGGGGGATCGACCGCCAGTGACTCCGGACCACCTGCCGCATCACGATGTTCGTCGATGGTCATGCCGACTACTCCTCACTGAATGTTGATGGGCGCAAATCGGATAACCGTTCCCGCAAAGTGGCGCGCGCCTCGTGAAGGTGCCAGCGCACCGTCTGTGGAGAAATCCCCAGTTCCGCGGCGATATCGGCTCCCGAGGCACCGTCGACATCGAACCGGAAGACGATAAGCCGTTGTCGTGGCGAAAGGGCTTCAAGTGCCTTTGAGAAGCGAACACGGACTTCAGCGTCCTCCAGTTCCCGTGACGGATCCGTCTCCGCGACGAATCGCGATTCATCGAATTCGTCGGTCTCTCGCACCTTAGCCGCCGCGATTCGCTTGAGCCCGAGATTGGTAAGCACACGATGAAACCACGGCCCGAACGGTCGGCCCAGCGTAAACCGATCGAGCTGCTCGATTACGTGCAGACACGCCTGCTGCACGAGATCCTCTGCCTCCTCTCGTGTATGCAACAACCGACGCGCCGTTCGCATGGCTTGATCGAGTTGTGGGGCAAGCAGCTGCTCAAGCGCGGCTGCGTCGCCAGCGCGGACACGTCGGACCAGGGCGTCGGATTCGACGACCTCGATGACGTTACGCGGGTCACTCGATGGCAAAGGAAGTTCGATCAAGGATCTCGCCGATGGAGCTTCGTGCGGGACTAGTGAGCACTCACGGGGCCTACACCAGCCCTACCGTCAGCCCTCAAAAATGTTTGGGAGGCGTTTCCTGACCGGTCTCCCAAACGTTTGGAGTACCGAGCCGGTAGGTCGGGCAACGTCACTTGCGCTCACCTCATTATCTCCGGCCGATGAAGATCTCCGTAATTCTACGCGTTACGCTCTTGGCGTGCTTCTCTGCCGGGTGCTCGCGTAAGGCCAGCTACACTCGACCGCCAGCGCCAATCCCCACGCAGTATTCGGCGCGCACCGCTCCCGATATCTACTCCGCTGATGACATGTCGTGGCTCGCTGTGGTCAAGGACACCGTACTGCAGCGGACCATCTTACGCGCTCTCGCAAACAACAGAGATCTGCGGATCGCCGCGCTCCGCGTGGAACAGGCGCAAGCGCAGTATAGAATCTCGCGGGCGGCACTCCTGCCATCGGTGACCAGCACGAACGCCGCATCGTTCTCCGGTGTCGGAAAGACTACCAATGAGCAGTACTCCAACTCAGTGGGGCTGTCGGCCTACGAACTGGATCTCTTTCATCGCCTTCGCAACCAGAAACGCGCGTCATTCGAGCGCTACCTCGCGACGGAAGAAGCGCGCCGTAGTGCACAGATCAGCCTGATTGCTGAAGTCTCCACCCAGTTTCTCTCGTGGCGAAGGGCGCGGGCGCAGCGCGCACTCAGCGAACGCACGATCGTGGCAGTTCAAGAGTCGTATCGCCTGACCCAAGCGCTATTCAACGCCGGACAGACCAGCGAACTGGACGTGCGCTCGGCGGAGGGACAGCTACGCACCGTTCGCGTGAGTGCACTGAACTTCGAGCGTAACGCCGCACAGGCTCGAAATGCCCTCGAGCTCGTTGTCGGCAGCTCGGTCCCTGAAGACGATGCCGCTGACGATGCCTTTGGTGCCGCGATCACTTTCGCCGCAGTTCCCGTCGGACTCCCATCGGAGCTGGTGCAACGGCGCCCTGATGTGCTGCAGGCGGAGCACTCCCTGATTGCCGCGAAGGCAGACGTTGGCGCAGCACGCGCGGCACTCTTTCCAAGCCTTCGACTCACCGTGAATGCGGGAAAGCAAAGCGATCAGCTGCGCTCACTCTTGGGCGCCGGCACCGGTGTGTGGAACTTCGTGCCGCAACTGACCGGGCCGATCTTTCAGGGCGGCCGCCTGCGCGCGGAACTCGCGTCCGCGAACGCGAGCGCACAGATCGAGCTTGCCACCTATGAGCGCACGATTCAAACCGCGTTCCGGGAAGTCTCAGACGCCCTCGTTGCGCGGTCGAACTTCGACTCTCTCTCCAACGAACTCGACGCGCTCGTTCGCGCTCAGCAACGTCGAAACCAACTGGCGCGACTTCGCTTTCAACGAGGGGAAGACGCCTACCTCAGCGTCCTGAGCGCACAGCAAGACCTTTTCAATGCCGAGCAATCGGTGATCGATACCCGCTTCAATCAACTCACCAGCCAACTGGCGCTCTATCGCGCCCTCGGCGGAGGATGGAACTGATATGTACCGAAACAGTCGTCACCTCAATCGACTCGCCGTTCCGCATCGGTCCCGCCGGGTCACGTCGTGGGCGCTACTCACGCTTGTCACGGTGGGCGGCTGCGGCCCTCAACGAACTCCGCCCTCCGCGTTCGAAACAACGAAAGTGACGCAAACGGCTTTGACTCAAACGGTGACAGCGAGTGGTACACTGAGCGCTGTCGTCAGCGTCGACGTGGGGAGCCAGGTGACTGGCAAGATCACGCATGTCGATGTGGACTTCAACAGCCCGGTGCGTCGCGGGCAAGTGATCGCCGAAATCGACACGACACTTTACGCGGCAACGCTGCACCAGTCGGAAGGTGAGCTTGCGAGTGCGAGAGCGAATGTCACGCTCAAGCAACAAAATCTGGAGCGCAAGCGCATGCTGGTACCCGAACGAGCGGCGTCGCAGTTCGATCTCGATCAGGCAACGGCGGAGCTGGCGCAGGCGCAAGCGGCGGTTGTCATGCGCGAAGCCGCGGTACAGAGTGCACGCGCCAACGTTGCCTTCTGCAAGATCACGGCGCCGGTTGACGGTACCGTGATTGCCCGCAAGATCGACGTAGGACAAACCGTCATCTCCGCCATGAATTCACCGGTGCTGTTCACGATTGCCCGGAATCTACGCGAGATGCATATCAATGCCGCTGTTTCCGAAGCGGATGTGGGACTCGTCCGGGTAGGCCAACCAGTGGACTTCACGGTCGACGCGTACCCCACCGAGACCTTCTCCGGCCGTGTGACGCAGGTTCGCAAATCGCCGACGACATCGCAGAACGTCGTCACCTACGAAACGATCGTGCTCGTGGCGAACCCGGAGGAAAAGTTGTTTCCAGGCATGACCGCCACTCTTGCGATCCGGGTGGCTGACCGCGACCGGGCCATCACCATTGCCAACACCGCACTTCGATTCATACCACCTACCGGTACGGTGTTTTCGAATTCACCACCAACCAGGATCGCGCGCTCGGAACGTCTGGTCTATCTGCCCTCGCTAGACGGCACCAGCCTGCGACCAGTCATCGTCGTAGTCGGCATTTCTGATGGCGTGCGCACAGAGATCCTCAAAGGGCTAGGCCTCGGAACTCCGGTCGTCACCTCGGCCCCGCGTGTCGTGGCGCAGAAGCGCGGTGTGTTCCCTCCCTCACCTTCACCGAGTGCTCCGTGATCATCGACCCTGACAACACGGCTGTTATTCGTCTTGTGGCAATGTCGAAGTCATTCCGGACGGGAGACGTTCACGTGCACGCGGTGCGTAGTGTAAACCTTTCAATCAGTCCGGGAGAGTTCGTCGCGATCATGGGATCGAGTGGCTCGGGCAAGTCGACGCTCATGAACATCATCGGCTGTCTGGACACACCGTCGGACGGTAGGTACGAGTTCAACGGTGCCGACGTGCGCGCATTGCCTCCCCGCGCCGTTGCCCGTCTTCGAAACCAGCAGCTGGGGTTTGTCTTTCAGAGTTTCAACCTGCTGGCGCGAACGACCGCAGTGGAGAACGCCGAGTTGCCATTGCTGTACACCAGTCCCCGACCCTCATCGCGCGAGCGGAAGGACCGTGCGGTCGAAGCGCTCACCCGAGTAGGGCTCGGCTCCCGCCTCGACCACCACCCATCGCAGCTCTCCGGCGGGCAGCAGCAGCGCATTGCGATTGCCCGGGCGTTGATCGGCCGCCCACGTCTTGTGCTGGCCGATGAACCGACGGGTAATCTCGACACGCGCACCAGCTTGGAGATCATGGCGTTGTTCCAAGAGCTCAATACGGCTGGCATGACCATCGTCATGGTGACGCACGAACCGGACATTGCGGCGTTCTGCGGGCGAGTGCTGGTCATGCGAGACGGGAAGCTCATTCGCGACACGATCAACGTCGCCCCGGCGAGCGCCCTCGCAGCACTTCGTAAACTCGACGAGGAAACGCCGGAGGAGACAATCTGATGACTCTTTTCGACCCTTTGCGTTCGGCGACACAATCGCTTCTGATTGCCCTTCCCGCTTTGCGTCGCAACGCCATGCGCTCATTGTTAACGGCCCTCGGGATCATCATCGGCGTGGCCTCGGTCATCGCGATGATGGCGGCAGGCAAAGGCGCGCAAGCCAGTGTACAGAAACGCGTCTCCTCCCTTGGAGAGAACCTACTGACCGTGTTCGCCGGCAGCGCCAAATCCAGCGGCGTCAACGTTGGACAGGGTAGCGCCAACACGCTCACAACGGCCGATGCGTCAGCCATTCAGCGCGAAGTACCTGACGTGATTGCGGTTAGTCCCGAGGTATCGCTCACGGCCCAAGTGGTCGCCAATGGCCGAAACTGGTCCACGAATGTGGTGGGAGAAGCACCCAGCTATCTCGGCATCAGAGACTGGCCGCTTGAACGAGGGATTAACATCACGGAGCGCGACATACAAACCGCCGCCAAGGTCGCGCTCATCGGTTCGAAAACAGCGGAGGAACTGTTCGGCCCACTAGACCCGGTCGGTCAGGTGGTCCGCGTCCGCAACATTCCATTCGTCGTCATCGGCATGCTGTCCGCCAAAGGATCGGGGATGGGCGGACAGAATCAGGATGACCGACTGATCATTCCCTTTACGACCGCGATGCGCCGACTGACGGGCGACCGGAATCTTCGCTCAATCAGCGTGCAGATACGTTCCGCCGACCGCATGGAGGTCGCCCAGCAACAGATTGCGGCGCTCCTTCGGCAACGTCACCGCTTACCGGCAGACCGTGACGACGACTTCAATATCTTCAACCAGAAGGACATCGCCGATACCGTCACCTCGGTAACGGGGATCATAACCACGTTGCTCGGTGCGATATCCGGAATCTCGCTGCTGGTCGGTGGGATCGGGATCATGAACATCATGCTTGTGAGCGTTACCGAACGAACCCGCGAGATCGGGCTACGCATGGCCGTCGGGGCCCAGCCATTCGAGATCCAACTGCAGTTTCTCTTCGAGTCGGTAACGCTGAGCGTCCTTGGCGGCGGAGTCGGCGTCATGATCGGCATCGCGATGGCTCAATTGCTGAAAGTCATCATGGATTTCGATGCCATCGTGGACACGCGCTCGGTGCTGGTGGCCTTCCTCGTAAGCTCGGCAATCGGTGTGTTCTTTGGCTTCTATCCGGCGCGAAAGGCTGCGCGCCTCGATCCCATAGCAGCGCTGAGGTATGAGTGATGTCCTTATTCTTGGATCTCGTAGTGCTTGCCGGCCCGATCATGTGGAGCAGCCTAGAACGCGCCGCTGCGCATCGAAGCACCATTGTTCAGCCGCAGATACGTAGCGTGATTGCTCCAACAGGCGTCTGGCGCAATATCGAAGAGGGGATCGTCGTGCGCTTCTCCGCCTGCGCGGACAAGTACTGCGCCGTTGTCGTCGGCGTTCCGCCTACCGTGCGGTCCCGGCGCGACGCCCCGACCTGCGGCACCGAGTTTCTTTCCGGCTTCACCTGGAACAGTGCTGAAAAACGGTGGGAAGGCAAATTGCGCGTGCCGGATGGCTCGCGCAGCTTGTCCGCCCGTCTCAAGACTGATGGGACCACCATGTTGAGCGTTACCGCACGGATGGCGCTCTTTTCCAAGACACTGACTTTCGAGCCTCTCAGGGAGGGGAGCCCGCTTGGTTGCCCGCAGTGAGCCGACGTCGTGTCGAAGCAAGGGTAGCGAGCCCCGCTGCCAGAAGCGCGAGTGTGTTCGGCTCCGGAACCGCCGACACCGCCGAAATCACGACATTCCCGTTGACGGCGATCACCCCCGCCGCACCAGGGAGATCGGTGATCGCGAAACGTCCGGCCCTGAAAACCGGGTTGTTCACGCTTCGCGTAAACAGCTGTGCTCCGGTGGTGTTGAGCAGTGCAAATCCTGCCGGCGACTCGAAGACGAAGCCACCGTCGAACTCGCTCGTGTAGAAGAGCAGATCGCCCAGTAGCGGAAGCTGCGTGCTTCCCGCGAGAAGCGGCCAGTGATGCCCACGAGTAGAAACGCCGCGGGCGGGAGCGCTTCACCATTGGGCGGCTGCGGCAACAGGAATTCGAACTGCACAGCACCAACGTTGAACGCCGTGAACGGCGACTGTACTTCATCGAGTCTGCCACTCCCACTCAATCGCAACTGAGCGAACGCCGAGCTGACAGGCATCATGAGGACGGCGCACACGAGTAACACGCGCTGTGACAGGCGCATTCATTGACTCCACGAAAAAGAGGAACGGGTCGCCGTCTTGTACGGCGTGTCCGTTCCTCTTCCGCAAGCATTATTCCGCAATCATATGCGGCACCTCGTGTTCACCGCTTCTTCACTTCGTGCTGCCTGAGCCCGCTGCCGGTGGTTCGACCACGATGGGGTTCGTAGCGCCAGCCAGTCGTCCGCCGAGTCCCTGCAGCAGCGTATCGGGATCGATGCCATATTGTGCACTGGCAGCCTCGAGCAATCGCATCATGGCGCCGAGCCGCTGCTGCGTGGCATTGGCTGCCCCCTGCCCGTCTCCACCATCGAGCACGACCAAACGGTCGATCTTGATGTCGCTCGCGGCGCTCGCCAGGCGATCAATCATATCGGGCAACTGCTGCAGATACAGCAACGACAACCCGCGGTCGCCCGCCGCCATCATCTGCTCCTGCACCGCCCGGAGCGCCTTGGCCTGCGCTTCACCCTGCGCAATAACGGGGGCCGCGGCAGCTTCGGCTTCGGCCCGTGCGGCTTCGGCGCGTGCACGGGCGGGTTCGATCTGCTCCACCTGCAAGCGCACACGCGTTACCTCGACGCGCGCTTCTTCCACGGCCTTCTCGGCGCGCGCCTGCGCTTCGTCGGCGGCAGCACGGGCGGTACGCTCGGCGATTTGCGCCTGACGATCGAGTTCGGCCTGCTTGACGCGCAGTTCATTCTGCGCGGCGGCGACCATCATTTGCGACTGCGCCCGCGCGACGTCTGCCTCCTGCGTTGCACGCGCCTGCTCACGCTCAGTTTCGGCCTTCGTGCGCGCTTCCGCGATCTGCGCGTCACGCAGCACCTCGGCGGTGCGAATACGGCCGTACGCGCGAAGATAGCCGGCATCGTCGCTGATGTTCTGAATCTTGAGCATGTCGAGCTGCAGACCGAGCTTCTGCAGGTCGCGCGTGACTTCCTTCATGAGCTCCGTCTCGAACTTCACGCGGTCTTCGTTGGCTTCTTCCGGCGTGAGCGTGGAAAGCACACCGCGCAGGTTGGCGGCAAGCGTTTCCTGCGCGAGATCGGCCACCTGCTTTTCGCTACCGAGGATGCGCTCGACGGCGTTATTGAACACTTCCTCCGGCATGGAGGCGATCTTCACATTGGCGACAGCCTGCACATCGATGGGAATACCGCCGCGCGCAATGGCATTCCGCACACTGATGGTGAGCGGAATGGTGTTGAGCGTCATCCACTGCGCCTGCTCGAGAATCGGAATGCGGATGGTGCGCCCACCGCGCACCACGCGGTAGCCAACGGAGGTACCATCGGTAAGGGCGCGGCGTCGTCCAGTGATGACGGCAACCATGTTGGGGGGCACGATAATGAGCAGCTGCTTTACCGTCGCGACCAGTAGCAGCAACATGACCACGAAAAACGCCACACCGCCTAGTGAGAAAATGGCGGTTCCGAACTGACCTTCGAGCAATTCGTTCATCAAGCACCTCAAGAAGGACGGGGAGACAACAGCAAATCA
>JAIXTI010000146.1 GCA_027484025.1 bacterium
GCACAAACTCCTCACCATCCTCAACCAGATCGTGCGAACGGCCACGCCGTGGGATGCGACCCACCACATGGCCGTCCTGCAGCCCGCTTGATTTTCAAGACAGCTGCTCACGCCTATCCAGAGCTGAGTTCTGAGATCTCAGCCTCTCAGATCCAGACCTGAGCTCTGAGAACTCCGATCTCAACTCTCCACGCCCGCCAGGTGCTTCATCTGCTCGACTAGTTCGTGCATTTGGGCTTCCGTCAGCTCCATTTCCTGGTGCCCCGCGCTCGCGTCGAGCAGGCCTGTGCGCATGCTTACGCCCACCTGGTTCACGTAGCGCACTTTGGCCAGCAGCTCAAGCGTGATCTGGCGCAGGCCGTGGTAGCGGCGCTTCTCGGCGTTGGCGCGGCGGAAGCGGAGGGTCAGGTCTTGGGGTCCCAGCGTCCGCGCGAGCGCGATGACGTCGTCGACGCTGCGGCCCGGAAGGTTGGCGCGGTCGGGGATGCCGTTGTTGGACCAGCCGCTCTCGGCAAAGAACAACCGGCCCACGTACTCGATGCCGTCGTGCGCCGTATGCAGCGTGACGCGGACTTCGCGACCCTCGACCTCGATGGTCGCGAGCGGAGTGAAGGTGACGGGACCGAAAGGAACCATGATTTACGCGCGGTGCTGAAGAAACCGGTCGATCGAGCGGAAGAGCAGGGTGGGGCTTTCGACGTACGGCACGTGTCCACAGTCATCGAGGACGACCATCTCCCCGCCAAGTGCTTCGGCGGCGGCTTCGGCTGACGCGAGCGGGATGGGGTCCTGTCTGCCATGTACGACGAGCGTAGGTACGCGGACGGCACGCAGTGACTCGGTCAGGTCGTAGGCCCCCAGCGATTGCCACACCGACTGCTGCACCTTGCCGGTGACCCGGAAGGGCGTGAGCGCGGTGGCCCGCGTGGGGTCGGCGAAATAGCCGGCGACACTCAGCTCGAACGAGCGATGGCGATAGGCCGCCGTATCCGTTTCGCGCAGCCCCGAGGCCGCCAGTTCGTCGCGCAGCTGCTGCACGACAGCGCTTCGTCCCCGTTCGGCCAGTGTCTGCTCGAACTCGTCGCGCCAGCCCCGTGTAACGGGCGCCGGCGACACGAGCACGAGCCGAGCCGGAGGTACCAGCGAGGGGTCGATCGTGCACTGCACGGCGTACAGCATGGCCAGCAACGCGCCCCACGAGTAGCCCACGATGGTCGGCCCCGTCACAATGGGCGGAACCATGCCCAGTTCACGCACGACGCACCCGAGATCGTCCACCTGTGTGCGCCACGTAATGGGCTCGGGGCTGTCGGTCTTGGACTGACCGCCGCCGCGCTGATCGTAGGTGAACACGCGGTGCGACTCCGCCAGCGCGAGCATCTGCGGATACAGGTAGTCGTGGTGCGCCCCCGGCCCTCCGTGCAACAGCAACAGCGGCGGCGCCGAGGCGGGGCCGTCTTCGCGGAGGTAGAGCGGAACGGGAGTGGTCGTCGTGAAGGGCATGCGGAGGCGTTCGCGGAGACGGGAAAGAGATGCGGCAAGTTAGTGGATCGAATGTCGGGAGGTCCGACTCCAGGCGGCGAGCGAGTAGATTCCACGCATGCCTCCGCTTGGGTACCGCCGCCTTACTCCATCGTCGTCTGCCGCCGAGTCGGGTGTGCAGCGGGCCGTTGCCGACGGCCGCGCGGCGCGCGGGACGCTCCGTTCGCTGGCGTTGCTGGTCGACCGTATGGCCACCCTCGGCGTGGACGGGGCCGGCGCACTCACCAACCCCGACGCCGCCGTCGCGGTGCGTGAGGCGTTGCGCCAGTTCACGGGGCGCATTCGCGAAGCGCCCATGGAGTGTCGCGTGGTCGAAGTGCAGTTCATCCTGGCTGGCGAGCCGGTCGACCGTGCACTCACTCGCGACGATCCGCTCATCGGGACGCTGCTCTTTCGCTGTGTCTCGCTGGGGATCGGCGCCATCACGGTGCGTCAGGGCGCAGCGCCCGGCGAATTGCTCACGCTGGCATCACTGTTGGCCCAGCCGCGGAACGGCGGATCCGCTGCCACCAACGACACACCGACCTCGCTCAGCGCCATCAACGAACAGCAGGCGTCGCGCGAATTGCTCCGGTCGTGGAGCGTGCAAGTCTTGCCGGCGCAGCTGCCCGCGGGGGGGCGTTCGGTGACGCCACTCTCGATGCAGGCGGTGGCGCCGCGCGAGGCAGACG
Source organism: bacterium (assembly GCA_027484025.1). Taxonomy (GTDB): domain Bacteria; phylum Gemmatimonadota; class Gemmatimonadetes; order Gemmatimonadales; family Gemmatimonadaceae; genus Gemmatimonas. The sequence continues at coordinate 2,214 of JAIXTI010000146.1, forward strand.
ATCATTTCGCCGACAGCGCGTTCAGCGACGATGTTGCGTACGGCACCACCGACGACCGCGAAACGGTCGCCAGCAGTGCCGCGCAGGCGTTCGGTAAGCTCGCCGCCGCGCACGATGATCTCGCCGCGACGAAAGCGGCCGATGTGCTCATTGCCGTGCTCGATACCGCCGAGTTCAGAGGGGAAGCGCGTGTGCTGGAGGGAACGGCCACCGCCGTGATGACGCACATGCACACGGTCAGCAGCGGGGCCGGGCGGTTGGCCGTCGAGCGGGTACTGCGGCGGCTGCAACATCGCAGCAGTCTCGAACTGCTCGCGAAGCGCATCCCGCATGTGCCCGATCGCACCCTGCTCCTCGAGTTGCTCTCGCGTGCCGGCGAAACGATCGTCGACATTCTGGTCAAGCAGCTCATGGAGGCGACGGACGCGGCCGCACGACGCGCCTACTTCGACAGCATCGTGGGCCTCGATCTGGGTGGCACACTGCTCTTCGAACAGCTCCGCGACCCGCGCTGGTACGTGGTGCGCAATGCCGTCGCGCTGCTGGGAGAAATGGGGGTCGAGCAGTCGGACAGCACGATGCTGCCGTTGCTGCAACACGACGACGACCGCATTCGCGTCGCCACCGCTCGCGCACTCGTGCGGCTGGGCACGGTCAAAGCGCTCAACGGTCTGCACGCCGCCATCGACGACAGCAACGCCGAAGTGCGCCGCATCGCCGCCGTGAGCTACGGCCTCACCACCAGCGCCGCAGGAGCCGTGCGCCCGCACGCCGCGCGCCTGGCTATGGCCCTCGAAAAGGAAACCGACGAAGACGTCGCCCTGGAGATGCTCGCCTCACTCGGCAAGCTCGGCAGCGCCGACGCCATCCAGCGTCTGCTGCGCATCGCGATGCCGCAACAATCGCAGACCGGGGACACGCCCGAAAAGCCCCGCGAAGCCTGGATAAGAATCGCCGCCCTCGAAGCCCTCGTGCGCGCGAGAGGGCAGGCCGTAATGCCGCATGTACAGAGCCTGACTCACGACGCGGATGGCGAAGTGGCCCAAGCGGCATTTCGGTTAAGTGAGAAGTGAGTTCTGAGAGCTCAGGTCTAGAGCTGAGATCTCAGAACTCAGCTCTGGATAGGTGCGAGAGTTCA
>JAIXTI010000174.1 GCA_027484025.1 bacterium
GCGCTCGTGCACATCGCCAGCGTCGACGCGTTTCAGGCGTGGATTTACACCGACCCGGCCGGCGCCGACCGTGACGCGCGCGACGCCAAGTGGTTGCAGATCCGTGCCGAATTCGAACAAGGGGTGAATTGGGACGGGCTTGAACATGAGCGGACGGCGCGCTGGTATCGCCAGCTGCACATTTTCGAGTTGCCGTTCTACTACATCGAATACGGCATCGCCCAGCTCGGCGCGTTGCAGGTGTTCCGCAATGCGGTGCAGGACGCCGGCAATGCGGTCACCATGTACAAGCAGTTCCTCGCGCTCGGCGGGACGCGCACGCTTCCCGAACTGTATGCGGCAGCAGGTGCGAAGCTCGTGTTCGATGCGGCGACCATGAAGGAGCTTGTCGAGTTCACCATGGAACGCATCGACGCGTTGCGTGCTGGAGCCGATGCGCCGTTTACCGGTATCGTTCCGCGCTGACACACGGCCGGTGAGCCAGCGCACGGGCATGATGTAACAGGCAAGGCGGCGTCGAAACACGACGCCGCCTTGCGTCGTACTAGGACTCAGGAACTCAACCCGTCCCTTCTCAGGAGTACAGATGCGTCTGTTCGCTCAGGTCGCTGTTGTCGGTGTTATGCTCGCAGGGTCCACGCGCGCCGAGGCACAGTTGCCATCGGTGCAGCAGGTATACGACAAGTTCGCCACGGCGGTCGGCGGGCGCGCGGCGTGGAAGCCGGTGACCGGTCGTACCGAAAAGGGGACTGCCGACATCACCTTCGCCGGGATGTCCGGTAGCTACGAGCGATACAATGCGCTGCCGAACAAGATGCGCATGATCATCGACATCGGCGTGGTGAAGATCGATCAGGGCTTTGATGGTCAGCAGGGGTGGATGAGCCAAGGGCAGGGCGTCCAGCCGATGCCTGCGGAGCAGGCGAAGCAGATGGCGGACTCCGTGCCTGATGGCGCCGCCTTCCTCGATCCCACGCGCTACGCCAAGGCCGAAGTGGTCGGCAAAGAAGCGTTCGATGGCATCGAAGCCTACAAGGTCGCGATCACGATGAAGTCCGGTCAGGAATCCGTGGAGTTCTTCGACGTGGCGAGCGGCTTGCGCATTGGGGCCATCAACAAGACGCCGGCGGGCGAAGTGCGTGTGACGTACCGCGACTACAAGGAATTCGAAGGCAAGCGTGTCGCCACGAAAGTGATTCAGGGGACTGCGCAGGGCGACGTCGTGCTGAACATTCAGGCGGTCAGCTTTGGTACGCCGGACGCCACGGTCTTCAAAGCCCCGTCGGGCGGCGAATAACGGCGACGTTGTTCGAAACGCCTCAAAGGCTCAGGATACGCCCGGCTATCGCCACGCCACTGAGCCACGCGCGTTCCACATCACTCGTTGCACTCGCGCCGCCGGTGGCAAAGTCGCCGGCGGCGCCGATGCCTAAGGGTGCATCCCACACACAGGTCACGTCGAGCCCCTGCTCGACGCGTGCGTATCGCCACCGGTGACTGACGGCATGTACCACGTTGCCGGCAATCCCCAGTCGTTCGCGCAACCGGGGCGCGACCTCACCCGCGACGGTCGCCGCATCGCGCTCCAAATTCGCGCGGCTCCAAGCGGCACTCGAATGCACTACCCACGCTTCATGCGTCGGGCGTCCGGGCTTGTCGGCCTCTCGCCAGCAGTGCGCCAATCGCTCGTCATCGGTCACCGTCAGCAAGCCGTTGACGATCTCCTGTGACACGCGCGTCGGCGGTGGTCCGTCGAACACCACCATCGTGCTCCAGCACGGGGCCATGCGCACCGCCGACAGCTGCGGCGTGAGGGTGCTGTGCACCTCACTCGTGGCCAAGAGCGCCGTGGCCTGTGCCGCAGGAATCGCCAGCACCACGACCTTCGCGGAGTGAGACTCTCCTTCGTGATCGGTAACACGCCACTCGTCGTGCACGCGTTGCAGCGACTGCGCCTGCACGCCCGTGCGTACCGTGAGATCTCGCGCGAGATGCTTTGGGAGCGCCGTCATGGCAGCGCCGCCCGTGTACCCGTCCTCGCGCGCCACGAGCACACCGTCGTGCACCCACGACTCAGTGAATGGCTGAGTGCGACGATCGCCGGTGCTGAACCGCTGCGCCCCATGGTCGAAGCGCCACTCGCCGTCACGACGATGACTCAACCGGCCCCCTACGCCACGCCCTTTCTCCAACACCGTCACCGTCAGCCCGTGATCGTGCAGCGTGCGGGCGCACGCGAGGCCTGACACGCCCGCCCCGATGACCAGCACCGACGGTGCCTCGGTCATGGCCGGACGCGACACGAGCGCGCGGTAGCGCGGTAAATCCATCCGCTTGGCATGATCCGCCGAGGAGCGCGGACGGACGGTCCCCAGAATGCGAACCGGTGGCGTGAACGGGCGGTCGAACTGTCCCAGACACCAGAGCAGGCCGCCGTACGACGCTGGGTCGCGGCCGTCGAGCGCATAGCGGTGATTGAGATCGACCAGGCGATCGAGCGCCTGCGCGGCGTTCTCGGACCAGAGCGGCAGCGCCTTGCCCCACGTCATGCGCACATTGTTGTGCAGTTCGCCGTGGCGGAGCAACGAGCGCTGGGTCGCGTCCCACAACGGATCGTCCGTTGCCGCGCGAGCGAGCGTCTCCCACGACAGGACGTCGCGGTGATCACGTTCGTGCGCGGCCAGTGTCTCCCGTGCCCATCCGGGCACAGCGTCCAACGTGGTTGGCGACGGATGCCAATAGCAGAACGCATAGCCCAACTCCCGCCACACCAGGAGTTCATCGAGATACTTCTCGGGGCCGTCGCCCTCGCGCAAGGCACTCTCCCGCGCGAGCCGCAGTGGCGACACCATGCCGTAGTGCAGGTACGCCGACATGCGACTCACGCCATCGATCGTCGCATCGTTCCGTTTCGCGGCGTATCGCGCCAAGCGTCCGCCGTCACGAAACGCGTGCCAGCGCGCATAGCCCGCGACCGATCCGCCACGCGTGTGTGGCACCGGGCCCACGCCATGATCGATCTCGCAGGTGGCGATCAGTGCCGGCAAGTCAGCGGTTGCGAGACGGACGGGTTCGAAGGGCAGGTTGGCTGGCACGAACGGGGCGCCCTGCACGGCCACCTCGGGCCACTGTCGGCGCAGGCGCTCGGCGCGATAGGCGGCCGTATCGTCGCGAAAGGCAAACGCCCGCGTGTGCGCCTTCTCCACAAGCGGCATGGGCACCACACAGGCCGTATCCACACTCCACACCGGGCACGGTGCGTCGTCCGCGAGTCCATCCGTCAGCCAGTCGAGCGGCGGCACGGGCATCGTTTCGGTGACCACCAGCGCGGCGCGCTCCGTCAGCTGCTTGAGCGCGGGCGCTCGATGTCCTGGTCGCTCGAGGTGAAACGCGTACCCGAGTCCACGCTGCGCGCACTCTGCCTCGACGTCGCGCGCGCCCTCGAGAATGAACGTGTGATGACGGTCGGACGCGTACGGATACCGCTCCGAGAGCGCGTGGTAGACGAACACCGGAACACCGCATCGCTCGGCCGCTATCAGCGCGACGTCGAGCGCCGGGTTCTCGTGCGCGCGCACCGCCGTGCGCATCCAATACAGCACGAACTCGCCACGCGGCGCGATTGGTCGGTCGGCCGAATGCGTCGTGATACGCTCGGCAAGATGGTCGGGAAACGATTCAGGTCGGAGCACGCTGAACAACGTGCTCCGACCTGAACTGGTGCCAACGATTTTTCGTCGCGCCGCGCGGCGCTCAGCGCCGGTACACGGTCCCGCCCTTCATGACGAAACGCACCGCGCGCAAGGCCGCGATACTCTGCGTGGGATCGCCCTGCACAGCCACCAAGTCGGCGAAGAGTCCCGGGGCCACCCGGCCCAGCTCGTTCTCGCGGTGCATGATGCGGGCGTTCACGCTCGTGGCCGCCTTGAGCGCCTGCACCGGCGTCATTCCGTACTCCACCATGAGCTCGAGCTCCAGCGCGTTGGTGCCGTGCGAGAACACCCCCGCGTCGCTGCCGTTGCAAAGGGTGACCCCCGACGCCAGGGCATCACGGAACATGCGCTTCTTCTGCGTGATGCCCGCAGGTTCTGGATCGACCCCCTTCTTCCAGCCACGATAGCGGGTGGTACTCTCGGTCGCGGCCAGGGTAGGGCAGAACGCCACGTTGCGCTGCTTCATGGCTTCGAAGACCGCCGGCGTTGCGGCGTCGCCATGCTCGATGACTTCAACCCCGGCCACGATGGCCCGCATCATCCCCTCGACCGTGCTTGCGTGCGCGACCACCGGCCGACCGCTCGATGACGCGGTCGACACGATCGCCTGCCACTCCGGCATCGTGAACGTGGGGCGTGCCTCGCCGCGCGGTCCCCAACGATAGTCCGCGTAAATCTTGATCCAATCCGCGCCATGGCCGATCTGATCGCGCACGACGCGCGTCACCCCTTCTACGCCGTCCGCTTCTTCGGCGCCCTGCGGGACGCCGATTTCCGCGCCAAAGCCCTTCGGGCCGTATGAGCCCGTCGCGACAATCGCCTTTGTGGTCACGAACAACCGCGGCCCCGGAATGATTCCCTGTTCGACCGCCTCCTTGAGTCCCACGTCGGCGTAGTCGGCGCCCTCGGTGCCCAGATCACGCAGCATGGTGAAGCCGGCATCGAGCGTCGCCTTGAGGTGGTTGACGGCGCGCGCGGTGCGCAGCGCCAGCGATTCGCGCAGGACCTGGTCGTTCCACGGCGTCTCGTCGTACGGGTGCAGCAGCACGTGGCTGTGCAGGTCGCTGAGGCCAGGGATGAGCGTGGAACCGGCGAGCGTGATGCGCTCGGCATTCGACGGCACCTGCAGCGATGCGAGGGGGCCGGCCGCCGTGATCTTTTGTCCCGTCACGAGTACCGCCCAACCTTTGTGCGGCTGATCGGTCGTGCCGTCGAACACGGCGTCGGGGACCAGCAGAATCGGCGTATCCGCCTTTCGCGTGGGCGCCTGTGCATGGGCGGTCGCACCCAGCAACGTGAGCGCGAGCGTGGCCGCCGCAGCGGCAAGAGTAGTGGGGCGCAGCATCATGAGGCGGGAGAAATGGCGGCGTTGTCGCCGGTGGACAGAGACGCGCGGACGATCCCCGACACGCCACCCGAAACGACGAAGGCCATGGCGTCGGCACTGGCCACGTCGAGCGGATGCACTTGTGAGCGATGCACGACGTACAACTGACCGGAGAAATTGTACGAGTGCGGGCAGTACACCGCGACCTGGTCGTCGAGCCCCACATGCTCCAGCGCCTCCTGCGTCACGAACCCCATCAGACGCACGGTCCCATTGGGCACGAGGTCCACCGTGACAGGTTTGTCGAACCGACGCTTCTCCCCGACAAAGGCGTTCAGCAGGTCCTTGGTGGAGCCGTAGAGCAGGCGCACGAAGGGAAGGCGCGCCATGAGCGCTTCCAGCGCCGCCACCGCGGATCGCGTAAGCAGGTTGGAGCCGAGAAATCCGAACAGGGTGATCAGGGCGATAGTCGCCACGAACCCCGCCCCGGGAATCGGCAGCCCAAGCCACCCATCGACGTTCCTGAACACCAGCCAACACACCCACACCGTCACGGCCAGGGGCGCGAGCAGCACGAGCCCACGCGCGAAGTAGCCGAGTAACCGTCTCATCGTAGTCCTCACGCGACCGCAGTCGCGCCGTTAGTCTATGGGTCGCGGGATGCCCCCCGAGCAACTTGGGGCCGTCGGCACCCGGCGACCAGTCCAGTTCCCGTCTCGCCCCCACTCCGATGCGATCGACAGGTATGCGTTCTCCCTCCGCCGGTGCCGTTGCGCGCGCCGCCGGTCTCCTGAGTCTGGCGGGCTTCCCGCTCACGCAAGGCCCCACGCTTGGCGCGCAGCCTGCGCCCACCAACCCGTACACGGCGGTCTCGCGTTGGACGCCGCCCGCGCTGCCGGCGGGCAAGAAGGCCATCACGCAGGATACCTACGACACGTGGCGCACCATCTCCGGCCCGACCATCTCCAACGACGGCAAGTGGGTGGCCTATACGGTCAGCCCGGTAGTCGGCGAAGGCTCGCTGGTCGTGCGTGCCACCACGGGGAACGCCGAGTACGCCAACATCGGGCGTGGCTTCACCGGCCGTCCCCAGCTCCAGCCCGCTGCCGACTCCGCAGCCCAATTCAGCGCCCAACCGGCCCAGTTCAGCGCCGACTCGCGCGTGGCCGTCTTCACGATCTACCCCTCGCGCGCCGATGTCGAGCGCGCGCGCGCCCGCCGCGGGGCGCCGCAGCCCCGGAACGGCATGGGGATCGTGAACGTCGCCGACGGCGCCGTGACGCGGGTGGCCAACGTGCGTTCCTACCGGCTCGCCCGGAACGGCGGCAAGTACCTCGCCTATCTTCTCGAAGACACCACCGCGGCGGCACGCCCTGCGGCTGGAGCCGGCGCGCCGGCACAGCCCGCCGGTCCTCGCCGTGAGAACGGCACCACACTGGTGCTGCGCGATCTCGCCGCCGGTACCTACCTGCGCATCGAGGGCGTGACGAATTACGCCTTCGACGAAAACGAAGCGTGGCTCGGCTACACCGTCACGACCGCCGCGGGGACCAACAACGGCGCCTTCGTGCGCAACCTGTCTACCGGGGCGACAACGACGCTCTTGGCGGGACAGGCGACCTATCGCGGCTGGGCGTTCGACCGCACGGGCAAACAGGTGGCCTTCGCGTCGGATCTCAACGACAGCACGCCGCGCCCGCGCTTCTCGGTCTACTACGCGTCGCTCGCCCCCGCGAAGGGCAAGCCGATCGCGGCGCGCAAGCTGGTGGCCGCCGCCGAAGCGCCGAACGGGCTCATCATTGCTGAACGCGGGCAGGTGAGCTTCACGCGCGAAGGCACGGGGCTGATCTTCTCGCTGGCGAATGCGCCGGCCGATTCCATTCCCGCCGATTCACTCGTCGACAAGGCCGTCTACGATCTGTGGCACTGGAAAGACACGCAGATCATGCCGCAGCAGAAGGTCAACGCGAATCGTGATCGCAACCGCACGTATACGGCACTGTACACGCTCGCGGCCAACAAGTGGACCCAGCTGGCCAACGACTCGCTGCGCGCCACGATCAGCAACGATGGCAAGCGCGTTCTCGGCGTGAATAGCACCGAGTACGCCATCCCCCAGTTCTGGGGCGAGGGCGCTTCCGACGTCTATCTCATCGACCCGCTCACTGGCGCACGTACGCTCGTGGCCAAGCAGCTTGATGGGCAGGCGCAGCTGTCGCCTGGCGGCAACTTCATCACGTGGTTCGAAAAGGGGCAGTGGGTGGCCTACACCGTAGCCACCGGCAAGAAGGTCGTGCTCACGGACAAGCTGCCAGTCAAGTTCCAGGACGAAGAGTTCGACTCGCCGGACATCCCGCCGCCGTACGGCTTGGGTGGATGGACCACCGCTGACAAGCGGGTGCTCGTGTATGATCGCTTCGACGTGTGGGAGATCGATCCGTCGGGCGTGGCCGCTCCCACCAACGTGACCGACGGCGAAGGACGTCGCGCCGGTGTCACCTTCCGCGTGGTCGATCTCGATCGCGACGAACCGTTCATCGACACGAAAACGCCGCTCCTGCTGCGCGCCGTCGATACGCTCACCAAAGCCAGTGGCTTCTGGCGCGACAAGCTCGGCGTCGTCGCCGCGCCTGAGCGCATCATCATGGCCGACCGCAACTTTGGCGGACTGCAGAAGGCCCGCGACGCTGAGCAGTACCTGCTCACGCAGAGCACGTACCGTGAGTTCCCCGACCTGTGGACCGGCAACAGCATTGCGTCCACGACCAAGATCTCCAACGCCAACCCGCAGGATGGCGAGTATCCGCGCGGGACGGTCGAACTCGTGTCGTGGCTCAACGGCGACGGCATCCCGTTGCGTGGCCTGCTGTACAAGCCGGAGAACTTTGACGCCTCCAAGCAGTACCCGCTCATCGTGTACTACTACGAGAAGCTCACGGATGGCCTGCACAACTATCAGGCGCCCAGTGGCCGCAACACCGTCAATCCGCTCGTCTACAATTCGCTCGGCTATCTCGTCTTCATGCCGGACATCGTGTACACCGATGGGCAGCCCGGCCCGAGTGCGGCCAAGGCGATCATCCCCGGTGTGCAGTCGCTGATTGCCAAGGGCTTCGTCGATCCCAAGCGCATGGGAATCACCGGCCAGTCGTGGGGTGGCTACCAGACCAACTATCTCATCACCGTCACCAACATGTTCGCGGCGGCCGTGCCGAACGCCACGGTGGTGAACATGACGAGCGCGTATGGTGGCATCCGTTGGCAGAGCGGCCTGGCCCGCACGTTCCAGTACGAGCACACGCAGAGCCGTATTGGCGGATCGCTGTGGCAGTATCCGGAGCGCTTCATCGAGAACTCTCCGCTCTTCCGTCTCGATCGCGTAACGACGCCGGTGCTCTTCATGGCGAACGACAACGACGGCGCCGTACCCTGGTACCAGGGGATCGAGTTCTATGTCGCCATGCGGCGCCTGCAGAAGGAGGCGTACATGGTGGTCTACAATGGCGACGAGCATAATCCCACCAAGCGCGCCAACCAGAAGGACATCGACCGCAAGATGCAGGATTTCTTCGCGGTGAAACTTCTGGGGGCCGAGGCACCGTCTTGGATGGTTCGTGGCATCCCGTTCCTCGAAAAGGGCCGGGATCAGGTGAAGATGACCCCTCAGCCTGCGCGTGCGACAACGCCCGCAGGAAATTCCGGAGGCAAGTGATGGCGGCGGACGAGATCGACTATCAGATCATTGGTGATGACCTGCAGGCTGTGATCATCACGCTCGACCCGGGCGAATCGGTGTTCGCCGAGGCCGGCGCGATGATGTTCATGCGGGAAGGTATCACCATGGCGACCACACTCGACCCGAACGCGTCCAGCGGGTCGCTCTTCGACAAGCTGGTCGGGGCAGGAAAGCGTGTGCTCGCCGGCGACTCGTTCTTCGTCACGCTCTTCGGAAACAACGGGGCGCGCCGGGCCGACGTAGGCTTCGCGGCGCCGTCCCCCGGCAAGATCGTGCCGCTCAATCTTCGCGATTGGGGCGGTACCGTCATGGCGCAGAAGGACAGCTTTCTCTGCGCGGCGCGTGGCATCGATATCTCGGTCGCGTTCACGCGCCGCATCGGCGCCGGGTTCTTCGGCGGTGAAGGCTTTATCCTGCAGAAGCTGCAGGGCGATGGACTCGCCTTCCTGCACGCGTCGGGAACGCTGCACGCCATCGATCTCGCGCCCGGCGAGAAGCTGCGTGTCGATACCGGCTGCCTGGTGGCCTTCCAACCGTCGGTCGACTACGACATCCAGCGCGTTCCGGGCGTCAAGACCGCGTTGTTCGGTGGCGAAGGGTTGTTCTTCGTCCAGATGACGGGCCCGGGGCGCGTCATTCTGCAGACGCTGCCCTTCTCCCGCCTCGCCGACCGCATCGTCTCGGCCTCCCCCAAGCTCGGCGGCCAGCGTAAGGGCGAAGGGTCGGTGCTGGGTGGCCTCGGCGGGCTGCTCGACGGCGACAACTGATCACGCGGGCACCGTTTCACGACGGCTGCCGTTAAGTCACAAACCTGACGGTTCGGGGTCATGGCTCCCTCCATGGCCGCGAACCGTCTAGCTTTCCGCCCCTATGGCAACTCGTATCCAGCCCGTCGCCCAGCCGGCCACCGCCGAGCCGTGGTCCATCGATGCCGCCCGCGCCCTCTACAACGTAGAAGGGTGGGGCGCCGGTTATTTCGACGTCAACGAGCGGGGCCACGTCGTCGTGCGCCCCGATCCCGAACGTCCGCATCTGCAGCTCGATCTGCGCGACCTCGCGGCCGATCTCGAGGGGCAGGGCATTCAGTTGCCCGTCCTGCTGCGCTTTTCCGACATTCTGCGCTCGCGCATCGAAACGCTCTCAGAGCGCTTCGCGAACGCGATCAAGGAATTCGAATACACCGGCGGCTACACGACCGTGTATCCGATCAAGGTGAATCAGCAGCGGCACGTCGTCGAAGAGATCGTGCAGTTCGGTAAGACGCACGGCGTCGGCCTCGAATGCGGCTCCAAGCCGGAGTTGCAGGCGGTGCTTGGACTGTCCGAAAGCACTGAGCATCTCATCGTGTGCAACGGCTACAAGGACCACGAGTTCATGCGCCTCGCGCTCATGGGTCAGAAGCTCGGGCACAAGGTTTTCATCGTCCTCGAGCAGGTCAGTGAGCTCGAAGTGTTGCTCGAAGTGGCCGAGGAACTTGGCGTGAAGCCCACCTGCGGCGTGCGCGTGAAGCTGGCCAGCGAAGGCGCGGGCCGCTGGGCGCAGAGCGGTGGCGAAAAGAGCAAATTCGGCCTCAGCTCGGCCGAACTCATCAAGCTCATCGACCGGCTGGAGCAGGCAGGAAAGCTAGATACGCTCAAGCTCATCCACTTTCACCTCGGCAGCCAGATCACGGACATCCGCTTCATCAAGTCCGGGCTGCAGGAAGTCGCGCGATTCTATCTCGAAATGCGCGCGCTGGGCGTCGACATCACGCACGTCGATGTGGGCGGTGGCCTCGGTATCGACTACGACGGTACCAACTCCACGAACAATGCCAGCGTCAACTACACGCTGCAGGAGTACGCCAACGATGTGATCTACACCATCGGCGAAGCGTGCCGCGAAGCCGAGTTGCCCATGCCGCATGTGATCAGTGAGTCGGGGCGCGCCCTCACGGCGCACCACGCTCTGCTGCTCATCAAAGTCATCGACGTCGAGTCGCAGGCCGAGCAGCCCGTGCCGCAGCTCACCGACGACGACCACTCGCTGTTGCACGAGATGTACGAAGATTGGCGCACACTCACCGAGCGCGAACCCAAGATGCGCAAGGTGTTGGAAGTGTTCCACGATGCGTCCTTCGACAAGGAACGCGCGCGCCAATACTTCAACTCCGGTGTGCTCAATCTCCGCGGGTTGGCCAAGGCCGAGGTGCTCTGGTTAGCGACCATCAACGCGGTATATCGCATTGCCAAGGCCGATCCGGACACGTACGAAGACATTCTGCCGGAGCTCGAGTCGGCGCTCGTCGATCGCTACTTCTGCAACTTCTCGCTCTTCCAGTCGCTTCCCGATAGCTGGGCCATCGATCAGCTCTTCCCGATCATGCCCATTCACCGCTTGCAGGATGAGCCGGTGCGTCGCGGCACGCTGCAGGACGTGACCTGCGATTCCGACGGCAAGATCGATCGGTTCGTGGGCGACAAGAACGGTCGCCCCAGCCTCGAGCTGCACGAGTTCCGCGATGGCGAAGACTACATCCTTGGCATTTTCCTGACCGGGGCGTATCAGGAGATTCTGGGCGATCTGCACAACCTCTTCGGTGACACAAACGCCGTGCACGTCCGTATGAACGAGCACGGGGCGTACGACATCACCGATATGGTCGAAGGCGACACGGTTACGGAAGTGCTGAACTACGTCCAGTTCGGCGCGTCGCAGCTGCTCGCCACCTTCCGCCGCAAGGTGAATTCGTCGAAGGGACTGTCCCGTGACGAAATGAATGCCTTCATCGCCGACTACGTCGCCGGCCTCGAGGGCTACACCTATCTCGAAGGGGAAGCCGCACGATGAGCGAAGCCGCCACAGCACCGGAGAAGCAGGGAAGCGTCTGGGAAGATTGCCTCGAGGTGCTGTGGGCGCCGGCGACGGTCTTTGACCGGTCGCGTGCGCGCGGCGTTGGGATGTATCTGCTGGTGCTCACTGCCATCCTCGCGGTCATCATCGTCGCGACCAAGGGATTGTTGCAGCCGTATGTCGACGCGAATTACGACATGCAGGTCATCCAGATGGCCAAGCAGACGCAGAAGCCCATGCCCGCCGAAGCGGTGGCGGCTGGGCGGACCGCGGCCGGCTACATCTTCCTCGTGTTCGCGGCCTTGACCCCGGTCCTCTCCGGACTACTGGGGGGGCTCGCCAATTGGGGCGGGGCCAAAATCCTTCGCGTCCCGCTGGCGCTCGGCCGCGCCGTGTTCATCGCCACGTTGGCGAGCGTGCCGCGCGTGTTGAGCTTCCTGTCTACCGCAGTGCAGGGGGCGGTGCTCGACACCTCCAACGTGACGTCGCTCTTCTCGGCGTCGCTCGGCCCCGCGCGCTTCGCCGATCCCGCGACGACGTCGCCCGCCATTCTGGGATTGTTGGCGAGTATCGACGTTTTTGCCGTGTGGACCATCGTCATCACGGCCATCGGCGTCAGCGTCGTGACCAAGAGCTCGCGCAGTTCCGGGTGGTTGGTGTCGGTAGTGGCGTGGGCGCTGGTGGTGCTGCTGTCGTTGGCCCCGGCCGCGTTGGCGTAACCCGGTAACGCGCCGGGCGGGACAACGGCGGGGCGGGGCGATACGTTGTAGGTCCACACGCTCTTCCTCCCGCCCCTCCCGCCGCACCCGATGCAATTCGACGCCAAGCTACTGCTGCTCATCGGCCTCGGTCTCGTGGCCGTGTATCACGTGGTCTCTCTTGTCCGCGGCCTCCCCAAGCTTGGCTCCGTCAAGCCGACCGTCGGCTTGATCCTCCACGGCACGGTCACCGATTTCTTCGATACGCTCGGTATCGGCTCGTTCGCGACCAGCACGACGATCTACCGTGCCACCAAGTGGGTGAAGGATGCGCTCATTCCTGGCACGCTCAACGCCGGGCACACCATGTCGACGCTCGCGCAGGCGTTCATCTACACGCAGGTCGTCGAAGTCGACTCCGTCACGCTCGTCGGCATGATCATCGCCGCCGTCGTCGGATCGTGGGTGGGCGCAGGCCTTGTCGCCAAATGGCCCACGCAGCGCATTCAGCTGGGCATGGGGCTCTGCCTCGCCGCAGCGGCACTTCTCACGATCGCGCAGGCCGCCGGCAAGATTCCGGGCGGCGGAGAGGCCATCGGGCTCACCGGAGTCAAGCTGGGCATCGCGCTCTTCGGCAACTTCGTGCTCGGCGTGCTCATGACCATCGGCATCGGTCTGTACGGCCCGTGTCTGTTGCTGGTCAGCATGCTCGGCATGAACCCCGCAGCGGGTTTCCCCATCATGATGGGGTCGTGCGCGTTCCTTATGCCCTTTGCCAGCGACCGTTTCATCCGGTTGGGCAAGGTCGATCCGCGTGCCGTCGTCGGCAACATCATTGGCGGGCTCCCGGCGGTACTCATAGCGGCGCTCATTGTGAAATCGCTGCCGCTGACGGCACTACGGTGGCTGGTCGCGGCGGTGGTGGCGTATACCGCGATTACGCTGATTCTGTCGGCGCGGCGCAAGACTGATGAGGTCGAGCCGCTCGCGGCATAAACACCGCGGTACGCGCTGAGAACCGAAGACTCGACCTACGAACGACAAACTCCCCCGGCATCTCGCGATGACCGGGGGAGTTTGTCGTTCGTAGGTCAATTTCTGGATCTTCAGTTTCGCGTGTGCGAACTCGATCCCAACTCAGCCCTGATACCGCTTCGCCACTTCCGCCCAGTTCAC
>JAIXTI010000139.1 GCA_027484025.1 bacterium
CGCAGCAGCGGGGCCTCATCGCGTACCGTGGGAACCGTGGCGCGCGGATACTGCCACGTACCGGTGGCGCTGTCCTGATGCACCGTGATGGCGCGATCGAGCGTCACGGCGGTCAAGACCTGATAGCGGGCATCGGGCCAGACAACGATGAGCGAATCGGCCGTCGTCTGTGTGCCGAATCCGAAATGCAGCCGCCGGTCGACACTCGACTGGAAGCCACGCACCGGCTGCTGCTCCAACAGTTGACGATGCGCCCCAGTCACGGCAATGACTTTCGTGCCAATGCCGTCGGTGTTCCGCGTATTGCCGACAAGCTTGACCTGGAGGTAGTGACCGGCGTTGGGTAGCTCCCGCATGCGACTGCGGTATATGGCCAGCGGCGCATTGATGCGATTTACGATCAGGTCGAGAGCGCCATCATCATCGAGATCGGCATACGCCGACCCATTCGAGAAGCCCTTGTCGCCCAGCCCCCACACTTCAGCCATGTTGGTGAACCGAAGTCCCCCCTCGTTGCGATAGGCATGATTGGGGAGCGGAATCTGCGGCATCCGCTTGAGCAGTTCCTGATTTTCGGCAGGCGTGACACCACGCGCGAGTGCCGCCTGTGCGGCTTCGTTCCCGATGTAATTGATGTAGTCGAGATCGTTCGGCCGACGGTAAATGCCGTTCGTGATGAACAGATCCTTGCGCCCGTCGTTGTCGAGGTCCGCGAAGAGCGGCCCCCAGCTCCAGTCACTCGCGGCGACTCCGGCGAGCAACCCGATCTCGGCGAACGATCCATCACCGCGGTTGAGCTGCAGCGCATTGCGCGGATACTGCACCGAGTAGCCGGCGCGCAACCGCATCTCGAAGAGGTTCCATCCTTCGTAGCTGGCCGACGTTTTGAAGATCGATTCCTGCTCGGGGAGCATATCGACCGTCATGAGGTCGGGCCGCCCATCATCGTTCATGTCGGCGGCGTCGGCACCCATCGAGAAGCGCGTCGTGTGACTGAACGACGACGTGCCGACTTCGGTGAAGTGGCCGCGGCAGTCGTTCAGGTACAGAAAGTCGTTCTCCTGAAAATCATTGGCCACATACAGATCCATGCAGCCGTCACTGTTCACGTCACTGGCGACGACGCCGAGGCCGTACCCTTCTACGCCACCGAAGATACCGGCGGCAGCACTCACATCGGTGAAACGGGCGCCGTCGTTTCGATAGAGACGGTCGCCGACCGTGGGGTGCCGCACATCGCGACGGGCCGCAACACCGATCTGCCGCTCGGTGTGCACCGAGTGATTGAGCAGATAGAGATCGAGGTCACCGTCGCGATCGTAGTCGAAGAAGAGCGCCTGCGTGGAGAAGCCGGAGAAAGCGAGGCCGTAGGCCTCTGTACTGTCCGTGAATACGCCGATGCCATTGTTGATGTACAGCGCGTTCCGCCCGTGCATGGTGAGGTAGTTCACCGCCGAGACGTAGATGTCGAGCGCGCCGTCGCCATTCACATCGGCCATGGAGACACCGGTCTTCCATCCCGGCGGTCCGCTCACGCCGGCCTTGTCGGTGATGTCTTCGAAGCGGAAGTCACCGCGATTGCGATACAGCTTGTTGCCGTCGAGGTTGGACGACACGTACACATCGGGCTTCCCGTCACTGTCTACGTCACCAACGGCGACACCGCCGCCGTTGTAGTAGTAGAGGTAATTCAGGATGCTGAACTCCGGCGATTCCGGCAGGCGGTTCGCAAAGTCGATGCCGGTGCGTGATGCCGGAAGCAACTCGAACGCGCGCGGACCGGGCGCCGATGCCGCGGTATCTGCCGCGTCACCAGATGGGGCCTTCTCCGTACAGCCGAGGGCCGTGCATGAGAGCGCCAACAGCACGGTCCCGCAGACCCGAGGTCCCACGCGCCGATGCTTCACCGGCCGGCGACAGTCGTCCCGGGCTTCGTGATGACGCGCGCCACCACATTGAGCCCAACTTGCTTGCCCTGGCGCTGTCCTTCTTCGATCGCCTGACGATAGTGAATGCCGCCGTACAGGCGACTGATGGCGGCCTCGTTTGCGGCAGCCTCGAAGCTGGCAAACGAACGCACCGGCATGCCGTACGGCACTTCGGATGAATCGGCGAAGGCGAAGTTCTGACCATAGATGGCCGTGAGGACCTGCGCGGCCGACGTCGAAATCACGCTATGACCGCTGGGATACTCGGGGAATGGCGGCGTTTGGAGGAGCGGCGCCCACTTTTCGTCGATGTACGCGTTGATGACGGTTTCCGGGCGGATGACGCCTGACCGGAACTTCTCTTCCCACGCGGCAATGAAACCGTCAGCGAGCGCCATCGCCGTGCGCACGTAGGTATCGGCCGTCTGCAGTGCCGTGGCGTTGGCCTTGCGCGCAGCAATTCCGGCAATTCCCATCCAATGACCGCCCGGCGTGATCTTCTTGGTGGCGAACATGGTGTGGCCCTGCACGTTCATGACGTACGGGTTGCAATCCCAGAAGGCCGCAATGGCGCGCTGCTCTTCGGTGAGCGTACGACCAGTGTCGTACACTTCGAGCGCCTGCGCGTAGAAGGGCGTGCCTTTGACGGAGTCGAACGCAAAGGGCACGGGCGGGCGGAACTGGGTCGCCGAGTCCATGGCGAACGGGAGTACGGTTCCCCAGTTCGGCTCAACCGCGTCCATGTACGCGGGCGGCGTGGGAATCCAGCGTCCGGGTTGCCGGGTCACGCTGAACTTCGGAAGTCCGCGCGACTCCTTGAACTTGTCCTTGCTCGCCCACGCCAGCACGTGACGCGCCACGGTGTCACCATAGGCAATACTGCGCGCATACACATCGGCCGGCAGCGACGATTCGTATCGCTGCGAGATCGCGGTCCGCACGGAGTCCATGCGCTCGCGCGAGAAGGTCAGCTGATGACTCACGGTGAGCATCGCCCGCACACCGGCGAGGGCGTAGGAGTACTCCTTGCTGCGATCGGGGGCTGGTACCGCGGGCATGTTGCGCACCTGCCCCGCGAGCGAACGCCAGCTGGTGTCGCTCTGCCGCACTGCTTCGTAGCCGGCGATACTGGCGTAGCTGTACACCCGGCTCGCCTGTGGCGGGCTGAAGATGTCGTACACCATGGTGCTGGTCAGCTGCTGCATCGCTTCGTGTAGCGGCTCCGCCGAGGTGAGCGATTCGGGCGATGCGCCTGGCTTCGACTGGCAGCCGGTGGCCGCCAGCAGGAGGGCACAGCTCATGCGAACCACACGCATACCGCGCAGCGCGCGCGTGAATGACAGTACCGTAGCGTTGCTCATGGGCGACCCATGGAAAAGACGAGTGGAGCAGCGTTGTTGCGGGCGACAATCACCTGGACTCCACGCTTGGTACGGAGCGTGGCAATGCCACGCGTTTGTCCTGGTACGCGGAATCCGCTCTCCGCCGGTCGCAGCGCGGTGAACGTTCCCTTCTCACCACCAAGCAGCACGAGGCCATCGCTCGCCGCCATGCGCCCGAACTCCGGCTTCACGCCATCGAAGTTGCCGGCCAGCAGAATGTCCTGACGACCGTCGCCGTTGACGTCTCGCGCGGCCAAGCCGAACACCGGCGCCATCTGCGCCTCCAGCGGCAGCGGCTCGAACGTAAATGCGCCATCCGCACCGCGACGCAGCACGGAGCTCTCGAAGCGATACACCTGCTTCACGACCGCATCAGTGCGCTCGGCAGCGGGGACGACATCGTCGAGCGTCTTGAGCGCGTAGTCCTTGAAGTTGAGAAAGCGTGCCTTCCAGGGCGGCACCGCCTTGATGAGGTCGTCGCGCAACACCAGCGGATACTGCTTGCCGCCGTTGTACATACCGATGACCTGTTCGACGAAATCATTCTTGTCGAAGTCCTTCACGATCATGGTGAGTGGCTCGTTGGCGCTGGCGTGCAGGCGGATATTCCGGCCGAAATTGCCAAGCACGAACTCGCTGCGTCCATCGCCATCGAGGTCAGCGGCCATGATGCGGGTCCACCAGCCGTCGCTCTTCTCGAGCCCCTTCGCCATGAGGCGTTCGAACTTTCCAGCGCCACGATTTTTGTACACCACCACGGGCATCCATTCGCCCACGACGATGAGGTCGAGCTTGCGATCGCCGTCGATGTCGTGCCAGAGCGCGTCGGTGACCATGCCGATCGTCTTGAGCCCGGGCGCATTCGCGACGACGTCGGTGAAGTGACCGCGTCCATCGTTCAGCAGCAATTGGCTGCTGGGATCGATACCGTAGCGCCACGGGATACTGCGGGCGCCCACGAAGAGATCGAGATCACCATCGCCATCGATATCGCCGGCGGTTACCACACTCCCGCTGGTGAGCGTGGCCGGCAGGGCGTTCGGCGCGCGCGTGAACCGTCCGCGTCCGTCGTTGAGATAGAGCCGATCTTGCAGCGCCGGACTGTCTTCGCTGAACTCGTTACCGCCACTCACGACGTACAGGTCGCGATCCCCGTCGCGATCGGCGTCGAAGAACAGCGCGTGGACATCTTCCGATGCGGCGTCGAGATCGAACGCGGCATTGGCCAGCGGCGCAAACGTCCCTGCCGCCGATTGTACAAAAAGCTTGCCCGCCTGCTCTTTCGCGCCGCCGAGGTACACGTCGTCGAGACCGTCGCCATTGACATCACCAACGGCCATGGCCGGCCCGTCGGTGGAGAGCATGTGCGGGATGAGCCGTTCGCGGTCGAAGTCGACGTAGTCGTTCTCGACGTGCGTGAACGTGAGTCCCGACGCCGCGGTCGTGTTGACCAGCAGCGGCGTTACGGCCGGCGCGACAAACGGGGCAGTCGCCGGCGCGTTGGCCGTCTGCGCGATGGTGAGGGTCGTATCAGCGGCGATATTCGCCTGCACCGTGCGAGTCCCGTTGGGCCACTCCACCACGAGCGAATCGACACGGGCGTGGTCCCCCAATCCGAACGAGAGCGCATAATCGACGCTCGACTGGAATCCGCGCGCCGGATACAGCTCCTGCATGTAGCGATCACCCGCCGCGAAGAGCGTGGCGCGCGCACCCACGGCATGGCTGTTGCGCCCCTCCCCAGTGAGCCGCAGCTGCAGCCAATGCCGGTTCTTGAGGAGCGTTCGCGCATTGTTGCGATAGACGAAGCTCTCGGCGTTCACGTTGTTCACGACGAGATCGAGCACGCCGTCGCCGTCGAGATCCCCGTAGGCCGCGCCGCTCGAGATATTGGGGGCATCGAGGCCCCACGATTTCGCCTGATTGCTGAAGGCCCAGTTCCCGTCGTTACGGAATGCGTAGTCGGGGATCGGCGTAGAGCTCATGGCGTTGATGAGACGCATGAAATCAACGCGCGGCCCGCTGGCCTCGCGCTGCATCGTGGTACGATCGGCAAGGAATGCGACGTAGTCCTGCGAGGTTACGTCGCGCGCGAGGCCATTCGTGACGTACACATCCTTGCGGCCATCGAGGTCGAGATCCGCGATGAGCGCACTCCAGCTCCAGTCGGTTTCGGCGGTGCGCGTGAGATAACCCACGTCGCTGAAGGTGCCGTCACCGTTGTTGCGCTGCAGCATGTTGCGCATGAGCTGGTGATGGTACCCATCACGCACCTTGGCCATGTACACGTCCCACCCTTCGTACATTGCCGTCGTCTTGATGCGGAACTCGTCTTCCGGCATCATGTCGGTGGTGTACAGATCGGGCCAGCCATCGTTGTCCACGTCGCCGATATCCATGCCCATGGAGAAGTAGCTCGACACCGGCATGACCTGGTCGAGCACTTCCTTGAACGTGCCGTTCTTCTGATTGAGGTAGAGATAATCGCGCTCGAAGAAGTCATTCGAGACGTAGACGTCGGGCCAGCCGTCGCGATTCACATCACCCACGCCAATGCCAAGGCCGAAGGCAATTTCGGCGCTGAACAGGCCGGTGGCTTCACTCACCTCAGTGAAGCGCTCCCCGTCATTGCGATAGAAATGGTGCCCGCCGTACGGATGACGCTCGGCGCGCGTGTTGCGCAGGCCGAAGCTGTTGACCGGACGCGGCGAGTTGTTGATGACGAAGAGATCGAGGTCTCCGTCGCGATCGTAATCGAAGAACGCGGCGTGCGTCGACCAGCCTTCGTCGGCGATGCCATATTGGCGCGCCATTTCCTTGAAGGTCGGCACGGAGTCGGCCCCGTTGCCCTGATTGATCCAGAGGGTATTTGCGCGGGTCGCGGGCTCACCGTCGCCGGCGTGACTCACGTAAATGTCGAGCTTTCCGTCGCCGTTGACGTCGGCGAGCGTGACGCCGGTGGTCCAAGGCTGCTGATCGCGAAAGCCCGCGTCCTTGGTGATGTCACGAAAACGGAACTGTCCCTCGTTCAGGTACAGCGAGGGGCCATCCTGATTGGACGTGAGGATGACTTCCGGACGCTGGTCGCCGTTGAGGTCACCAATCGCGACACCGCCGCCGTTGTAGAAGTTGCGATAGGTGAAGACGTTGCGCTCTTGCGAGTCCACGACGCGGTTGGTGAACCGGATGCCGGTGTAGTCCGAGGGCATCTGCGTGAACAACGTGGAATCGACCGCGGGGGCGTCGGCACGGTGCGCGGTGGACTCAGCGCATGCCGCGAGGGCCAGGAGCGGGAGCGCCGGCAGCAGGCGCGGAAGAAAGTGTTTCACATCTCGAGGGGATATCTACCACGAATGCCACGGCCTGCGTTCGATCGCGAACGCAGGCCGTGACAACTACAGTGAACCTACCCCACCAGCTTAGTAGCCGGGGTTCTGCTTGAGCAGGGGGTTGGTTTCGATCTGGTTCTGCGGGATGGGCATGAGGATGCGGAACGGCGCCGACGCCTGCTTGAACAAACGGGCGTTGGTGTACGTGCCGGCACGGATCATGTCCTGACGACGCTTGGCTTCGCCGACGAACTCGAACAGACGCTCGTTGAAGATGGCGTCACGGAGTGCAGCCTGCGAAATCCCCGTCGGCAACGGCTTGGCCGGCGAGAAGGCGCGGGCACGCACCTGGTTCACGATCGCCACAGCCGCTGGCGTCTGCCCCAGTTCGTTGAGGGCTTCGGCCTTGATGATCATCATTTCGGCCAGACGGAAGTACACGTAATCGTTGCCGTTGTCACCGCCGTTGAAGTTCGGGTCGACGGGGTACTTGTAGATACGTGCGCCTTCGCCTTCAGCGGCCTGCGAGACGTCGCGAATTTCCGGCGTAAAGACCAGCGGGTTACCCGCGCGGTCCCGGATAGGCGCACCCGTCAGCAGATCGACCTGCGGACCGACGAGGAAGACCTTCTTGCGGTCGTCCGCATCGTCGAACGCGTTGTACGTGGTCGCGATGGTGGCGAACCCGTTCCACGGTGAGGCGCTGAACGAGTTGTAGTGCAAACCACGCATCACGAACGTCAGGCCGATGCCCGGCACCTTGGTGCTGTGGCGGATGACGAAGATGTTTTCCGGCGAGTTTTCGTTCGTCGCCGTGAAGTTCGCACGCCAGTTGGCCGACAGGCTGTAACGTCCCGAGTTGAGCACGCGGTCCGCAGCGGCTGCCGCTTCGGTCCACTTGGCCGCGCCACGGGTCAGGCCCGTGGGCGTGACGGTCCCGGTGAACACCTGCGCGTTGATGTACATGTTGGCCAACACGGCATCGACGGCACCCTTGGTCAAACGGCCATAGTTGGCGGCCGGCCAGGCGTCGGGGAGCGACGCGCGCGCGTCGGTCATTTCCTTCTCGATGAAGGCAAAGACCTGGGCGCGGGTGGCCTGTTCACGCGGCTTCACTTCGGTGGTCGTGACGATGGGCACGCCGCCGAAGAAGTCCATGAGCAGGTAGTAGTAGAAGGCGCGCAACGCCTTCATTTCCGCCTGCACGACGGCCTTGTCGGGCACTTCGGTCGTCTCGAGCGCCTGCAGCACGACGTTGGCACGAGCCACGCCGCCAAACAGGTCGTTCCACACACCCGAAATGTCTTCGAGGCCGGAGCCCGACGTGGGCGTCCAGGTGTGGCGATACAGATCGAGCCAGCGGCCGTTGTCGAACCAGTCGGAGCCGCGCGTGGGCACGACGTTTTCGTCCGACGAGACCTGGCTCAGGTTGTAATAGCCCCACATGGTGCCGCGGAGCGCGGCGTACACGGAGGCCACACCACCAATGACTTCGTCGCTGTTCTTGAAGAAGTTGTTGGGGGTGATGGCGCTGGTCGGGGACTCTTCAAGGTCGGTGCAACCCTGCACCGTAAATACCGTCGCGGGCGCCGCGAGCAACGCGGCGCTGATGCGACCGGCGCGCCAGAGCGACGCGAAGCGGGTCTTGTGTGAATTTCGCATGGTCGGTTCGGTTTCGTCCGGAGTGATCAGAACTGGACGCGGAGTCCCGACGTGAACGTCCGGGCACGCGGGTAAACGAGATAATCGACGCCGCGCGACGCGAGGCCGGCATCAACGAACACCTCAGGATCGTATCCCGAGTACGGCGTGAAGAGCAACAGGTTGTCGCCCGACACGAAGAAGCGCGCCGTGTTCGCCTTGGTTCCCGGGATCTTGAACGTGTAGCCAACCGTCACGTTCTGGAGGCGGAAGAACGAACCGTCTTCGATCCAGCGCGACGAGTAGACGGCGGGCTCGGTGAGCGCGTCCTTCTGGTCGAGCGCGCTACGGAGGAAGTTGCGTCCCTGGAGGACCGCCGACTGCGTGGAGTACACGAGCGCCGTGTTGTTGAAGACATCGCGGCCGAACTCACCGCGCCACAGGTAGCTCATGTCGAACTTGTTCCAGCGCAGGTTGCCGCGCCAGCCGAGGCTGAAGGCCGGGTTGGCATCGCCGATGATGCCGAAGTCGTCGGCGTCGGGCGACGTCGTCGTGCCGCTTTCCTTGCGGCTCGTGATCACGCCGTTGGTGCGCGTGACGTCGTAGTTCTTGAACACCTGCTTGCCTTCGGCATTCACGTTCACGAACGTCGGACCCCAGAACGTGCCGAGCGGCTGGCCGGGGATGATGCGCTGCGCCGTGTTGCCCGACTGACCCTGACCGGAGACGCTCGACGTCGTGATGAACGAGCGGCCACCAAGGTCATCGACCGTGTTGCGTTCGATCGAGGCCACGATGCCGGTGCTGAACGAGCGATCCTTCTTGTCGAGCAGGTTGGCGTCGAAGCTGAATTCGATACCGGTGTTGTGCAGGCTGCCGACATTTTCGAGACGCGTCGGCACGAGCGCCGGCTGCGGCACGGCGACCGTGAGGAGCAGGTCGCTGGTGTTCTTGCGGTAGTACTCGAGCGTACCGGTGTACTTGTTGTCCTTGAAGCCGAATTCGGCCGCGACGTTGTACTGCGCCGTCTGCTCCCACTTGAGGAGCGGGTTTTCGTTCCGCGTGGGCACGACACCGGTGACGATGTTGTCGCCGAACGGATAGCGCGCGCCGTCGTTGGGCTCGAGGAGGATGAGCGAGGCGTACGGCGACACGGCCTGGTTACCCTGCAAGCCGTAGCCGGCGCGCAGACGCAGGTTCGAGAAGCCCTTGCCCTGCATCCAGCTTTCGTCGCTGATCTTCCAGCCAGCCGAGAAGGCCGGGAAGACGGCCCACTTGTTACCGGCACCGAAACGCGACGAACCGTCGCGGCGAATCACGCCGGTCAGGAAGTAGCGGTCCTTGAAGCTGTAGTTGGCCTTACCGAAGAAGGAGACCAGGCGGCTCTGCTCGCGGAACGAGAAGGGCGCGACCAGCGTGCCACCACCGCCGAGGTTGTTGAAGCTGAACGCATCGGTGAGGTAGTTACGGCCTTCCGCACCGAACTCGCCGTTGTCGAAGTCGGTGTATTCATAACCGCCCACCACTTCGATTTCCTGCGACTCGGAGAGACGCGGCGCGAAGGTGAGGAGCGACTGCAGCGTGTTGTTGCTGAGGGCGCGGTTCACCTGACGCGCACGACCGTTCCACTCGGCGCCGACGGCGCTGGCACGGGGGAGGTACGTCTTGCGAACACCGCTCGTGCGGTCGGTACCGACATTCACGGACGCCGTGAGGTAGTCGGTCAGGCTGTACGACGCCTGGATGTTGCCGAGGGTACGGTTGGTCGTGGCGACGTCGGCCACCTGTTCGGCGATCGCGACGGGGTTACGCACCGACTGACGGCCGGGGCCGATTTCGTAGAACGACGTGACGCCGTTCGTCGTCGTCGTGATGGGGCGCGTCGGGTTGAAGATCACCATGTTGGTGAACACGCCGCCTTCAAAGCCACCCGTGTTTTCGAACGGGAGGTAGTCGTTGTCCACCTTGGACGACGTCATGTTGAAGTTCAGACGGAGCTTGCCGTCGATCGCGCTGTGGTTCGCGTTGAAGCGACCCTGGAAGCGACGGAAGCCGTTCGACACCACCACGCCGTTCTGATCGAGGTAGTTGAGCGACGCGCGATACTGCGTCGTGTTCGTACCACCGGTGAACGACAGGTTGTGGTTGACCGTGGAGCTGGAGCGCATGAGCTCCTTCTCCCAATCGGTGTTCGAGGTGCCGAGGTTGGTCAGCGCCGACTGGGCGAGCTTGCCCGAGGTGACGAGCCCCTGCACGAACGAGCGGTATTCGTTGCCCGAGAGCACGTCGAGCGTGTTCGACGGCGACGCGGCGGCCACGAACGTTTCGTATTCGACCTGTGAGACACCGGCCGCGCCGCGGCGCGTTTCGATGAGCACCACGCCGTTGGCGCCGCGAGAGCCGTAAATGGCCGTCGCCGAGGCGTCCTTGAGCACCGTGATGTTCGCGATGTCGCTCGGGTTGAGCATGTTGAGCGGATTACGCGCCAGCGCGGCGCCACCGCCGATACCGATGCCCGAGGCTTCGGTCTGATCGTTCTGGATGGGCACGCCGTCGATGACGTACAGCGGCTCGTTGGAGGCCGAGATCGAGGTGCCGCCACGGATACGGATCTGGGCGCCAGCGCCCGGCTCACCGTTGTTGGCCACCACGTTCACACCCGCGACACGACCCGTAAGCAGACCGGTTGCGTTGGGGATCACGCCGACGTTGGCGTCAGCACCCTTGATCGTCGCGACGGCGCCCGTGATCGCTTCCTTTCGCTGCTGGCCGTAACCGGTCGTGACCACCCCGGTGAGCTGCGCGGCGATCGCGTTCAGCGCGACTTCGACGCTGGCCTGGCCGTTGGCCGTCACGGTGACCGTGACTTCCTTGGCCGAGTAGCCGATGCGCGAGACGCGAATCCGCTGCTGGCCCGCCGGCACGGCGGGCAGCAGGAAGCCGCCATCGTTACGCGTGTAGGTGCCGACCTGTGTCCCGACGACTTGGACCGATGCATTTGCGAGCACACCGGCAGTCGCGGAGTCAACCACGCGGCCAGAGACTCTGCCCGTTTGCTGGGCACTGACCTGGCTCGCCGAGAGCAGCGTACCCGCTGCTGCCGCGGCCAACCAACGGACGCCTACCGCCATAAACTGATGCCTCCATGGGGCTGTAAAGACTGCGACCTGGTGGGTCTCATCGGACAGATACAATTCGGACCGTCGGTCCGGACTACATCTATAGAATGAGGAGGGGTGGTCGCAGTGGGTGGGGTGAACCGAGGGAGGTTCGGCCGCCAACAACCTCTCGCACCAAGGGCACGACCGGTCGACGACGGATTTGTCAAGCAAGACCCGCGACTCGGAAGGGGGTGAGTCGCGTGTAGGAAGGGATGTGTAACGCTATGAAACAAGTGTGAGCGGGAACTGTCAAGACTCTTTTTGGATTCAGGGCGTTTTTTGCCGAGTTTTTAGCCGGCGCTGGCGCCCGCACGCTCCCATTGCGAGTTTCCGCCTATCGGTTGTTTCACGCGTTACACGCCGCCGCCAGGTGGCTGACGCTCCCGCTCTCCCCGCCCGCCCCTCCCCGACCCGACGCCCGTCGCCGCCCCCGGCGCCCACCCAAGTCGTTTCGGATCAAGTACTTCTCCTCCGTGCCCCGCACGAGCTGCTCGTGAGCTTTCTCGCGTTCGTCCTGGTTGCCCAAGTCGCAGCCGTCGGCCAGCCTTCGCCCCCTGTCCTCACGTTCCCCGAGAAAGGGCTGGACGACAGCGTCGCGTATGCCGGCTACAGCACCCGGTTCTTTCGCGACGCCGCCAACAACACCCTCCAGATCTACCTCGACCGGCGAGAGGGACGGACCGTACACCTCCTCGCCAATGGCGAAAACGAAAGCCTCGGGTTCTCGGCCCGCCTCGCCGACAACAGCCCCGCCGACCTGCAATGGGACGGCACCGACGCGCGCGTCTGGCGGCGCGCCCGCACGTCGTACCTGAGCTACGAGCTACAGAGCCGCGACGCCGAGCTGCACCTCGGCCGCTTCTTGCTCGGCTCCATGCGCATCGAACGCGACGTGCAGTACTTCAAGGAGCACGCCCGCTCCTTCAGCGAGGCGCCCTATGCGCTGGCCGAGTTCGTGGCACTCACCGCGACGCTCGCCAAGCAGTCGCCCACGGTGCAGCGCGCCGCCCTGACCGCGCTCGGCGCACGATCGCTGGCGGCGCTGGAGCAGCGGGTCATGCTGCGCATGGTCGACGTCCGCACGACAGGACCATTGCCTGGCGCGACGGTCGAACAAGTCTCGCTCGATGGCCGCGACACGTTGCGTCTCACGGTGACCCCGCTGTCCGGGACGACCCTCGTCTCTGCGGACACGCGCCACTGGGTGCTCCGGGCATCCACCGGCTCGCCCCTGCGCATGCGCGTCACCATCAGCAGTACCGGACGAACACTCTCGCCGCTCACCCGCACGGAAATTTTCACCGACGATTTTTTGGCGTGGGCGCGTGACGTGCAACAACACGGGGACGCGACTCGCGCCCGGTGGATCGAACGGCAGATCACGGGTGTCGAGCTGTTGTCGTCGCGCGAGAAGCTCATGGCAGGACTCCCGACGTACGCCACCTACTTCGGGCGTGACATGCTGGTCTCGGCGCTCATGATGCAGCCGATCTGGCGCCCCGAGATGAGCGAGTTCGTCATCGCCGCCGCGCTGCGGAAGCTGTCGGCGAGTGGTGAGGTGAGCCACGAGGAAGCGCTGGGCGGTCAGGCGCTGCGTGAGTCCGCGGCAGAAGCGGTCGCATTGCTGCGCCGCACCGACAGCGTACCCGCGGTTCGCGCAGACTCGTTGCGTCGTGCGGCGATCGCGCGCCTGCGCGCCGGGCGCGCGACGCGCGAGAACTACCATATGGTGGACGATGAGTACCAGCTTCCCATCATGGCCGCGCGCTATCTCGATGACACGCGGGTGAGTGCCGAGCGGAAGCGCAGCTGGCTGCTGGGTCGTGAGGGAGGGCAGACGCGGCTGGCGCTGCTGCTGTCGGAGCTCGCGGTGGTCGCCGACCGCAGTGCGCCGTACGCGGCCAATCCCGTCACGGCGAACTTCGTGGCCTTCGCACCTCGTGATGCGACCGCGGACGCCTACGACGGCGCGCCGCGCTGGTTTTCACAGAGCTGGCGCGACAGCGGCGCCGGATACGCGAACGGCAAGTTCGCGATGGATGTGAACGGCGTGTACATCCCACACGCCCTGCAAGCGACCCAACGCATTCTACGTGCGTTGTGCACGCTCGGTGTGTTGTCGGCCGCGGAGGCCACGCGAATGCCGGCGCTCCAGCGGAGTGCGACGCTGTCGCGCTACGTAGGCGACACGACGGCACTTACCGCCGCCATTCGAACATGGCAGGGCGCCCTTGCCGAGTTTGTCGTCCGACTGACGCCCGCGGAGGTGCAGGC
>JAIXTI010000238.1 GCA_027484025.1 bacterium
CCGCCGCTGGCCGTGAAGGCCTGGCTGAAGGCGCTGGCATAGCTGGCGGTCAGGGCGGCGGTGCCCGGCTGCAGCACCAGAACCGGCGGTGCCACCGCCAGGCTTGTGGTGCCGATCACCGTGAACGGCCCGTCCCCGGTGCTGCTGTCCCGCGCACTGGCCTCCAGCGTGAAGCTACCCACAGCCGTGGGGGTGCCCGACACCGTCACCGTATTCGCCGTGGTGGCCGTGATGCTCACGCCCGCCGGCAGGCCCGTCACTTGGTAGTTCGTGAACGGCGCGGTGCCGCCACCGAACTCGAAGGTCAGGCTGTAGGGCACGCCCGCGGTCGCGGTCGGCTCGCCCACCGCCGTCACGGTGAACACCGGTGCCTGCACCGTCACCGTCACGGTCGCCGGAGCCGACGTCCCGCCCGCATTGCTGGCGGTGTAGGTGAAGCTGTCGGTCCCGCTGAAGCCGGACCGTGGCTGGTAGGTGATCGTGGTGCCATTCACCACAGCCGAGCCATTGGCCGGTGCCGTCACCACTGCAACGCGACTGGCCGCCCCGCCGGACAGCGCCAGCGGCACGGCAACCGGGCCTGCATTGTAGGCGACGGTCACAGCCGAGTTGGCCGCGACAGGCGGCTCGGGATTGACGTCCAGTGCATAGGTCTGGGCGGTCCGATAGGGTCCGCTCCCGGTGCTGCTGTCAGTGGCGGTGACCGTGAAGCTGAAAGCACCGGTTACGGTCGGCGTGCCCGACAGGGCCCCCGTCGCCCGATCCAGCGTGACGCCAGCCGGCAGCGCCCCGCCGGTTACCTGATAGCTGTAAGGCGCGGTCCCGCCCGAGGCACCGGGCAGCGTTGCGCTGTAGGGTCGGGCGAGCGAGGCCGCCGGCAAGGTGGCCGACGGCAGCACGATCTGCGCATCGGCGATCACCAGCGTGTAGACCACCGCATCCACGAACGGACCGATAGGGGCAGGCGCCTCGCCGGAAGCCGTGATCACCAGGTTGAAGGTGCCGCCCGCCGTTGGCGTACCCGACAAGGTCCCGTCCGGCTGAAGGGTCAGCCCGGGCGGGAGCGGCCCCAGGGCCAGCTCAAAGAGGTAGGGCGCGGTGCCACCGGTGGCGGTGATGGTCTGGCTGTAGGCCGCCCCGACCCGGCCAGCGGGCAGCGCTGACGGCGTGAAGACCAGGGAGATGTCGTCGTTCTGGATCGTGACGGTGCCGACAGACCCAGGATCGAGCAGATAGCCTGCCCCAGGCTGCAGCGTCGCCAGGACGGTCTCATCCGGCTCGACGACATCGTCGCCCAGAATGGTGATCGGCACGATGGCAGTGGTGTTGCCTCCGGCAAGCTGCACCCGGACGAGCTGCGGCGACTGGTAGTCGCTGTTGAGCGTCGCGGTGCCACCACCGACTGCTACCAGGATGTCGGTCGTCACTGCGCTGGGTGTCCGGATGACGGTCAGGATCGCAATGCCAGTCTCGCCGCTGTCGCGCTCGACCACCGACGTGCTCGAAATCGTGACGGTCTGGGTATCGTCATTGGTGATGGTGGCCGTGGCTGTGGCGCGGCCGATGGTGGCACCCACCGGATTGGAGAGGTTGAGCACAAACACTTCGTCCCGCTCGTGGAGCGTATCGCCCAGGATCGCCACCGGAACGGTCGCCGACTGGGCACCCGCCGGAATGGTCACTGTTGTCAGGGCGCGTGGCGTATAGTCCTCCCCGGCAAACGCGAACGTGGTGCCTGCAGGTGGGCTACCGACAAATTGGCCGCTCTGGACGTCCACACGGACACCGCCCGGAGGCGCCGGAATACTCAGCTGCACCGTGAATACGGCGTTGGAGCTGCCACTGTTGCCTTCTGCGACAGAGATGTCGGCAACCGAGATCACTGGCGTATCATCGTCGATGATGGTGCCACGCGCCTGACTGTTGCTGAGTTGAACGCCTTGGTTCGGAAACGCGATCTGCGCATTGAAGAACTCGTTGCCTTCGGCGAGCGTGTCACCCAGCACCGGCACGGTGATGGTGGTCGACGTCGCACCGGCGGGAATCAAGCCGGCGCGTGGCAGGACCGTCTGGGTATAGTCGGAGCCAGCCAACGCAGTGCCGTTGGACGTGGCGAAATCGAAGACAACACCGCCTGTTGGAGCCGGGCCGCTCAACGTGACCGTGAACGTCATGTTGACGGTGCCGGTATTGCCTTCGGTCACCGATGAATCAGCAATCGCCATGGTCAGCATCGGGCCGTCATCATTGACAATGGTGCCGACGGCTCGGTTACGCGTCACATTCACCGGTGCCTCGAGCTCCAGAGTGGTGATCGCGACTTCAAGGGTCTCGTCGAGCTCCGGCGTGGTGTCGCCGCGAACAGGCACAATGATAGTCGCGGTCGTGGCTCCAGCTGCGATTGTGACAGTGCCAGGCAGCGGAACTGTAAAGTCGGTTCCTGCCGTCGCGCTGACCCCGCTCACGGTGAAATTGATCCGCTGACACCCGCGGGCGCCGGAGCGGAGCGGGTGACCGTAAAGGACAGGTTAGCTGTGCCGCTGTTGCCCTCTGAAACGCTGGCATCAGCAATGGTGATGGTCGGCAAGGGGCCGTCGTCATTGCGGATGGTACCAGTCCCGGAGCTGGGAAAGCCGACGGACGCACCGACAACACTCTCGACGCTCAGCCGGAACACTTCACTGTTTTCCGGGATTGTATCACCGACAACGGGCACAATCACGGTGGTTTCCGTCGCACCGGCGGGGATCGTGTAGTTCGTTTGAGCGAGTGCGTTGAAATCAACGCCCGCAGTTGCTGTCTCGGCGGACAGCACGGCCCTGAAGCTGACTCCGCCCGGACCTGCAGGCGCACTGAGCCGGACTGGAAACGCGAAGTTCGTGATACCGCTGTTGCCTTCATCCGCCGCGACGGAACCGACCGTCAGCGTCGTCGGAACGCCGTCATCATCCAGAATCGTGAGCAGGGCCGAAGCAACCGGATTTTGCGCACCCGACTGGATCGTCAGCGTGATCAGGAGCGACTCGTTTGGCTCTTGAGCCGTATCACCAATGATGGTGATCGGGATCGTGGTCCCGGCCATTCCCTGTGGGATCAAATAGTTTGTAACGGTCGGCGCAATATAGTCGCTGCCCGCAGTGGCAGTCCCGCTCGGAATGCTGAGCGTGAAAGAGACGCCGCCAGCGGGTGCAGGCCCCGAGAGCACCACAGGGACATTGGCAATGCTCGTCCCGCTGTTCCCTTCATTGACCGAGATAGCGGTCACCGAGATGCTCGGAGTGGTAGACGCATCATCGTTCACGATCTCGCCGGTCGCAAACGGGTTGAGGGCGAGGGCGCCCTGGACGTTGGTCAGCGAGAGGCTGAAGTTCTCGGTCGGCTCGTTCACGGTGTCGCCGATGACCGGCACGGGTATCGCAAACGATGTTGCGCCCGCAGGAATGGTGAACCGGTTCGGACTGGGCGCATTGAAGTCGCTGCCCAACGTCGCCGTGCCAGGCCCGACATTGACATCAAACATCACCCCGGCCGGTCCTGCAGGCGCGGAAAGGCTGACCATGAAGTTGAAGTTGGTGATCCCGCTGTTGCCCTCTGCCTGAGATACGCCGGCAACGCTGAGAGAGGGAGGAGTTCCGTCGTCATTGAAGATCGTGCCAACGGCAAAGGTCTGCAGGCCAAAGGCCCCCACCAGCCCGGTCACATTGACATTGAAGCTTTCGGTCGCCTCTGCGAACTGATCCCCGACTACGGGAACCCGGACCGTGGTTTGGGTTGACCCAGCCGGAATGGTGAAAGCGGTGGTCGTCGGCTGGAGGTAATCAACGCCGGACGTCGCGTTGCCGCCAGTGACGACAACGTTGAAGGATACCCCGCCAGGGCCCGCTGGTACGTTCAAAGTGACCGGAAAATCAAAGTTTGTCGTACCGGTATTGCCTTCATTCAGACTGACCGACGTGATCGTCAGCTGAGGGGTCGGCTGCGCGCTGGCCGCCGGAACATATCCGGCAAGCGCAAGTGCGAGAGCGAGCATGACGCAAGCTGACAGCCTTCGGGCCACCTGAATAACCTGTATCACTTTAGATATCCCCAAAAACGACAAGCCAGCCGCAGCACTGCACGAGCGCACGTTGTGAATCTATCTAAAGAGTTGTTTTCATGCCCGTCAAGCGGGAACACTCCATCCAGAATCATTTGGCTGCAGCCTGCAATCCACCCGCCCACATACCGAACAGCACCAGTTCTGCACGGCAGAAGCAGTTGAGCGGCCTCCGTTTGGCGTCCGTTCCAAGCGGTTGCCGTCACTTTGCACCCGATTGTGGCTGCAGCGGTCCATGGCATCGGCGCTGGCGTCGGTCTAACAAGCGACATGAAAGGCCGGTTCTGCTTCAGGACAGACGGAGCCAGACACGGTCAGGCAGCTGGAGTAACGGGGTACGGGGCGGTATGGCGAAGGGCTGGGACGACAGTGCGCCTGAGGCGGAGGCGAAGCCGGTGCGGCCGGACGAGGCCGCGCGCCCGCTCGGTGCCATCGACATGGCCCC
>JAIXTI010000131.1 GCA_027484025.1 bacterium
ATCGCGCTGCTGGCGCTCGGCGTAATCGCCTTCGCGCTCGCCCAGCAGACGCAGCGTGAGTGGCTGCGCTGGCTGGGCATCGGTCTGGTGGCACTCGCGTTGCTCCTGCGCTTCATCAAGCGATAATGGTGCGGTGGACGCCGCCGGTCTCTGTGCCGGCGGCGTTTTCGTTAGATTTCCGGGATGACGCCCCACCCTGTCCCCGAACTGCTGGCCCCCGCCGGTACCCTCGACGCCGTCCGCGCGGCCGTCGCCAACGGCGCCAACGCCGTGTACCTCGGGGCGTCGATGTACAACGCCCGCGACGAGGGGGCCCAGCTGTCACTGGACGAGTTGGCACAGGCGTGCGCGATTGCGCATGCACGTGGGGTGAGGGTGTACCTCACCTTCAATGTGCTCATCAAGCCGCACGAGCTGACCGAGGCGCTGTCCTACCTCGGCGAATGCGTCGACCGCGGTATCGATGCCGCCATCGTGCAGGACCTCGGTGTGGTCCGTCTCATTCAGCAAGTGTATCCGCAGCTCGAGGTGCATGGCTCGACGCAGATGACGGTGCACGACAGCGCCGGCGCGAAAGTCATGCAGTATCTCGGGGTGGAGCGGGTGGTCCTCGCACGTGAGAACACGCTCGAGGACATCCGACGCATTCGGAACGACGTGCCTGAGCTGGGGCTCGAGACGTTCGTGCATGGTGCACTGTGCATTTCGTACTCAGGGCAGTGCTTCATGTCGGGGATGATCAGCGAACGCTCGGCGAATCGCGGGTCGTGTGCGCAGTCGTGCCGTAAGGATTATCTGCTCAACGACGATGCGACGGGGGCCGAGCTTGATCGCGGCTATCTGATCTCCACCAAGGATTTGGCAGCGCACGACCACCTCGAGGCGCTCGCCGAGCTTGGCGTGGGTTGTCTCAAGGTTGAGGGCCGCAAGAAAAAGCCGGAGTACGTCGCGACCGTCACCAAGGCCTATCGTGGCTGGCTCGACGGCATCGCGCGCGGGGAAACCGGACGTGCGCCGAGCATCGAGGAAGTGGAGCCGCTCGTCCAGATCTTCAGCCGGGGAAACACCGGCGGGATGTACGGTGGTCGCGAAGGGCGCGAGTACATCACGCGCACGCAGCCGGACAATCGCGGATTGACGCTGGGCACGGTGGTCGCGACAGACGGCCATGAGCTCATCGTCGAAGTCTCGCGCATGATCGCCGTGGGCGACGGTTTGGGCTTCGAGGCCCCGGTGGATGGATCGGCGGCGACGCTGGGCGGCACCGTGCAGGAAGTGCGCCTTCTCTCGTCTCGCGGTGAGGTACACCGTCAGGCCATCGTGGTGCGGAGTGGTCCCAAGGGCGTGCGTGTGGCTGATGGTTGGCGTGTCGTACGTACGAGCGACGCGACGCTCCTTGCCGCGGCTCAGCAGTCCTTCGCCAACGTCCCCGTGCCGGAGCGCGTCGGCTCCATTCGCGTCGACGTGCGATGCTTCGGACACGCGGGCGGTCCGCTCAAAACTGTCTGGAGCTACGGCGACGTCGAGCTCACGGTGCGCGGCGAGGTCGCACTTGCCCCCGCCAGCAAGCGTGCCCTCGACATGACGCAGCTGCGTGAACAGCTGGGGCGTCTCGGAGGGACGCCGTTCCGGCTCGGGTCCGTCGATATCAACGGCTTGGCCCCGGGCCTCTTCATCCCCGTGAGCGAACTGAATCGCCTCCGGCAGGATGCTACGGAGCAGCTCGAGGAACAGCTGGGGTGGGCGCGCATGAGTGACGCGGCGGTACGTGATGCACGCATCGGCGAGTGCGTCGCGCACATTCCCGAGCGGGTGCAGCAGGTAGCCGCACTTGAACAGCCTGCGCTGCGTGCCATTGTGTACGATGTTGATCAGGCACGAGAGGCGGCGGCCGGCGGCGCGACGGAAATCGTGCTCGATCCTTTTCTGCGGCACCCATCGCCGCCGCTGGCTCGCGTGACGGCATTGCGCGATGAACTGTCGGCGCAAGGAATCGGCTTACGCCTCCGCACGCCCACCATTGTACGGCCGGAAGAACGCAAGCGACTCGACAAGTGGCTCGCGCTGGGTCTGCCCGTGCTCACGGGACATCTCGGCCTCGCGGCGGAACTGGCGGAGCAGGGCGTGCACGTCGTCGCCGATTACGCCACGAACGTGTTCAACCAGCACACGGCGGCGTTGTTCTTCGAGCTTGGTGCCAAACAACTGGTTGCCAGCATCGAACTCACCACCGATGAGCTGGGACAGTTGGTGGCACCGTGGGAAGGGCGCGGCTTCGATGTGCTCGTGTACGGACGTCCCGAGGGCATGACCATTGAGCACTGCGTGCTCAGTGCGGCCTTTGATCGTGAGCCGACAACCTGTCGCGATCTGTGTGTGCAGAAGCACACGAATGTGTCGCTCACCGATCCTACGGGCTACACGTTTGCCGTGGCCACCGACAGCGCCTGCCGCAACCGGTTGCTGCATTCCCGTCCCATCGAGGCCTCCGAGTACCTTCCGGTGCTGTGGGCGCAGGGCATTCGCGGATATCAGATGGTCTTCAACGTCCCGGGCGATCCGGTGCGTGACATCGTCCGTGCGTATCGCGAGGCCCTCGACAGATTGGCAAGCGGCGAAACACCCGACACCGCCGCCACGCGTCGTCTGCTCAATGGCGAGTTTACACGCGGACACTTTGCGAGAGCAGTTTGACATGAACGGATTCGTCCGGCGCCTCGCGCCCATTCTCCCGCTTTCACTCACGATTTGGTGCGGCTACGATGCGGTCATCGCCATGCAGCAGGGGCGAACCGGTGGCGCCATTTGGGAAGCGGCGAAGGCCCTGATCTTTCTCGGTGTGGCCTTTCTCATCTACGATACCGGCAAGCGCATCCCTGATCGCTGATCGGTAGGGCAGGTGGGGGCGTTGAATTGAGCGGCGTGGCGTAGCGGCGCCATCGATCGCGCGCCAGGGTCGTGGTAGTGTGTGCTATGCCGCAGCCATGTGCCCCCCGCCGACGATACGGCACGCTCGACGAAGCGCGCACCACACTTCGTGCGCGCTTTGGATATCCTGATTTTCGCGCCCCGCAGATTCGAGCCATCGAGGCCGCTGTGGCAGGCGGCGATGCCTTGGTCGTCCTGCCCACCGGCGGCGGCAAGTCGCTTTGCTATCAGGTTCCGGCGCTGATGCGTCAAGGGCTTACCGTCGTGGTGAGTCCGCTCATCTCGCTCATGAAGGATCAGGTAGAGGCGTTGAATCGGCGCGGCATCGCCGCCGCGTACATCAAC
This sequence comes from bacterium, assembly GCA_027484025.1. Classification (GTDB taxonomy): domain Bacteria; phylum Gemmatimonadota; class Gemmatimonadetes; order Gemmatimonadales; family Gemmatimonadaceae; genus Gemmatimonas. The sequence goes on from JAIXTI010000131.1 coordinate 3,274, forward strand.
AGCACGTTGGCGCAGGCAGATGCCACCGAGCGTCTCGCGCGAGCCCGAGATGGCACGCTCACGATGTTGTACCTCGCCCCCGAGCGGCTCGAGGCGGGACGAACATTGGAGAAGCTGTCCGAAATTGGCGTCGCACTGCTTGCCGTCGACGAGGCGCATTGCATCAGCGAGTGGGGCCATGATTTCCGGCCGAGTTATCGGCGCATCGGGGCCATACGGGAACGCTTGGCGGCCCCACAAACGATTGCGCTGACCGCCACCGCCACGCCTGAAGTACGGACCGACATCGTGAAGCAGTTGGCCCTGCACAACGCCGCTGTAGTCGTCGCCGGATTCGATCGTGTCAACCTGACGTATCATGTCGTCACCGCGAATTCGCAACAGGAGAAAGACCGTACGGCATTACAGTGGTTGCGCGATGCCAACGGCCCCGCGGTGGTCTATGCGCCTACACGTAAAGCCGTCGAGCGACTTGCGGGTGTGCTTATTCGCGGTGGTGTAAAGGCCACGGCGTATCACGCGGGATTGAACGATCGTTTGCGACAGCGCGCGCAAGATGCGTTCATGGAAGAACGCGCACGCGTGATCGTCGCGACCAGTGCGTTCGGCATGGGGATCGACAAACCCGATGTGCGACTCGTCGTGCACCACGCGATGCCGGGGGCGATCGAATCGTATTACCAGGAGGCCGGGCGCGCGGGGCGCGATGGTCAACCCGGTCAATGCATGTTGCTCTACAGTTATCCCGACCGCTTCACGCACGAGTTCGTCATCAAGAACGCGCATCCCGCGCGTCATGTCGTCGAACAAGTGTGGCGCGCTCTGCGCGCGGCGGCCGATGCTACACACCGCGTGCCTATGACGGTTGAGGAACTGGTGCAGCGGCGTCCACTTTCGAGCGTGGGAGCGCGGGAGGCGGGTGCGGCCGTACGTGTGCTGCTCAGTAATGGTCTCTGTCACAGCATCGCCCCGGCGCCCGGCCGCGTCTGGATCCGCCTGCTGGCGTCGCCCGCACGCATTCGCCGCGAACTCCGCGGCGAGCGGCAGTTCGATTTGGAGGTATTGCGGGTGCTTTGGCGCGCCTCTGGCGTACGTCTCCTCACGGGCGCGCCTGTGGACCTCGACGGCCTACCACCGGGACTCGGCGGGGCAATCGGACTGGTCCCTGTTTTGGCACGCTTGGAAGCGCAGCAATTCGTTTCGTGGTCGCGAACCGGTGGGGGGTACCAACTCGACCCACGTTCGGCAGGTGGAGATTCGCTCGCCATCAATTGGTCTGGACTCGAGCGGCGACGCCGAACGGACATGGCGCGACTCGATGCCATGCAGCAGTACGCGCAAAGTCGCTATTGCCGAAGAGCGTACGTCCTGCGCTATTTCGGGGACCCCGAGGCTCGCACGTATTGCGGTGCCTGCGATCGTTGCCTCGGTCTTGCCCACGGTCCCGTTTCTCTTCCTACCCCGACCGTTCCAGATGGACGACAGTCTGTATTTCTCCGAGCAGCACCTCGCCGTGCGTGACATGGTCAGTGCCTTCGCTCGCGAACATGTGGCGCCAGTGGCGTCTCAACACGACGACGCTTCCACGTTCCCGTGGGAAAACGTCAAGAAGATGGGCGAACTTGGTTTGCTCGGGATTCCGTGGTCCGAGGAACATGGCGGCGCCGGCTTCGACACGATCAGCTTCATGATCGCCATCGAGGAACTGGCCAAAGTCTGTGCCTCGCACTCGATCACGATCAGCGCCCATACGACGCTCGGGACCTCTCCCATCGTCAACTTCGGCACGCCCGACCAGATCGCGAAGTGGGTGCCGTTGCTCGCCAGCGGCAAGGTGCTCGGCGGTTTCGGCCTCACCGAGGAAGCGGCGGGCAGTGATGCCGGCGGTACCAAGACGACGGCGGTGAAGAAGGATGGCTACTACCTGCTGAACGGGAGCAAGCGATTCATCACGCACGCGGGCGTCGGCGAGGTGTTCGTCGTCACGGCGGTCACCGATCCCTCCAAGGGCACGAAGGGCATTTCGAGCTTCGTGCTCACGAAGGAGAGCGTGGACATCGAGACCTGCCGCGTCCTTGGCGTGGGTCACGATGACTCGCTGGTGCCCATGCCGGGCTTCAAGTCGGGCAAGAAGGAGGACAAGCTGGGCTGGCGGGCGTCAGACACGCGCGAGCTGTTGTTCGACAATGTCGAAGTACCGGCGGAGAACTTGTTGGGCACCGAGGGGCTTGGCTTCGTCAACTTCATGAAGACGCTCGACGCCGGTCGTATCGGCATCGCCGCGTTGTCGCTCGGCATCGCGCAGGGCGCGCTCGACGAGTCGCTCAAGTACGCCAGTGTGCGCAAGCAGTTCGGCGCGGCCATCGCCAGCTTCCAGGGTATCCAGTTCCAGCTCAGTGACATGGCCACGGAAATCGAGGCCGGACGTCACCTGGTGTACCACGCCGCCTGGCTATCGCAGAACGGCAAGCCCTTCGGAAAGGAAGCCGCCATGGCCAAGCTGTTCTGCTCGGAACTTGCCATGCGCGCCACGATCAAGGCCATCCAGATCCACGGCGGGTACGGCTACACGAAGGACTATCCGGTGGAGCGGTACATGCGCGATGCGAAGATTTGTGAGATCGGTGAGGGCACCAGCGAAATCCAGCGGATGGTAATCGCCCGGCACCTGCTTAAGGGACTGATGGCCTGAGCCCCGGCGGAGCATTGCGGGAAAGCCGTATGCGGCGGTAGGTTACAGCGTTCTTCCTTGCCGTCGCTTCAGGCGCTGGCGGCCCGTGCGACTCGCGGGCCGTTTGCGTTTGTGGAGCGGGCCGTACGGAGCCAGCGAGCCACCGCCCGACCCGCCCACACGCCCCTCCGCACGACACGCCATGCGCGCGTTGGTCGCGGGTGTCCGCGTTTTTCCGCACGACCTGCGCCTCCCGCCGCTGCCAGCGCGGGACGGTCCGCGGTCTGTGGCGCGTGTCGCCCGACCGACCTGGTCCAGTCGAAGGGGGTGCCTTGTGACGTTCGGTCGTGCGCAGCCGCCGGGCTTCGGCCATTGGCGCGCGCGGTCATCTCGCTCGTCCACCGTGTTCGTCGGCCGCCAGGGCCAAGCGGAGTCGCCGCCGTCCTGTGCGTTCGGCACGTCCTAATGAAGAGAGAGCTCCTGGTGAATGCGACGTCGCGTGAAACGCGCGTCGCCATCATGGAGGATGGCCAGCTGGTGGAGTTGCTGATCGATCGCCCGGACGCGCGCCGCATGGTTGGCGACGTCTATCTGGGGAAGGTCGAAGCGGTGCTCCCGGGCATTCAGGCCGCCTTCGTGAACATCGGTACGGAAAAATCTGCGTTCCTGCACGCTGCCGACGTCGTCGTCGACGACGCTCCGGTGGGTGACGACGACGACGAGGACGAGGACGAATCCGGCGCCGACGAGCAGTCGGCCGGCAGCGGTGGTCGTCGCGGTCGCCGTGAGGTCCGCCCCATCCAGGATCTCCTCAAGCGCGGTCAGGACATTCTCGTCCAGATCACCAAGGAGCCCATCTCGACGAAAGGCCCCCGCGTCACCGCTCAGGTGTCGCTTGCCGGCCGGTTCCTCGTCTACATGCCGTTCGCGGCCAAAGTGGGCGTCAGTCGCAAGATCGACGAGCGCTCAGAGCGCCAGCGCCTGCGCGCCATGGTCGGAGAAATGCTCCCGGACAACTCGGGCGGCGTCATCGTTCGCACCGTCTCCGAAGACGCGACCAAAGAAACGTTCGAGCGTGAACTCAACACGCTCATGAACAACTGGAAGCGCATCAAGCGGAAGACGCAGTTCCTTCGCGCCCCCGCGCTGGTCCACCGCGAAACGAACGTGACGCGCGGGCTCGTCCGCGACCTTTTCAGCGCCAAGGTGGAGCGGGTCTCGGTCGACTCCAAGCAGGTCTACAACGAGATCACTGAGTACCTGCAAGGGATCGCGCCGGAGCTCGTCGAGCGCGTCAAGCTGTACGAAGAGAACGTGCCGCTGTTCGACAAGGAAGAAATCGAGACGGAAATCCGCGATCTCTTCAAGCGGCGCTGTGATTTGCCGAGCGGTGGCTACATCATCATCGAGCAGACGGAAGCGCTGGTGTCGATCGACGTGAACTCCGGGCGGTACACCGGCAAGCGCGATCCCGAAAAGACGATTCTCAAGACGAACACCGAGGCCGCCAAGGAAATCGCGCGGCAGCTTCGGCTCCGGGACGTCGGCGGCATCATCGTCTGCGATTTCATCGACATGGAGACGCAGGGGAACCGCGACAAGGTGCTGCACGAATTGCGCACGCACCTCGGACGCGACCGGGCCCGGACGAAGGCGTTCGCCGTCTCCGACCTTGGCCTGGTGGAGATGACCCGGCAGCGGGTGCGCCAAAGCCATTATCAGAGCATGACCGAATCCTGCCCGACCTGTTCGGGCAGCGGTCGTGTCTTTACGCCGGAAACGATCGTCCGGCGTACGGAGCGCGCTGTCCGGCGCATGGCATCGGAAGGGCGGAAGGAGTCGGTTGTCCTGCGCCTCCACCCCGAAGTCGCGCTGCACGTGCTCGAGCAGGAACACGATTTCGTGAAGCGGCTGGAGAAGCTGGCGGGTTTCCCGCTCGAACTCCGGGACGACCCGCTGCTCAAACCCGACGAAATCAAGCTGGTCGTCCGTGGCGCCCAGCGCGACGTGACCCAGCAGTACGCCCTCGCCTAACCCGCCCAAATCACCGGGCCGGGCGGTAGTTGACAGCTAACACGTGGTCTGATAAGCTTCTAGGCTACGTTTGGAACGCACATAACTGGAACGAACCATGAGCTACGCGATCATCCGCACCGGCGGCAAGCAGTTCCGTGCCGAGCCGGGCAAGACCCTTCGGATCCCTTCGTTGCTGGGTGATGCCGGCACGGCCGTCGAATTCAACGACGTCCTGATCGGCTCCGACGGCCAGCAGGTCCGTTTGGGCGTGCCCACGCTCGCCGGCGCCAAGGTGACGGCCGAGATCGTGAAGCACGGCCTCGAAGACAAGATCATCGTCTTCAAGTTCAAGCGCCGCAAGAACTACGCGCGCAAGCAGGGCCACCGTCAGAAGTTTACGGAAGTTCGTATTAAGGACATCACCCTCGGCTGAGCGCCGGCGGCGGGCGCCTAACGCGTCCGCTTCCTCACTGGAGTAGTCGTCATGGCACATAAGAAAGGCGTTGGCTCCTCACGCAACGGCCGCGATTCGAACCCGAAGTACCGCGGCATCAAGAAGTACGGCGGTGAGTTCGTGACGGCCGGCAACATCATCCTGCGTCAGTGCGGCACCAAGTGGCACCCGGGCGCCAACGTGGGCATGGGTACCGACTACACGATCTATTCGCTCGTCGATGGCGTCGTGCAGTTCGCCCACAAGAGCAAGAAGGCCTACAAGGTCAACGTCGTCCCCGTCGAGTACGTGGAAGAGACGTCGGACGAGCTGGTCGAAGCGTAAGTCGCCTCGCGACACGCAGAGGGGCAAGGCACCATCCGGTGTCCTGCCCCTTGTTCGTTTCCGCCGGGCGTAACTTGCGGCGCCTGGTCGCCGTAGTATCCCCAGAGTCACTTCCACCGAGGGTACCATGGCAATCTGGGATAAGGTCAGACAAGGCATCGACAAGGCGGGCAAGGCGGCCCAGGATGTCTTCGACGAAGGCAAGCTGCGCCTCGACGCGTATCGCGCACGGGAACAGGCCGATAAGGCGGCGGAGGCACTCGGGTACGCGATCTTCCGCGCCGCCGACGCCGGAGGTGAACTGGAGGCTGAGGCGCGTCAGCGACTGCTCGACGCACTCCGCGCCAGAGACTCCGAGGCGCGCAAGCTAGAAACCGATTTGGCCAATGAACGGGCCGCCGCTGGGGCCGCGGCTCCCACGCCCGCTGCCGAAGGGGCCAGTTCGACGCCAGGCACGCCCCCGGCGGCCCCGCCCAGCGACCCTACGACACCGCCCGCCTGATTTCATCGGGGTTGTCGGTGCATAAGGCGTCAACGCCCCACGCAGCCAGCCGGCGCGCGTGGGGCGCGCTGTTTACCGTCCACGCGATAACGCGAACGCCCGCCGCGTGCGCATCGTGCACCAGCGGCGCATCGATCAGATCGGCGTGCTGCCACAAGGCTTCGGCCCCCGAACCGTTCAGGACGCCGGGAAGCGAGAGCGGGTACGAGGCGCTCAACAGGCCGATCGGCGTGGCGGGCCTCAAGGCCCGAACGCCCACCGGGATGCGGTGATCAAAGGCGTGGACCGCGGTCCTCACCCCCGCAAAGCGATCCAGCATGGCCGCCACGAGGCGTTCCACCTGCACCGCTTTGACTTCCACATAGATCGTGGCCCGGTCGCCCACCAGTTCGAACACCTCCGCCAGGGTGGGCACCTGATCGCCCGACGGCAGCCGGATCGCCGAAAGCTCGGCGGCGGTCATCGAGACGATGGGAGTGGCGCGATGGTCCGCGCCCACCGGCAGATCGGGATCGTGATGAACCACCAGCACCCCGTCGGACGTCGCGTGCACATCGAGTTCGATACCGTCCACGCCCAGCGCGAGCGCATGGGCAAAGGCCGGAAGGGTATTCTCCCGAAAGGCGCGGGAAGCCCCCCGGTGCGCAATGATCTCTGGAACCGCCGGTCGATCGACAGGGGATGGTGACATGGTTCCCAACCTGTGTCGCCGACCGGCTCGGGTCAAATCCCGGTGGCGGCCCGGCGTTCAGAACGGCGCCTTAACACCTCGGCCCTCCACTCGTCCAATATTCCGAACGTATGATCGATGCCACCCAGCAGGAGGACGCCTCAGTCGACGGCGTGCTCATCGAACAGTGGAAGGCGGGTGATCAGCGTGCCGCGACGGCGATCGTCGAGAGGCATGCTGAGGCGCTGGCGCGTTTCGCGGCTCGGCTGGGCGTCATCGACGACGTAGATGAGTTGGTGCAGGACACGTTCGTGCGGGCCTTTTCGGCGATGGACACGTTTCGTGCCGACAGCTCGCTGCGGACATGGTTGTTCACCATTCAGCGTCGGTTGTTGATTGACCGTCGTCGTGCGAACGCGCGCCGAGGGAAAGACATAGAGCTCGAGGATATGCACGCGATCAGCGGATTCGATGCGTTGGATACGATGGTCGCGAACGAGGCGGCACAGCGCGTGACCAACGCGATGGCGCGCCTGACCCGCATGCAGCGGGACGTCTTCCTGCTGCGGGTTCAGGAAGGGCGGAACTACAAGGAAATCGCCGAGATTCTCGGATCTACCGAGGGCGCGGCACGGGTGCATTACCACAACGCGATGCGTGCGGTGAAGGAGTTTCTTCATGACTGAATGCGGCAACAACGAGCTGCAGGATCTGCTTCCCGATTACATCGCGGAGTCGCTCGACGACATCACGATGGCGCGGGTCGCTGCGCATGTCGCGGAGTGCTCCGTGTGTGCCGAGGATGTGTCGGTGTTGGAGCGGGTGCGTCAGGCCCGCCCTCGCGTCGTCGTCCCGGACATCGCGCGTATTGTGGCGGCGCTTCCGCGACCGGAGGTCGCCGGCCCTCGGTTGGTCGTCTCTCGTCCCGAGGGCGAGGGCAACGCTCGTCGTGAACACTCGCCGGCCGTGCCGCCGACTCTACGTCAGCGCCGCAAGCGCCCCGACGTGTTTGGTCTATCGGTCTGGCGTATCGCGGCCACCCTCGCAGTGATGGTGGCAGGCGGCACGTCGCTGCTCGTGGCGCGTCGCGGTGTGGTGGCCGTGTCGGCACCGAGCGCCAGCACGATGCAGCTCGGGGAGAGCGCGTCCGTGGTTGCCGTTTTGCCTGAGGGCAACATCGATTCTGGAGCGACACCGGTGCCGGCGTCTGTACGTACCGCCGCCACAGTCTCCGTGTCATACGGAGATCTCGGGGATTACACCGAGGCCGAGTTGCAGCGCATGCTCGATCGCCTCGACCAGTGGGATGGCGCCACGAACACTGAGCCGCTTCCGGGGGTGCCCATCGTGCCTCCCAGCGGCGGGAGTACACCATGAAGCCGGTAGTCACGTCGGTCCGCCTCGTGTGCGGGGTCCTCGCCATCGTGTTTTCGTCGTCGCTGGCGTTGGCGCAAGCCACGCCGCCTGTCGGTCAGCCGCCCAAGGATATGGGGGGCTGGCGCACGAATGACCCGCGGCGTGTCGCGCTCGAGCGGCGCTTTCAGGAGCGTGTCGAGCGGATGGTGCGCGAGCGGTTGCAGCTGACCGATGAACAAGCAGGCAAGCTGCGTGACGTGGCGACACGCACGGAAGAGTCGCGCCGCGCGCTGCGCCGAGACGAGATGCAGGCGCGTCAAGCCATGCGCGACGAGTTGTTGGCCGGCGACAATGCCAACGAGGCGCGCATCAGTGAACTGCTCGATCAGATGCCTCGACTGGAGCGGCGTCGCCTCGATCTCATGGAGCAGGAACTCAAGGAGTTGTCGAAGTTCCTGAGCCCGCTGCAGCGTGCCCGTTACTTCGCATTGCAGGACGAGTTGCGGCGGGGGATGCAGGAACTCCAGCGCCGACGCGTTGGGGCCGACTCGGCTGCGGACCGGCCTGGAAATGGCCCGCCTTATCGACGTCCCCCCGGCGGCCAGCGCTGATTGGACGGATCCCGCGCCGACACGGTAGCGTGCCGCGGGTCCACGATGTACACTTGTTCCACGCACGGGCGCTCCGCAGGCGCCCGTTCGTGCGCCCAGATGGCGGAATCGGCAGACGCAACGGACTCAAAATCCGTCGACCGCAAGGTCATGTGGGTTCGACCCCCACTCTGGGCATGTACGGCGTAGGGGGACCTGGCGGGGCAGCGCTTCGGGCGCCGTCTGCGTTATGTACAGCAGGGAATTCGATGGGGTGTAGCTCAATGGCAGAGCATCCGACTGTTAATCGGACGGTTGGTGGTTCGAGTCCACCCGCCCCAGTTTGCAAAAGCCCGGTCCCGTGAGGGACCGGGCTTTGCTGTTTCGGGTACATCGCGTGGGATTTCGCACCAAGGCGCCGCGCCCGATGGCGGCCAATTTGCTACCGCGGTAGTTCGCTTGCCGCAGCGGCCCGCGAATGCCTAGCTTCCCGTCTCCCCAAGAGTCCCTGTGGGACGTCGTCTGACCTTTTGCATCGCAATCATGCCGCTCTCGTTCTCGCTCCGTCACGACGCGCCGGATGCGCTCGATACCCCGTTGCTCGCGCTCATCCTGCCATCGGAGCCCACGCTTCCTGAGGCGCTGACGGCGCTCGACGCGCAGTTCAACGGGGCAATCACGCGCACGATCACGCGACGCGATTTCCGTGGGGGCAAGGACGAAACGCTACTGCTCGTCGGCGGCGAACGCGGGGTGCAGCGCCTCCTGCTCGTGGGGCGCGGCTCTGCACCGTTGACGCGTACCACAGCGCGTCGGGCGGCGGCCATCGCGGCGCGGCAGGCGGGCAAGCTCGGGACGGGCGCCATGCACCTCTCCCTGCCGGGAGCCGATACGGCGAGTATCGAAGGACTCGCGATCGGTGCAGCGGCCGGCAGTTGGTCGTATCCCGACTTGCAAACGCAGCCCCCCGAGAAAGATCGGCGCGCCCGTCTCGAGTCGGTGACGATCCTCGTGGACGACACGCCTGCCAATCACGCGGCCCTCGAGGTCGGTATCGCGACGGGAGAAGGCCAGAATATTGCCAAGCGATTGGGGCAGATGCCGGGCAACTACTGCACCCCGGAAAGCTTCGTCGAAGTCGGGCAGGATATCGCACAGCGCCATGGCATGAAGATCACCGTGCTCGGTCGCCGCGAAATGGCTGATCTGCAGATGGGTTCGTTTCTCTGTGTGGCACAAGGCACGACGCAGGAGCCGCGTCTCGTCGCCCTCGAGCATAAGGGCGGCCCTGCCGATCAGCAGCCCGTCGTGCTCATCGGCAAGGGACTCTGCTTCGACACGGGCGGCATCTCCATCAAGCCGGCGCCGGAAATGGAGTGGATGAAGTTCGACATGATGGGCGCGGCCGGTGTAATGGGCGCGATGGAAACCATCGGACGCCTCAAGCTGCCGATCAACGTGGTGGGGATCATCGGCTCGACCACGAACATGCCATCGGGCGAAGCCGTCAAGCCGGGCGACGTCGTGCGCGCCTCCAACGGCAAGACCATCGAAATCATCAACACCGACGCAGAAGGCCGCCTCGTGCTGGCCGATCTGCTGGTCTTCGCCAAGCGCTTCAATCCCGCGATCGCCATCGATGCGGCCACGCTCACGGGGGCGATCGTGATCGGCCTCGGCGGGAATGCCGTTGGCGTGTTCAGCACCGACAAGGCGGCTGCCGACGAAGTACTCGCGGCTGGTGTCGCAGCCGGTGAACCCGGATGGCCGATGCCGATGTGGGATGAGTACAAGGAGCAGATCAAGAGCGACGTCGCCGACATCAAGAACACCGGGGGCCGCGCCGCGGGTTCGATCACGGCGGCGCTGTTCCTCCAGGAGTTCGTCGACGGCTTCCCGTTCGTGCATCTCGATGTGGCGGGTACGGCCTACTCGCAGAGCGATCTGGGGTGGATCCCCAAGGGGCCGACGGGTACACCGGTGGGAACGTTCGTGGAGTTCGTACGGGCCCGCGCGCAGCAGTGACGGCAGCCATGACGGACGCAGGGTACGCCGTGCGCATGCGTACGATTGTGTCCCGTTTTGCGCGGTACACGGTGACCATGCTGCTCGCCATCTGCATGGTCACGCGTCCCGCGATGGGGCAGGTGCGGCCAGACAGTACACGCAAGGATTCCGTCCGCGTGGTGGTACCGGTCCCGGCGCGCGACACGGTACGGAAGCCGTCGATGCCCACCCGCGTGGACTCCGTTCGTGCGGCCGCCGATGCCAAGGCCGACTCTGCCGCGCGAGTGCGGGCGCGTGAGCGCGCCGACAGCATAGCCAAGTTCATCGCCGGCGACACGATCAAGTCGCCCGTGATGAATTTCGAGATCCCGCGAAACACGGAGATCGTCGATCGGCTGCGGTGGCGCGGCGACTCCATCTTGGGAAGCGGCGCGCTCAATCTCGCGGATCTACTCGATCGCGTGCCGGGCATTACGACGTATCGCAGCGGGTGGCTCGCCGGTATCCATGCCGCCACGCTGAATGGCGATCCGTCGCGCATTCGCATCTTTCTTGACGGCGTCGAACTCGATGCGATCGAACCGCGTAACGAGGGCATGCTCGATCTCTCGGATGTCCAACTCTGGAATCTCGATGAGGTGGTCGTGGAACGGGCACCGGGCGAAGTGCGTGTCTGGCTTCGTTCGAAGACCGTCCGTAGCACGACGCCGGCAACGCGCGTGGACATCTTTACCGGTGATTTGAACACCAACGCCTTCCGCGGATTCCTTTCCCGTCGCTGGCGCAACGGCGCCATGTTCCAGTTTGGCGGGCAACAGATCGCCACGCAGTCCGGACGCGTATCGGCATTCGGCGGGACCGAAGGAGCCACTCGGCTTCGCAGCGATGGGCAAACGCAGTCGTTCTACACACGCCTCGGATGGGCGCGTGGCAAACTGAGCGTCGATGCCTTTGCCACTGGAGTGAGTCGTGAGCGCGACGCGCACACACCGCGCACCGATTTCCTTGCGCTCCCGGCGTTCAAGGGACAGCGGCGCGAGGCCTATGTGCGGGTCGGTTACGGAGACACCTCGCGCGGATTTTGGTCGCAGGCGCTGGTGAATGCGCTGCGTACGAAGCAGCAGGGAGCCGATTCCACGATCATCTCCGAGAAGGACACGGTGGTGATCGAGGGCGATACCATTCGCGGCCAAACGCAGCATCTGCTCGCGGTGGGCTACCGTGCTTCGTGGTGGACCGCGTCACTCACCAATCGCCTTCGTCCACGAGCGGGGCGGCTGGAACAGGCGCCCGTGCTGCGCGGTCAGGTGCAGTGGTGGAAGCTCGACGCCGGCGGGTGGGTCGAGCGTAACGGACGCGATTCCACCGACCGCACCGACCTGTTTGCGAGAATCCGCCCTCTGCCGTGGCTTGCCGTTCTGGCGGGGCGCAGCAGTCGCTCGCCCGATTCTGCCACCGGTCGGCCGGCGTCGGCCACACTCCGCGCGGAAGCCGCGATCAACGTCAAGCGGCTGTGGTTGGGTGGTGGCGTGCTGCGCGATGATGCGACCGTCTACAGCAGTTTGCCGCTCATTGGGGCAACCGCCAACGTGCTGCCCACCAATGCGGCCACCGGACTCACGGTCAACGCCAACGGTCGCCTGTACAAGGATCTCTACGTCGACGTCCAGGCCATCACGTGGGACGGCGCACAGTTCAATCGTCCCAAGACACAGATCCGCACGGAGCTCGCGCTGGTGTCCGAGTGGCGTCGCATGTTTCCCAAGGGACAGTTCGGGTTCAATGCGCGTCTGATTCTCGATCGCCGGTCGGGCGTGCCGTTCTACTACGGGCCGGACGCCGATCCGGTGAAGTGGACCACGGAGCCTGCAAGCGTGGTCACCGCCCTCGTCGAGATTCGCATTATGCGCGGGACGCTGTTCTACCAGTTCAAAAACCTGACGGGCGGCCAGTACGAGCAGATTCGGGGCATAACCATGCCACCCGCTGTGCAGATGTACGGCGTACGCTGGGAGTTTTCGAATTGACCCGCGCATCCCCGGGACGACCTGAGCAGGTTATCATTCGGGGATGATTCGCTCCATGACGGGATATGGACAGGCTGAGGGCACCGTGGGCGCACTGCGCGTCGTCGTCGACGTGCGCACTGTGAACCACCGGTTCTTCTCACCCAGCATCAAACTGCCCAGCGCTTTCGGCCGCTGGGAAACGGAGGTGCGCGAGGCCATGCGGCTGAAGGTCTCGCGTGGCCATGTCACCCTCACGGCGCGCGCGGAGCGCCTCGCCGATGCGCCGGTGGCTATCGACCAGGAGCGCTTCGCCGCGGCGGCGGCGCAGCTCAAGGCCCTCGTTGACGCCAATGGATTGAGTGGCGGCGTCGATCTGGCCAGTGTGCTGCGCATGCCCGACGTCATGTCCGCTCCGCGTGAGGAAGATCTGTCGGGTACGGTGACGGAGCTCGTGGCCATCGTGGAAGCCGCCCTGGACGCCCTGCAGCGCGCACGGGCCGAGGAAGGGGAGCGGTTGGCCCTCGTCCTTCGGCAGCGTCTGGAGGCGGTCAGCGGGGCGCTGAGCCGGATTGCCGCCCGTGCCCCGGGCCGTATTGTGGCGCACCGCGATCGCCTGCGCGAATCGGTGCGGGAGCTCGCCGGCGGGGTTGCCGTCGACGAGGGGCGGCTGGCTCAGGAAATCGCCATC
>JAIXTI010000223.1 GCA_027484025.1 bacterium
CTGCTCGACCGAGATAACGGACTGCCCCAAGGCATTGCCCTGCACGAACACGACGAAGGAATCGCGCGACGCTTTCAGCTGCGACGCATCGAACGACACCGCCATCGTCTTGGGGGTAAGGTCGGACGCCTGCATCACGTCACCGTCGGCGTTCACGATCTTCACCGGCGCGACTTTGGCGAGCTTGTCGTACAGCTTGGACCCGTCACCCACGATCACGACCAGCGCCTGCTGCGGACGAATGACTCGACGAGCCGCGGCCGTTGCCTGCGCGATGGTGACCGCGGCCATCTTCGTGCGATACGTCTGCAGGTAGTTGGCGGGCAGGCCATACAACTTGACGGTGGCCACGCGTTCGGCGAGCGCCTGCGGCGTTTCGATGGTGAGCGGGAACGATCCCACCATGGCACCGCGCTTGAGCTCGAACTCTTCACGCGGAATGGCTTCGACGGTCATGCGGCGCAACTGCGCGAGCATTTCCACCAACGCCGAATCGGTCACCTCGGTGCGCACTTCGGCATTGGCTTCGAAACGCCCCATGCCACGGGGACGCGTGAGCCGTGCATACGCGCCGTAGGTCCAGCTCTTCTGCTCGCGCAGAATGGTGAAGAGGCGTGCGTCGGTCCCGCCGCCCAGAATGGACGTGGCAATGGCGGCCGCAAAGCGCGCTGAGTCGGCCGGGCCGATGGCGAGGTTGCCCACCAGCACATTGGACTGCACGGAGCCCGGACGATGTACCAGCAGGATCTCGGTTTTGGCGCGCGTCGGCGGTGCCGGGAACGCCACGGGTGCGCCCGTTCCGCCAACCCATCCGCTGAACGCCTTCTCCGCCTCGCGCGTCAGCTGCGCGAGCGTGATGTCACCGGCCACCACCAGCAACGCCCCGCGCGGCCGAACGCGCGTGCGGTGGAACTGCTGCAGGTCCGCCCGGGAGATGGCGCGAATGGTGGCGGCGGTCGACGTGGCACCATACGGGTGCGCCCCGTACAGCGCCGCGCGGAAATACTTGTTGGCCAGGTACGTGGGATCGGACGCACTGATCTGCAGCCCCGACAACGCCTGCGTACGGGCGAGGTCGATTTCCTTGCTATCGAGCGTCGGCCGGGCGATGACGTCGCCGAGGATCTCGAAGGCCAGCGGCGCCGCATTCGACAACACCGAACCGCTGACCGAGAGGAAATCGTCGTCGGAGCCAGCGGCAATCCCGCCACCCGCACTTTCGATTTCCTTCGCGATCTGTTCAGCGCTCCGCTTGCCCGCTCCCTTCGTGAGGAGCGACGCCAGCATCGTCGCCGTCCCGGTCTTGTTCGCGGGGTCGTACGCATCACCGGCGGCGACGACCAGCCGGAAGGCGACTGTCGGATTGCGATGGCTCTCCACCAGCACGACGCGCACGCCATTACTGAGCGTCGCCTCCTGGAACGGCGGGAGTGAAGCCGGCTTGATGGGCGCGGGGGCGGGCGGCTGCGACGGGTACGACTGTGCCGACGCCGTATACACGGGGAACAGGGCGGCGAGCGCGATCACCCGGGTGCGGAATACATGGGAGCGGCTCACGGGGTCTTGGTCTCCGGCTTGATGAGAACGATGGTGCTGTTATCGGGTCGCAGATACTTCGCGGCCACGCGCTTGATGTCCTCGACGGTCACGGCAAGGAATCGATCGATATTGCTGGTCACCGCCTTGGAGTCGCCGAGATACATCGTCGCTTCCTGCAACGCTTCGGCGCGGCCCATCGAGGTCTCGAGGCCAGCAATGCGCGAGGCACGGAAGGCATTCTTGGCCTTGGCCAGTTCTTCGGCGTTCACCCCGCCGCTCACGATCGACTGCACCTGCGTGGTGAGCAGCTTCTCGACGGAGTCGGGACTGACGCCTTGGTTGGCGATGCCGAGGGTACCGAACACGTTGGGGCCACGACGCGGGCCCACGCCGGCCAGCGCCTGCGCTGCCACCGCGGCCTTTGCCTCACGCACCACGGCCTGATTCAGGCGCGAGCTTTCACCGGCACCGAGAATCGTGCTGAGCAGTTCCAGCGCGGGCCAATCGGCACTCTTGTACTCGGGGATACGCCACAGGACGAGCACGGCCGGCAGGTTGGCTTTGCTGTCGGTGACGCTCTTGCGCTGCAGTCCGGTGTTGAACGGCTGCTCGCATTGCACGCCAGGCGGGGTCGGACCAGCCGGGATATCGCCGAAGTACTGCGCAATCAGCGCCTTTGCTTCGCTCGGCTGGAAGTCACCGGTGACGACGAGCGTGGCGTTGTTGGGGCGATAGTACGTCTTGTGGAAGTCGATGACGTCATCGAGCGTCGCCGCATTGAGGTCGTCCATCGAACCGATCGTTTCGTGCGCGTAGGCGAAACACGTCTTGGGATCGATGACACTCGTGAGCGCGTTCAGGAAGGCGCCGGTGTACGGCTGGTTATCGATACGCAGCCGCCGTTCTTCCTTCACCGTTTCCCGCTGATTCTCGAAGTTTTCCTTCGTGATCTTGAGCGAGCGCATGCGGTCGGCCTCGAGCCAGAGACCGAGGTTGAGCCGGTTGGAGGGAAGCGACTCGTAGTAGTTGGTGCGATCATCGGCGGTGGTGCCGTTCATGCTGCCGCCACCGCGCTCGATGAGCGCCATATGGTCACCCTTCTTCACGTTGTCCGAGCCCTGGAACATCATGTGCTCGAAGAGGTGCGCAAAGCCGGTGCGACCGGGACGCTCGTTCCGCGCCCCCACGTTGTACCACACGTTCACCGTCACGACCTGGGCCGAATGGTCTTCGGCGAGGATGACGCGAAGCCCATTGGGCAGCGTGTAGTTCTCATGGGTGATCGGCGCAATGGACTGCGCCTCGAGCGAAGGGAGCCCCAGCATGAGGGCCATCGTGCACACCAAGGCACGTCTCGCGACGCGCCGCGAGGGTGTCAACATGATCAATGCATCTCCGGATATGGGTACGGATGGTACGGACCAGCCTGAAGAATGTTTCACCTGCCAGCCCCGGATCGGTACCGGCCGGGGCCGCTAAGACACCGCTAATCGCACCATCGGCCGCGACCGTATCGGCACAAGTCGTGCACTGCCTCAGGGTGGGACGGTTATCCCGGTCACACTACCTCACGGAGCGCATATGACATTCAAGCACCACATTGCCGGCGTCACGTTGGCCGTACTCGCGATCGCCGCCTGCGGCGACCGTGACAAGGCAGAAAACACCATGATGGGCGACAGCGTTGCCGCCACGTCCAACAGCGGCGGCACCCTCTCCGGCGACGACGTCGACATTGAAGGACTCGAACTCGGCCGCGCGGTTGGCACCGACGGCAAGATTGCCGAAAAGATGGGGGAATTCCGGACCACCGATACTATCGTCGCCGTGGTCGAGACCGGCGAGAATGAAGCGGGCAAGGAACTGCGTGCACGCTGGACGTACGGTGACGCCGAGCAGTTGATCGAGGAACAGCGGCAGACCGTCGCGGCCGGCGAGAAGGCACGCAGCACGTTCCGTCTGGCCAAGGCGAGCGCGTGGCCCGTAGGCACCTACCACGTGCGCATTTTTCACAACGAAAAAGAAGTCAAGTCGGCCGACTACACGGTGAAATAGCCATGGCCTTTCCCAACGGTGCGAACGCCCCGATGGGGGCAACACCTACACGGTTGACCTCCGAGCAGCTCCAGCATCTGGAGCGTCGCCTGCGCGAAGAGCGCGATCGGCTCATGACGCACGTGCGGGCGTTCGCCGAGGAGCAGAGCGAGAAGAATTCCGAAGAGCCGGGAGGCAGCGACTCCAAAGCGCCGCTCCACCCGGCCGACCTCGGCAGCGACGTTCAACACGAGGAGCTCGAAGCCACACTGGCGACCCGTCGATCGGAAGAACTAGCCGAGATCGACGCGGCGCTGGAACGACTCGCCACCTCGCCGGACAGCTACGGCCGCGATGAGATAACTGGCGACGGCATCCCCTTCGAGCGTCTCGACGTCATCCCGTACGCCCGTTGGGCCGTCGAACCGACTGTTCCACCGGCGCGCGATTAGGAGGCGCGTCACCACGAATAGGCAGGCAACGGGCTCCGCTTCTGGCGGGGCCCGTTGCCGTGTGGGGGAGGCAGTGCGGCCACACCACGCCAGAGGCTGTTAGGTCAGCGTCAGGTTTGTCACCCGATCTTGTGCGAGTCAGCCAATGCGAGGGGAGCGCGCTCCCCCGTTTTCACCTTACGACTGCGCACATGACTTCGAAGACGATGCTGGCGGGGCTCGGTGCCCTGCTCCTGCTCCAGGGCTGCCGAGGCGACGATGCCAAGGAAGCGGAAGAGGCCTCCCGCTACCTGGCGACGACACCGATGATCGTCGATACGTCGTACGTGAAGCAGTACGTCGCCCAGATCCGGTCGTTCCGGAACATTGAAATCCGGGCGCAGGAGAAGGGCTTCCTCGATCAGATGCCCGTGGACGAAGGGCGCAACGTTCGGGCGGGTCAGCTGCTCTTCCGCATCATGCCCAAGGTGTACGAAGCGGAACTGCAAAAGGCCGAGGCGGAGGTGCGCGCCGCCGAGATCGAGCTGGAGAATGCGACCACGCTCGTGACCAAGAAGATCATCTCGAAGAACGAACAGGCGATGGCCCAAGCCAAGCTCGACAAGGCCCGTGCCGAGGCCGCCCAGTCCCGCCTGCACCTCGCGTTCACCGAGATTCGCGCGCCCTTTGACGGCGTACTCGATCGCATCCCCAAGAAACTGGGAAGCCTCATCGAAGAAGGCGAGCTGCTCACGACGCTCTCTGACAACCGGCGCATGTTCGCGTACTTCAACGTGTCAGAGCCGGAGTATCTGGATTACAAGACGAACACGGCGGGGCGCGGCAGTTCGAAGGTGGCACTGATGCTCGCCAACAACACCCGCTTTTCGTCGCAAGGCGAAGTGGAGACGATCGAGGGTGAATTCGACCCCGAAACGGGCAACATCGCCTTCCGCGCCATCTTCCCCAACCCGGACGGACTGCTCAAGAACGGCGAGACGGGCAAGGTGCTGCTTACGGTGCCCTACAAGCAGGCGATGGTCATTCCGCAAAAGGCGACGTACGAAATTCAGGACAAGATGTACGTCTTCGTGATCGACAAGGATAACAAGGTGCACGCGCGCCTCATCACGGTAGCCGGACGCCTCCCCGACCTATTCATCGTTGGCAGCGGGCTCGCCGTCGAAGACAAGATCCTGCTCGAAGGCGTGCAGAAGGTAAAGGACGATGACGTAATCACGTTCGAGCTGAAGAACCCGCGCGAAGTCATGACGTCGCTTCGGCTGAAGGCGGAATAGTGCTCAGCGTACGTCATCCGGAGTTCTCATGCTGAACAAGTTCATTCAACGGCCGATCCTGTCGATCGTGCTGTCGCTGCTCATCCTGTTCGTGGGCGGCTTGGCGCTGACGCGGCTCCCCGTCACGCAGTTCCCGACGATCTCGCCGCCGAAAGTCACGATTCTCGCCAGCTATCCGGGCGCGAACAACGAACTGCTCGTCAAAGCCGTCGTCATTCCGCTCGAACGCGCCATCAACGGCGCCCCGGGGCTCAAGTACATCGCGTCGGACGCGGGCAACGATGGCGAAGCGAACATTCAGGCCATCTTCAATCTCGGGACCGATCCCAACCAGGCGACGCTCGCCATTCAGAACCGCGTCGCGTCGGTCGTGAACAAGTTGCCGCCCATCGTGGTGCGCGAAGGCGTGAAGATCTCGCGCGAGGAGCCCAACATGCTCCTCTACATCAACCTGTACAGCGACGATCCGCAGGCCGACCAGAAGTTCCTCTTCAACTTTGCCGACATCAATCTGGTGTCGGAGCTCAAGCGCGTGGATGGCGTGGGCTTCGCCGACATTCTGGGGAATCGTGAATACGCCATGCGCATCTGGCTCAAGCCGGACCGCATGACGACGTTCAAGATCTCGCCGGACGAAGTCATGGAGGCGCTCAGTGCGCAGAGCCTCGAGGCGTCACCCGGGCGTACGGGCGAAAGCTCGGGCAAGCGCTCGCAGGCGTTCGAGTATGTCCTCAAGTACCCCGGCCGCTATACCACCAAGGAGCAGTACGAGAACGTCATCATCCGCGCCACGCCCAACGGTGAAATCCTGCACCTCAAGGATATCGCGGACGTGGAGTTCGGCAGCTCGATGTACGACATCTACTCCACGCTCGACGGCAAACCGTCGGCGGCCATCGTGCTCAAGCAGTCGTTCGGCAGCAATGCCAGCCAGGTCATTCAGGACGTGAAGGCTCGTCTGGCGGAGATCAGTGCATCGTCGTTCCCCAAGGGCATGCACTACGAGATCAGCTACGACGTCTCCAAGTTCCTCGATGCCTCCATCGAGAAGGTGCTCCATACGCTGATCGAGGCGTTCATTCTCGTCGGCTTGGTGGTGTTCATCTTTCTGGGCGATTGGCGCTCGACGCTCATTCCGGCCATCGCGGTCCCGGTGTCGCTGATCGGCACCTTCGCGTTCATGCAGCTCTTCGGCATCACGCTCAACCTCATCACGCTCTTCGCGCTGGTGCTGGCCATTGGTATCGTGGTCGACAACGCCATCGTGGTGATTGAAGCGGTCCATGCCATCATGGAGAACGAGCGCCTGAGCCCGCTCGCCGCCACGCGACGGGCCGTCAGTCAGATCTCCGGGGCGATCATCGCCATCACGTTCGTCATGGCGGCGGTTTTCATCCCGGTCGGCTTCCTGTCGGGTCCCGTCGGCATCTTCTACCGGCAGTTCTCCATCACCATGGCCACGGCCATCGTGATCTCGGGCTTCGTGGCGCTTACGCTCACCCCGGCGTTGTGCGCCATGCTGCTCAAGCCGCACCAGCACGGCGAGAAGACGTCGCCCATGGGGCGCTTCCTCGCCGCCTTCAATCGCGTCTTCGGCCGGGTCACCGACCGGTACATTGGCCTGCTCGGGGCGATTGCCTCGCGTCGAGTCGTCACCTTCGGCGTCCTCCTCGCGCTGTGCGGCGCCACCTGGCTCACGGGCCGCTCGGTACAGAGTGGCTTCATCCCCAACGAAGATCAGGGGATGTTCTACGCCATCGTGCAGACGCCGCCGGGCTCGACGCTCGAGCGCACCAATGAAATCGTCGCGCGCCTTCAGAAGGCGGCGGAATCGGTTGATGGTGTGAAGTCCGTGTCGGCGCTCGCCGGATACGAGATTCTCACCGAAGGCACCGGCGCCAATACCGGGACCTGTCTCATCAACCTGAAGGACTGGAGCGACCGCGAACACTCCGCCACGCAGATCATCGCGGAAATGGAGGAGAAGGTCAAAGACATTACGGGCGCCAATATCGAGTTCTTCCTTCCGCCCGCCTTGCCCGGCTACGGCGCCGCTGGTGGGTTCGAACTCCGTCTGCTCGACAAGGGCGGCTCGGGCGACTACAAGCGCATGGAGACCATCAGCAACGAGTTTGTCGCGGAGCTCTCCAAGCGCAAGGAACTGTCGTCGGTGTTCACCTTCTACAGCGCCAGTTTCCCGCAGTACATGCTGCGGGTGGACAACGATCTCGCCCAGCAGAAAGGCGTGAATATCGAGAGTGCACTCAACACCCTCTCCACCCTGCTCGGCAGCAACTACGAGATCAGCTTCATCAAGTTCGACCGGCAGTACAAGGTCATCGTGCAGGCGGCGCCGGAGTATCGCACGCAACCCGAGGACATCCTCAAACTGTACGTGAAGAACAACCGCGACGAGATGGTGCCCTACTCCGCATTCATGCGCCTCGAGAAGGTGTACGGCCTCTCGGAGATCACTCGCCACAACATGGCGAACGCGTCCGAAATCAGCGGAGCGGCGGCGCCGGGGTTCAGCAGTGGTGAAGTCATCAAGATCATTGCCGCAACGGCCAAGAAGGCGCTTCCGCGCGGTTACGACATCGACTGGGCCGGCATCTCACTCGACGAAGTCCGCCAGGGCAATCAGGCGATCTACATCTTCATCGTGTCGCTGGTGTTCGTGTACCTCATTCTCGCGGCACAATACGAAAGCTTCATCCTGCCGCTGGCTGTCATCCTGTCGCTGCCCGCCGGTGTGCTCGGCGCCTTCCTCCTGCTCTTCCTGACAGGGCTCGAGAACAACATCTACGCGCAGATCGCGATGGTGATGCTCATCGGTCTGCTCGGCAAGAACGCGGTCCTCATCGTGGAGTTCGCGTCGCAACAGCATAGCCTGGGGCTCACGCCCATCGAAGCCACCATTGCCGGTGCACGCGCGCGATTCCGCCCCATTCTCATGACGTCGTTCGCGTTCATCGCCGGCCTCATTCCGCTCATGTTCGCCACGGGTCCCGGCAAGATCGGCAACCGGACCATCGGTACCGCGGCGTTCGGCGGCATGCTGCTCGGGACACTGCTCGGCGTCATTCTCATTCCCGGCCTCTACTTCGTTTTTGCGCGCACGTCGGAGAAACATCCGCTCGTGACCGACGAAGAAGAGACTCCGCTTACCGAAGGCTGACCAGACATGCGCACACATACTTCCGTCGCACGCGTGTGGCTGCCGAGCCTCACTCTTGTTCTGCTCGGCGGCTGCATTGCTCCAGCCATGACACCGCCACCCGCGGCCCCGGTGGTCCCGCAGTCCTTCGCCGGTGCGCCAAGCGGCGCGACCGGCGGGGACAGCAGCACCATGGCGGGCATAGGCTGGCAAACGTTCTTCACCGACCCCACGTTGCGTGCGCTCATCGACACGGCGGTACGCAACAACCCCGAGCGGCTCTCGACCTTGCAGGAGATCGAGATGGCGCGCAACGAGGTGCAGTACGTACGCGGCAAACTGCTCCCCACGGTGGCGGCCGGGCTTTCGCTGGGGCTCGACAAGAGTGCGCGCTATACCGCCGAAGGTGCGGGTAACGCGTCGACCGAAATCACCGAAGGGAAGGAGGTCCCCGAGCCCATTCGGGATATGGCCGTGGGCTTCACGGCGGCGTGGGAAGCCGACGTGCGTGGCAAGATCCGCAGCCAAAAGGGAGCGGCGCTCGCCCGCTATCTGTCGAGTGTCGAGGGGAGCCGCTACGTGATGACGAGCCTCGTCGCGGAGGTGGCGAACAGCTACTACGAGCTGACGGCGCTCGACGCGAAGCTCGTCATTGTGCGGCAGGCCATCGAGCTGCAGCGCAACGAGCTCGAAGTCGTGCGCGCGCAGCGCGAGGCGGCGGCGGTCAGCGAGCTGGCCGTGCAACAGTTCCAGGCGTTGCTGCTGAACGCCCAGGGCCTCGAGTACGAAATCCGGCAGCAGATCAGAGAGACCGAAAACCGTTTGAACTTCCTGCTCGGTCGCTATCCGCAACCGATCACGCGTTCGGGGGCGTCGCTCACCGCACCGGGGCCGGTGGCGTTGAGTCAGGGGGTACCCACCCAGCTCCTGCAGAATCGTCCCGATATCCGACAGGCTGAGTTCGAACTGTCGGCGGCACGCTTCGATGTGAAAGCGGCGCGGGCGGAGTTCTTTCCCGAGTTGAATCTGTCGGCGGGCTTCGGCTTGCGGGCGTTCGCCACGAAGTATCTGCTCACGACGCCCGAGTCGATGGCCTACTCCGTCGTAGGCGACGCCATGGCCCCACTCATCAACCGCAAGTCGATCAAGGCGGAGTTCGGGCGGGCGAGTGCGGCGCAGCAGAAAGCGCTCTACAACTATCGCCGCACCATTCTCGGCGGGGTGACCGAAGTGTCCAACCTGGTGTCGGCGATCGGCAACCTCGACAGCCTGTACACCTTCAAGTCGCAGCAGGCGAGTGCGCTCGATCGTTCCATCAGCATTGCGAGCGACCTGTTTACGTCGGCGCGTGCGAACTATCTGGAAGTCCTTACGGCGCAGCGCGAAGCCATCGACGTGAAGCTCGAGCTGGTGGAGACGCAGCTCCGGCAGCGCGTCGCGCTCACCAACCTGTACCGCGCGCTCGGCGGCGGTGCGAAGTAGCAACCGCAAGAAGTAGGGGCTCTGCTGCCCCTACTTCTTGCGCACCCAGCGAAAGCCCACACCCAGCGTGCTCATGGCGACGGCCTCACCACGCTGGCTGCCGAGGAAGGTGCGCGTAAAGAAGAAGGTGGGCGTCGAACCGCGCAGTCGCGGGGCGCCGTAGTCGAGGCGAAGCGTGGTGCCCAGGCGCGTCCCCTGCTCTTGCACGCTGTAGAGCGTGGAGCCCACCATGACGCGTAACACGGTGGAGCGAATGTCGAAGGCACCGCCGGCCAGCAATGCAGCGCGCTCCTCGAAGCGCACGTCCTGGCAGCCGGTGACATTGGGGGTCACGAAGCAGGAGTTGCCGTTCCCCACGGCAAGCGGGGTCAGCCGTGCGCCGAGAATCCATGCCCGCTTCGCGCTCTTTTTCAGCGGCGCCGTGAGGAGCAGCGAGGCCGACGCCAGCGGCGCTTCGGCGAGGGCCGTAGTAGAGGTCACCGGCCCCACCTCGACATCGGCGGAGAGCAGCCCGGTGGTGGTATAGAAGCCCATCCCCACCCCGGGGCGGCGTTGCGCCTCGATGACAGACGGAATGGCAACAGCGAGAGCTACAGTGGCAATTGCTATGGCTGCAGCGGGGAGACGGACGCGCATACAGGATCCTTGTCGGGGTACGTCGGAAAACTAGCACACGGAATGCGGGTGCAAGAACTCAGCGTTGATCACGCCGGTGATCCTTCACGTGTAGTTGCGCGCTTGCAGATCGCGCCGGATGTTCGGGGCATGCGCCGTCCTCCTCTTATCGTCCGCCGGTGGCGCGTGCTGCCACTGCTGCTTGCGAGTTTCTACGTGCTTACGAGCGCCGCCCGGGTCGGCGCGCAGAGCGCGCCCTATGCACTTAACGCGTTCGTCGTGGCCCATGCGGACGATTGGCAGCTTTTCATGGGCGACGTGCTCGTGGAGGCACTACGGCGTCGGCAATCGGTGCTGGTCATCGTGACTAGCGCCGGCGATGCCGCACGCGGCGACGAATTCTGGCAGACCCGGGAGCTCGGGGCCCTCGCGTCCATGCGGGCGGCGCTGGCGCTGGCTGGGGAGTCGGGCACGAACACGTCGTGCAGTCAGTGGCGGGTGCCCGGGGTGGCGTCACCGTGGCGTGACGGAGGGGAGACGAGGCCGGCGCGACTGCTTCGCGCCTGCAGGACCGGTACAGCCACGACCGTCTTCTTGCGATTGCCGGACGGGCGCCCCGATGGCGCCGGCTTCGCGATGCACCGCTTTCAATCGCTGACCCGGCTGTTGACGACCACGGAGGTCGACTCCATCGGCGCGCTCGACGGCAGCGCCCGCTACGGCAGCCGCAGCGACCTCGCGCGGACCGTTGCGGCGATCATCAGCGCGCATCTGCGGCTCGGCTTGCGCGCCGAAGTTCATACGCAAGACCCCGAGGTGATGACGAACCCTATCGATCACGCCGACCATCGGGCAACCGGCGAGATAGCGCTCGAGGCCGCACATGCGCTGCACGCCCGGGTGACACTCTACACCGGTTACTCCAATGTGCGGCGCGCGGACAACCTCAGCCCCGAGGCGGCCGCTTGGAAAGCCTTCTGCTTTGTGCAGTACGACCGCGCGATGATGAATCGCCATGGTACGTGGAGTGCCTACGCCGAGAATGCGTGGGCCCACGCGATCTATCTCTCGCGAACGTATGGGCGCCAGGCGAGCGAACGCGGCCTGCTCCGTCGCGACTGGCCAACGGCGCCGTAAGTGGCGCATGTCGGTGCGCTCGCTATTGAAGAAGGCCATGGTCAGCGATTCAGCGATAGGCGTCGCTACAACGACATGCCGCGTACGCCTCTTCCCTTTCGGATGGGCACCAACGGTGTGCGCCGGAAGGGTCGGCTGTTCAGAAACCTCACCGGCCTACCGCTGGTGGAGCCGTAGAGCACTCCGAACTTCAAGAGCTGAGTTCTACCTCCGCACCACCCACCTCGAATTGAAAGCGGGGCCGGTCGATCGACCGGCCCCGCTTTGTCTCGTCATGCTTCGATCAAACGAAGCGGACGCGGAACGTTACTTCTCGCGACGGTTGCGGCGCAGCGCCACAAAGCCAAACGCGGCAATGCCGGCGCCGATAAGGGCGACCGACGACGGTTCGGGCACCCGCGTTGTCGGTTGTTGCCAGTTCTCGTTACCAGCCAACGCCGGAGACGCGGAAATGGCCAGAATGCTTACTGCAGTCAAAAGCTTACGCATCTGCTCCTCGACTTGTTCAGGTTGTCTGAAAATCATGCCCGGACGCTACGTTGCGGCGTTGCAGCCATCTCCGCAAGTATCACATTCTGGGCCCCAGGGAGCCGAGCTCGAGCATTACCGTTTCATCAGCGGATTCGCGTCGAAATAGCCAGTGGGGACCAGCTTGAAGCCGGCCACGTGCACCGGCATGATCGGCCAATCTTCGGGTCGCGGGAGGTGCGTGATGCCCATGACGTACCAGAGCACCACATCCTTGTCGATGATGGGCTCGTTGGCACCCGTGAACGACGGCAGCCCGTCGCTGCCGCGACTCTGATTGGGGTATGTGCCGGCCGCGTAGAGTTCGGCTGGCCGATACGGGGTCACCCACAGCTGCGCATCGAGAAAGCCTGCACGCCTGCGGACCCAGGCGGATCGCTGCGCGAGCGGCCGCGCGTTTTCGCCCGGGGTAAGCGAAAAGCCCACCGGCGCGTTCAAGGCATTACGCACTGCCGTATTCTGCACGACCCAACGACGAGCCGTGCTGGCATCGGCTTGGCGTTGCCCCTGTTGCTCCGTATGCAACACGGTCACGCCGGCGGTCATGGCGCTGTGTGGGTCGTCGGTTGCACCCGCAACGGTTTCCGCCTGCCCCTCTATCTCCACGACCCGCTGGCTGGCGTGGCCGTCGATGTCGGTGTCCAACCGAAAGGCAAAAAAGTGCTGATGATGCGGGGCAACGAGCTGCGCCGTGATGCGCTGTCCGTGTGCAGCCGCGGCATCGAGCGAATCTGATGCCGCCGCCGCGCCTTTCACCGACAAGATGCCCGTCAACGTGGTGCGCTGCTCGATGGTACCGTCCTCGTGCAGAATCCACGCGAATCCATACTCGTAGTTACCAAGCGACGAGATCCACTCGACGACCAACTCACGTGACCGCCGCGCGAGGTCGATGTGTCGCCACGCCAGCCCTCCGTCGCGTTCGTACACGGCGATGGCGCGCGGAAACTGCCTGGGAGCGCCTTGCACATTGGCAAAGGTTGCATCGATGAACTGTGCCCCGTCGGGCACGTCGAGCCCCGCGCGCAGCGGCTGGGCGAAGTGTCCCAACCCAAACTCACCAGCGTCGAACGCGTTGCGGAAGTACCAGCCGCGATCAGGATCACCGTATGGGACCACCATCTCAGAAACCGACGCGCGATACAGGACGGACCGTTCCCGCGCATCATCGACGTAGCGCAGACGGTGCAAGACGGCGCCCTCTCGCGGGTCCGGTGCCACATGGAATCGCCACTGGCGCCACGCTACGGACTGGCCGCGAATCGTGATGGCCGCGTTTGGCCTCGCACCGCTTGGCGCGGGCGCTCGATAGCCTGCCTCCGGTTCGAGTGTACGCGCCGGTGACACGTCTGCGACGATGGTGTCGCGCAGCGACTCGATCGCGCCGCGCGTGAGATTCACCTCCGCCGTCAGCCCTTCGATGGGGCGAAGGTAATCCCGGTCGCTTGGTGCGTCGCGCAGTGCGGGCACGACGCGCACGATCCGTCCGCGCACCGTGCTGTCACCGAAGTATCCCGCGCTCCACGTGCCGGCCGAAACTCTCGAGAGGTCCGTGATACCGCGACGTGCGAGGGCGGCCACCCATCGTGGATCTGCCCGGAGGATACTGTCGGCGAGCCGAGCGTCCTCAGACGACAGCATGGGCTGAGCGTTGAGAACTGTCCGCGTGGAAAGCACTCGGCTGGATGGGAGCGCCACCAGGAACTCGCGAAGGACGTCCCCCGTCGCTTCGTAGGTCACGACCATGGCGACACGGGGGGCGGGAGCGCCAGCAACGACGCGCGCCTTGTCGGGCTCTTGCAGTGAGACCGTGACGAACCGCATCGCGCTCGTGGTCGACGCCGCGCGGACCGCGGCGACCGCCTGCCGGATTTCGCCCTCGCTCAACGCGTCGAACATGGCGTCGGGAGAAACGCGTGGCGTAGAATTGTCTGCTTGGCAAGCGGCAGCCAGGCATAGAAAAAATACCAGCAAAACCCGAGACGAAGACAACGGCGAATCCCGGTGAGGAGGGGGCATGGCAGGTACGAGACTGGAGCGAATCTACTATGCCGTCTGCCGCACAGCGCGCCGCGCTGCATCCGAATGCGTGCCGGGCACGAACAGCTGACAGAGACCGCCGACTGAATCTCAGTCTGGCATTGGCGGACGCACTCCTAACGAACAAAGCAATGACACTTTCTCGCCTCATGCGCCCACGGCACGCCCTTTGGGGCTGCGGTATGGCACTCGTTGCCACCACGGCGCGCCTCCTTCCAGCGCAGGCGGTCGCGCAGACCGTGGTCGGCGAGTGGGTCTTCCAGATGGTCGGCGACGCGCAGCCGCAGCGCGTGAATCTCACGGCCGCTGGCGACACGATCCGCGGCAGCGTGTACGGACAGGCGCTCACCGGCAGCCTGCGCGGCCGCGAGTTCCGCTTCACCGTTGGCAGCTATCGGTGGCGCGGAACGCTGTCGGGCGACTCGCTGTCGGGATGGATTGTCACCGACACTGATTCGTCGCAATGGACGGCGCAGCGCCACCGCAAACCGGCGACTGCCCGCCGCTACTCGTTGACACCGACCACGTATCATCGCGGCGTAAGCAGCACGACAGCACCGGCGTTACGCGTCCATGCGGGCGACACCGTGCAGACCACCACCGTCGACGCCGGCGGATGGGGAACAGGCGCCTTTGGCCAGAAGGGCAACAAGCGCTCCGACGGTGGCAACCCGCTCACCGGGCCGTTCTACGTGGAAGGCGCGGTCCCGGGTGACGTGCTCGTGGTTCGCCTGCTTCGCGTGCGCCTCAACCGCACGTGGGCGTTCAGCGGTACGTCGCTGGTGGACAACGCCATCACGCCATCGTACGCCACCGAACGCAAGCAGACCCCCACCGACAACAAGTGGACGCTCGACACGGTAGCGGGCGTAGCGCGCCTTACCACGCCAACGGCAGGGCTCTCCGCGTTCACGGTGCCACTCACGCCGTTCCTTGGCGTGGTTGCGGCGGCACCGGGGGGAAGCTGGACCCCAAGCTCGCGCGACGCGGGCAATTATGGTGGCAATCTCGAGTACAGTCAGCTTCGTGAGGGCACCACGCTCTACCTCCCGGTCTCGGCCATGGGCGCGTACCTGTACCTTGGCGACGGGCACGCCGCGCAAGGCGACGGTGAGCTCACGGGCGACGCCATGGAAACGAGTCTCGACGTGACGTTCACGGTGGATGTGAAGCGCTGGGGCTTTGCCAGCATGCCGCGCGCGGAAACAGCAGAAGCGATCATGAGCATCGGCACTGGGGGCTCGTTGGACGAAGCGATGCGGGCGGCCACCTCCGACCTCGCCCGCTGGCTCGAAGCGGACTATGTGCTGACGGCCAACGACGTGGCCATCCTGATGGGCTTTGCGGTGCGCTTCGATATTCCCGATGTCGTAGCGCCAAGTTTCGGTGTGTCGGCTCGGCTGCCGAAAGCGGCGTTGCAGTCACTGACGCGACGGAAGCTGTAACGATTCGTTAGGCGCTACGGCGTTTTGATACACGGCGGGCGCCGACCGGACGGCGGAGACGTCGCGTCAAAGCGTTGCGAAGCATGGGGATACATGTTCCCACCCCCGGTGCACGAAGTCGGCGTGATCCATGCCTGATGAGATGACACGGCCACGGACCGCGACTGAGCGCGTTTCCCCGGCGCCGCCACCTCCCATCGGGACTCTCCATGCGAATTCGCGCGCTCCTCGGTACCTGCGCAGTGGCCCTGCTCACGGCGTGCAACAACGCCGACGTCACCTCACCCGTCGCCAGCGCGTTACCGCGCCTGCAAGGCGGCAGTTCGTCCAGCAGTGGTATCGATACTTCGGCCAGCAGCGGTGGAGGTGGTGGTGGCGGCGGTGGTGGTGGCGGCGGCGGCGGCGGCGGATCGTCGGCTGGTAGCTGCGGCGTGCTCTCGGCGAGCATTACGACGTACAACATCGTGGTGTACACGACGCGCACGGGTATCGGCTTCAGCGGGTCTGCCTACAACTGCGGTACGCGCAACGAAGCGTTCGAGGTGGATGTCGTGGACGTCGAAACCAATCCCGCGTGCGCCGTGGACGTCCCGCACTTCATCGCCCCGAAGAACACGTCGCCGGGCGGCACGCAGTTCTGGTCGGCGAACTCCACGTTGGTGAACTGCCAGGGGCGCATGCATACGTTCAACCTGCGACTGTGGGATACCCGGAACGGGCAGACGCTCGACACGAAAACGGTGAGCGCCTACCTCTGATGCTCGGCAACGCCACACGGCCTCGGACGCAGCTTAGGCTGCCGAGGCCGTGTGGTGCGTGAGGGTCGCGCCTTTGAAGCCGTGGCGGCAGTTACGCGGAGCTCGCCGTGCGCGGTATCGACGCAGAGAAGCATGTCCCATCGGCGTCCGTCGAGGTCACCGTCAGTGCGCCACCGTGTGCCAGCAGAATCTGCTCCGCAACCATGGTAATGGTTTGCAGCTGCGCCCTCTCGGACAAACACACCAGAAGTACGCGGCGCCCAACCTCAGGCTTACTTCGTGTCCGCGAGGCGCTTCACGCTGAAGCCAACTCCGAGAACCGAGAAGCCATCGAACGGACCGACACGCCCGTCGAACTGCATGACGTAGCGCGCACCATCGGGGAAGGTGACCTGTAGCCGACTTGGCGAAATCGGCACCAGCGGAAGTGGCACCGGAATGAGCCCGGTGAGGGTCAGGGAGTCGCCCAATGCGACGATCTCGATGCCTTGCTCGTATCGGCCCACAAAGCGGGCCCGCGCCGGAGTCGCCAGCGGAAACGTCGCGATGCGTTCGTATACCCGTTGGGAAACGGCGGAATCGCCGACCATCACCCGCGCCGCCGACAGCACATGACGCCTGCCGGGCTCGAGCTCCGTGATGGTTCCAGCCTTCCGTATACCGGGAACCCACTGGCCATCTGCGAGTGCCACGAGGCTGACCGGCGCGCTTTCGTCGTTGTTGATCGTACGCGAATAGGCGACCCCACCGTCCTGATCCCACAGCGTGATCATTTCTCCATCGTTGGCACGGAACACGCCGGTGAGGACGGAGAGAGTCAAGCGATCCGTATCCGCCAACGGGTACCTCGTCCCCGTCGCTGTTGCCAGCACCACCGAGTCCGGGATGCTGCCTACGGCGATCGGCAGCCGCTGCACGTCGGGGCCACTGAGCAGCGGCGCTGTCGCGACTTCGAATACGTACGCGCCATCGGTGAGCGGCGTCCATTCGAAATCGAACGTCTGTCCCACATCGAGGCGAAGCACGGCGTCCGACAGCTGCTGCAGCGAGACCGGCAACGCGGCACCGTCACGTGCGACCGCACGCCAGCGTACCGGAGTGTCTCCTCTGAGCAACCGCACCGTCTTCACGTCATTGGTGCTGATGTGCATCAACCGCAGCCGATACGTGCGCCCGCGTACGAAGCGCTCGACCGGCGCGTTTCCACGACCGTTGATCGCCACCTGCGCGTCGGGCGTCGCCCCGCGCGAGGCGAGCAGGAAGAGTCGCTCGTGGTCACGATCAACCGTGCGTCCCGGTTCCACGACCACCAGCGCGCCGTACAGGCCTTGCTGCAGTTCGGTACCGCTCTCACCGTGAATGTGGTACATGAACGTCCCGGCGCGCGGGGGCGTCATGAACACCTCCATCGAATCACCCGCCGGGATCGGCGGACGAATGTGTCCGGGGACACCACTGAAGTGTCCGACTCCGTCGTAGTAGCTGTCGAGTTCCATCCCGTGCCAGTGCAACGAGAGTGGCACGCGTAGCCGGTTGTGCACCACAATGCGCGCGAGTTCACCGCGCGTGAGGACTAGTGGACTGCTCGGCGTCACCAAGGAATCAGGCGCCGGCGACCGCGCTCCACGTTGCACGACGAAACTCAAGGCAGCGGAGTCGCCAAACACACCGGCCTTGCGGCTGGTCCACAGGTCGATGCGACGCGCTGTGGTGACGCGGGCGGCACTCGGCTTCCCACGAGGAGTGATGGTAATCCCCATGATCAGACCGGCCATCCCGTCGTTCATGGCGATGCCGGCGTCATCGTCATGGTGTTGTGCGGATGCGGCCAACGCTGCCGAATCGGGGGGCGCTCCAGTGGAATGCACCAGCAGGTGGCAGTGGAAGAGCCAATTCCCCGGACGCTCTGCGGTCCACTGGAGGCGCATGCTGGAGTACTCGCGCATCCCTTCTGTCACGGCGAGTGGACGCGGCGCTGCGAGCACGGTATCGACCTGCGCGTCGCCCCGCGACTGCACCTGGAAGTAGAACCCATGCAGGTGCATGGGGTGGTACTCGCCCGACGCATTGATCACGCGCCATCTGACGCGCGAGCCTTCGGTGTAGCGCAAGCGTGGCGTGCTGGGCCACCGCTGCCCGTTGATACTCAACCCCGCCGCGCCAAGCGTGACGAGGAAGAGTTCCTCCCCTTCTGACGCACGCTGTTGCGGTGCGTCGACCACGAGCGCACCAACAATGTCGCCGATCAACCCCGGCGGTTCCGGTTGACTGAGACTGTCCACCACCCGCGCGTAGTAGAACGACGAGACGGCGTGCGATGGTGTGAACTCCACGTCGCGTGATTCGCCAGGCGCCAACAGCAGCGCGGGCTGCTGCTGAAACGCCACGCGCCCAGGGCTACCGGTTCCGCCCGGCACGCGATCACCGAGGCCACGTACCTGCACCGGTTTGTCGAGCGTATTGCGCACCGAGACCTGCACACGAGCGCCGACCCTCATTCGGAGGAGCGGTCCCGGGAACGTGGGTGCCGCGCCGCGCTCAACGAACGTGACCGCCGGTACGCGCGCACCACGGGGGCCGTCCGGCTGCACCAAGACGTTAACCACATCGAGTGCCACCTCGAGTCGATCGTTCGTCAGGCGGCCCGCCGTCACCTTCTGCGCGTTGGGGAGCGCGACCAGCGTATCCGTCGCGCCCCGTATTGGGTTCCCGCGTTCACCGACGCGACCCGAGGCGTGCCCCGTGGAAGCAGCGGCGGTGACGCCAAGTAACAGGAGTGCAGCGGTGAACGGCGAACAGCGGGTCATTTCCAAATCCCCAAGTGGCGACACCAGCGCGATGTGCGGTGCACGGCGCTGCGTCTAGCTGACCCGAATGTCGCACGGTACGGTTCGTCCCGCCAAGGCAAGTGCCACACCGTTTCATGAACGATTCACCATCCGCGCGTCACCGACGCGACCACATTTGGATCGGCCTGAAGCCGTTTCGGCCGACAGATGCCCGGCGGCTTACCTTGACGCGCTGATATCAGCACCGGATTTTGCCGACCATGAGCATACGTCTCACTTCCGGCCAACTTCGGCGCCTGTCGCACTGCCTGGACGCCGCCGCGACGCCGCTCGACTTCGAGACCGCCGACCAGTGGCGCGAAGTCGTTCTTACCCGCGCAATCGCTCTGGTGGGCGGAAAGGCCGGCCACCTCGACGTCAGCGAGGTGGGATTTCGTCAACCCGCGCTGTACGTCGGATACAACCCAGAGGCCACGAGCGCCTGGGATAGGCATTGGCGTCACCGGGACCCGGCGCTGGCGATCCACGAGCCAATCCCAAAGACATATACGCGCCGCTGGCGCTACCGGCGACGCGG
Source organism: bacterium (assembly GCA_027484025.1). Taxonomy (GTDB): domain Bacteria; phylum Gemmatimonadota; class Gemmatimonadetes; order Gemmatimonadales; family Gemmatimonadaceae; genus Gemmatimonas. The sequence continues at coordinate 19,831 of JAIXTI010000223.1, forward strand.
ACCAGAGTGGACAGCGCAGTACCGCGCGTCGCCGATCTTCAATGAGTTGTACGTGCCGTACAAACTGGACGTCGACGCGTCTGGACTGCATGTGCGCAGTGCGTCGATGCAGATGCATCTGCACATCGACCACCATGGAGCGTGGTCCGAACTCGATGACCTGCGCGCGCGGCAATTGATGCGCCTTCTGCGACCGGTGCTGGCGGCGTCGGGGCGCACGATCGCTGGCCACGCCAATGGCGCGCTGACCGCGAGTCGACTCATGGATGCGATCGATTGCGACATCGCGGTCCTCGACGCGGAGGGACACTGGCAGCACATGAGTACGCGCCTGCAGCAGACCCTGCAGGCTTTCGAATCTGGCTACGTGACCCGGTGGCGTGAACGAGTGACTCTCGCCGCCCGCCACCTCTTGCATCGGTCTGGTCGCCACGGTCGCGCGACGGAACGCCCGTTGACGCCTGCGGCCCTCGACTTCGCCGGTCGTCGTGTCAGCTTGGTGCGCGCGGAGGGAAGCGATCCCTTTTCGCAGCCCGTGGCGCTGCTTCGCGTGGAGGAGGTGGACGTTCCGGAGGATTGTCCCAATGCGCTCGCAGCAGTGGCCCTCACCGCCCGTCAATGGGAGGTCACGCGACTGCTGGCCCTCGGCTTCCGAAATCAGGAGATCGCCGAAACCCTCGGCACGAGCATTCACACGGTCCGTCGGCACACTGAAGCGATCATGGCCAAGTTCGGCGTGAACGCCCGCGCGTCGGTCGCGAGCGCCGTGTGGCGAGCCATTCGGTGAGTGCACCGATTGAGAACACCGCAGATGCCATTCTGCGGGAGCTGTACGCGACCATCCTTGGCGACGGCGTCCCGCTGCTAACGTTGCATGGGGGGTTGGGATTCGACCACACCAGCTTCCGTCCTTGGCTCGATCCGCTGTCTCGGGGATTCCGTCTCGTCTATTTCGATCAGCGCGGCAATGGACGCGCGGCTGCGCCGGACGATTGGTCAGGTGTCACGCATCAAACGTATGCCGACGACGTAGAGCGGCTGCGCGTCGCGCTCGGCGCTGAGCAGATCGTGCTGTTCGGCCACTCCTATGGTGGGTTCATCGCCCTCGAGTACGCGTGGCGTTACCCGGAGCGCGTCGCTGGGCTGATTCTCTGCTGCACGGGGCCGACGTATCGCCATCTCGACCGGATCATCGAGAACGTCCAACGCCGGGCTTCACCGGAGTCTTTTGCCGCTATCATGGCGTGGCTTGCCTCGACGACGTCCAGCGACGAGGCGCTCGCCGAGGGGATCGCGCCACTGTTGCCGCAGTACTTGCACCAGCCAACCGATGCGCTGGTCAACGCCGTCTTCGGTCGCGTGACGTTCTCCGCGGCGGCGTTCAATCACTGTCTCGCCGCGATGGCACCGACATACGACGTCACCGCGCATCTCCCGACATTGACGATGCCGACGCTGGTCATCGCGGGGGACGACGATCCCATCTTCCCATACGATTGCGGCGCAGGGGTGCTTGCCGCGCAGTTGCCGCACGCCGACGTGGTGCAGCTCGAGGCGTGTGGGCACTATCCGTTTGCCGAGCAGCCGGAGCGTTTTCTGAACACGGTACAGGACTGGCTCGCGCGCCTCAGGTGAATGGCGGTGGGACGTCAAGGCTGGCAAGCGGGGCCGGTCTGTCCACCGGCCCCGCTTCTGTTCTCACCGCCAATCGGCGTGAGCCTTCTGTTCAGGCACGCGGGGTATGCGCTGTGAAAGTGTAGGTGACAGCGGGCTGACACGCTGACATACACTGGTTCGAGCACGTGCCGAAGTGCTCCTCCCAGGGCGGTCGCCTTGATGCCCGTAACGTTACAGGCTACATTCCCAATGCGGATTGCGTCGTTCGCGCATAAAGGGCTCCGCCGGTTGTATCACCAGAACAGCGAGCGCGGAGTACCGGCGCACTCCGCACACAAGCTGCGGAACATGTTGGGCTTTCTCGACGCGATGAGCGATACGACGGAACTGCTAGCGCCGGCGCTCAAGTGGAAAGCCCATCGCTTGTCGGGGAACCGGCACGGCACGTGGGCGCTGTCCGTGACGGGGAATTGGCGCTTGACGTTCAGGGTGGATGCGCACGGGAACCTGTGCGACCTCAACCTCGAAGACTATCACTGACAATCACAAGGTCGCAGAGGAGAATCGTGATGCCCATGCATACCCCACCGCATCCGGGGGTTTTTCTGCGTGAAGAAGTGCTTCACGCCAATGATCTTGCGGTGACCGACGCCGCCGCAC
>JAIXTI010000147.1 GCA_027484025.1 bacterium
CAGATCCAGCCGTCCAACCTGCTGCACCGATCCGATGAGCAGCAGGAACGGTTTGCCGGGCGGACGCCCCTTCATGCGCACCAGCGCCTCGACGGAATCGAAATCGACGGCGGTGCCGAAGCCATAGACCGTTTCGGTGGGATAGGCGAGCACGCGACGCTCGGTGAGGTGCGCAATCGTGCTGCGCAGTGCTCCCTCGATCTCCGCCGGTGACCAGAACGGGACTGTGAGCTGATCGGCGTTACCCCCGAATGGCATGCGCTACTCCGTCAACATGCTGAGGGCGTCCGCGCGTGCGAAATCACTCTCGTCCGTGATCTTCATTCCGCGCTCACTGCCGCGCACGACAACCACCGGCAACCCCAGGCGTTCGCAGAGTGCGGCATCGTCGGTCGCACCGATCTGTTCGCGGCGTGCCGCGACATGTGCCTGCTCGAGCATCTCGCGCGGAAACGCCTGCGGTGTTTGCGCGCGCCACAACCGCGCACGATCGACGGTGCGCACGATGCGACCGTCGTCGTCCACTTCCTTGAGCGTATCGACGACCGGCAACGCGGCCACGGCACCGTGTCCCTTCCGCGCTTCGGCAATTACCCGCTCGATCGTCGCATCGGTCACGAGCGGTCGCGCGGCGTCGTGTACGACAGCGACCGTGACTTCTTCGGGAAGATCTTCGAGCCCGTTCACGACACTCTCGTGCCGCTCGCGTCCGCCGACCGACACGAGCAGTCGATCGACATCACACTGAAAGAGCCAGGGTGGCGGGTCGGCGGCATAGGCTTTGGGCAGCACCACGACGACGACGGCGACATCGGGGCGCGCCATGAACGCCTGCACGCTGTGCAGCAGCGCCGGCTTGCCCGACACCCAGCGAAACTGCTTGAGTTCCGTACTTCCGGTGCGCGAGCCCGAGCCGCCGGCGACGATCACCACACCCACGTCGCGGACGATGTCGGCCGCGCTCGGTGTCGACTCGCCACGAGAGGCGATGACCGGTGGCGGAATGATGCGCCGCGGAGGCTGCGGCACGTTTGGTGATTCGCTCATGCGTGACTCCACAGGGTGCTCACGACGCGTCCTTGCCAACGGTGCGCTGCAGCACGTCCGTCAACGTGCGAACGCCAATCAACTGCATATCGCCCGGCGCGCGACGCGGCATGGCGCGGTCGGAGAGGAACGCTTTGGTCATCCCCAACTTGGCCGCTTCGGCGAGGCGACGTTCGACCTGCGACACCGGTCGGACTTCGCCGCCGAGCCCGAGCTCGCCGAGGAAAATCGCCTGTGCGGGGAGCGGCTTGTCCACGACACTCGACGCGAGCGCCGCGACGATGGCGAGATCGACGCTGGGTTCCTGCACCCGCATCCCGCCGACGATGTTGCAGAACACGTCGAGTTGGGCGCAGGAGAATCCGCCACGTTTGTCGAGCACGGCCAGTAGCAGGGCGAGTCGTCGTGAGTCGATGCCGTTGGCTACCCGCTGCGGAGTGCCAAAGCCGGCCTTCGCTGCCAGGGCCTGCACCTCCACGAGTACGGGACGCGTCCCTTCCATAAGCGCACACACCGCACTGCCACTGGCGACGGCACTGCGATCGCCAAGAAACAGCGCCGATGGATTTTCCACCGGGATGAGACCCGTGCCGACCATACGAAAGACGCCGATCTCGTCGACGCTCCCGAAGCGGTTCTTGGTGGCGCGCAGGACGCGATGATCGAGGGTGCCGTCGCCTTCGAAATACAAGACCGTGTCGACGATATGCTCGAGCGTCTTGGGTCCGGCAATACCGCCGCCCTTGGTCACGTGTCCGATGACGAAGACCGTAGTGCTCGTGTCTTTGGCAAAGCGCATGAGCCGGGCGGCACACTCACGGACCTGCCCGACATTGCCGGGCGCTCCCTCGAGCAGTTCCGTGTGAACCGTTTGAATGGAGTCGACGATGAGACACTTGACCTGTCTGCCGCCGGCCATCGGTTGTGCCGCCGTGGCGAGAATGGTTTCGAGCGACGTTTCGGTGAGCAACGATACCGCGGAGGCATCTTCGGCCAGCCGGTCGGCCCGCAGTCGCACCTGCAACGCACTTTCTTCGCCGGACACGTAAAGCGTGGGCTGACCCGCGGCTTCGAGTCGCGCCGCGACCTGCAATAGCAAAGTGCTTTTGCCGATGCCCGGCTCGCCACCTACCAGCACCATGCTGCCCGGCACGATCCCGCCACCCAAAACGAAGTCGAACTCGTCGAGCCCCGTCTGCCAGCGCGGCGTGTCCGCAGTCGTCACGCGACCGAGTGACACCGTCGTTCCGGCGATGCCACCAGCGGCACGGGCCGCCGTGCGCTTGCTCGTCGGCGCCGCCGCTACGACCTCCTCGGCCAAGGTATTCCACGCACCACATGCCTCACACTTTCCCGCCCACTTCGGGTACTGCGCGCCGCATTCCGTACAGGCGTACACCGTCTTCGCCTTGGCCATCAAAACGGCGTTCCGTTGAAGTCATCGTGACTCCCTTTCACCAGCTTCGGCCCATTGAAGCCGCCACCACCGCCGTACTCCGGCGGCGCTTCTCGCGGCGAGAAGTTGTCGAAGCGGGTGTACTGCTTGTGATAGAACAGGCGTGCGCTGCCAATGGGCCCGTTACGCTGTTTGCCGATGATGATCTCGGCTTTGCCTTCGACCGACGGGTCTTTGAGACGGCCGTTCTCGTCGCGCTCCGCGTACACCTCCTGACGGAAGATGAACATGATCACGTCGGCGTCCTGCTCGATGGCGCCCGATTCTCGCAGGTCGGAGAGCTGCGGCCGCCCCTTGTCGTCGCCCGTTCGCTGTTCGGGGGCACGCGAAAGCTGCGACAGCGCCACGACCGGAACGCTGAGCTCTTTCGCGAGTGCCTTGAGGCCACGCGAGATCTGCGAGACTTCCTGCTGACGATTCTCCACGCCGGCCGGGCCGCTCATGAGCTGCAGGTAGTCCACGATGATGAGCCCGAGATCGTGCTCGGACTTGAGGCGCCGCGCTTTGGCGCGCATGTCGAGCAGCGTGATGCCCGGCGTGTCGTCGATGAAAATGGGAGCATGACTGAGAATACCCGCCGCCTGCGCCAGACGTGGCATCGATTCGTCGAGCGCCCTACCACCTTTACGCAATGCCTGCGCATCGATGAGCGCTTCGGCGGCGAGCATACGCTGCACGAGCGACTCCTTGCTCATTTCGAGCGAGAAGAACGCGACGGGGACCTTGGCCGTGATCGCTGCGTGCTGCGCAATGTTGAGCGTGAACGCCGTCTTGCCCATGGACGGGCGCGCCGCGACGATCACGAGATCGGCGGGCTGCAGCCCCGACGTCATGTGATCGAGCTCGGTGAATCCCGTGGGCACACCGGTCACCGCCTGATCGCTCTGCGCCAGCAGCTCCAGCTTCTCCATGGCCGGCCAGAGCAGCTCCTTGATGCGGGAGAAGCCACTTTTCTCTCGGCTCTGCCCTAGGCCGAAGATGCGCGACTCGGCACTGTCGAGCAGATCGTTCGCGGTGATCCGCCCCTCGAACGCTTCCTGTACGACCTCGGTACTGACTTCGATGAGCCGGCGCAGCAGCGCCTTCTCCTTGACGATTTTGGCGTGATACTCGACGTTGGCGACGGTGGGCACGGCATCGAGCAGAAAGCCGAGATACTCACGCCCACCGGCGTGCTCGATCTCGCCGCGCCGTTCCAGTTCGTCGGCCAGCGTGAGTGGATCGACCACGCTCCCGCGTTCCGTGATGGAGAGCATGGCGCGGAAGAGACGCCGGTGCCCTTCGCGATAGAACATCGAGTCGTCGACGTGCTCGCCCGCGCGAAGAATCGCGTCCGCATCGAGCAGCATGGCACCGAGCACCGCCTGCTCTGCTTCTTCGGACCAGGGCGGCCGGCGTTCCTTGTACGGATCACGCGTCGCGCCGCCGCTGTTCTGCAGCGCGCCGCCGGTGCCGTTCGGATTGGTTACAGCGAGACTGGTCATGTCACATCACTCCGCACCGCTTTTGGCGGCGCGTGCAGCATCGAGGATACGTCGGGCAAGTTTCACATCTTCCCACGCGGGGCGCTTCCACGCTTCGTTGCGAAGCAGCGCGGCGGGATGATACGTGACGATGAGCGGGACGCCGTGGAATCCATGAACCTTGCCACGGAGCGCCCCGATCGCGGTCGTCGTTTGCAACAGCGTTTGCGCGGCAAATCGGCCAAGCGCCAGAATGACTTTCGGTTGCACGAGTTCGATCTGCCTCAGCAGGTACGGCTGACACGCCTGCACCTCTTCCGGCAGCGGATCGCGATTGCCGGGAGGACGGTGCTTGAGCACGTTGCAGATGTAGACGTCCTCGCGCGAGAGCTGAATGGCGCCGAGAATCTTCGTGAGCAACTGGCCGGATTCTCCCACGAACGGCCGTCCTTGTTCGTCCTCCTGCGCGCCCGGCGCTTCGCCCACGCACAGAAAGTCAGCCTGCGGATTCCCTTCACCAGGCACCGGATTTCGCGCCGACTTGTGCAACGCACACGCCGTACATCCGGCGACGCGCGCGCTGATGTCGTCGAGGGTTGGCAGCGCGCTGATCTCCGGCGCGACGGCGTTGACGGAAATCTTTCCAGCGTCGAGTCCAGCCGATAGCTCGAGCGCGGCGAGCCACGGCGGAAGCACGAAGGCCGCGCCGCCGCTCACAGGCGCGTGGGCGGCGGGTACCGTAGGCGCCGAAGCCGCGGGAGATGCCGGCACCACTGGCTTGGGGACGCTCGTCGCGTCGCTCGCGCCAGGACGCAGCGCCCCCGCGTTGCGAAGTGTCGCCCGCCAGTCGGTGCTGACCGTTTCGTCGAAACGACGCTCCGGAACCGGCGGCGGTGGCGGCGCCTGCGGCGCAGGCGGCATGTCGTACGAATAATCGGGGGGCGCATCGTGCATGCCCGGCGGTGGGCCGTCATGCATGCCGGGTGGCGGTCCGTCGCGCAGGCTGTTCTTCGGCTCGGCGACCCGCGACTCCGCTGCGCGCGGGCGCGACGCTCCGCCGGCATTTCGTAGGCCGACGAGCTTGAGCACCTCCTCCACGGATAGCCCATCGAGCACGAACTCGGATTCACCGAGTTCGCGCCGTTGTTCGAGATACCGGCGAAGCCGATCCCTGGCGTCCACGATGGCGGGTGGGGAGGAGTGGGGTGCAGCGCGAACGCGCACGGTGCCTGCGGGCGGAGAGACAACGCGCCGCGTCGAGACCGGAGTCACGACGCGGCGTCAGGTCCTGCAACTACCAGGAACTCAGGCCGAAGGACGACGGCGCGGCACGACCTTGTAATCGATCTCGCCATCGGTGAGCTCTTCGAGCGCCCGCGTGGTGAGCTTCTTCTCGTTGATCGAACGATCGCGCGGGAATTCGTTCAGCACACGCGCGAACTTCGCCGCGATGAGTACGCTGAGATACTTGTTGGCCGCGTGCTTGGCCACTTCCTTCGGTGTGAAAACCTGCATCAGTCGTCCTTGCTGAAGACGTGAATTTCCTGCTCGAGTTGCGCGATGAGCCCCTCGACCTGTGCTTCGACTTCATGTACCCGGTCGTGCCGGAGTCCTTCCGCGTCGATGATGGCACTGACCTGATCGACG
>JAIXTI010000105.1 GCA_027484025.1 bacterium
ACCACGAAAGCGCCGGCTCACCCGTCTCGTCAACCGGGTGCAGGCGCCAGTCATCAGCTCGCGCCCCATACGGGGTCGTGACGGCGTGCCACGACGGGAACGCCGCCACGGCGTGAGGCGAATACTCGAACGTGCTATATGGTGGTGCGGGCGGGGCGGGGATTTGCCTGCTCGAACGGAAATGAGACTCCCATCGATCCCACGCCGTGCCGAGGGCGGCGGTGTAGCTTGGCCAGCCATACCGATCGATGACGGTGGCCAGCGCATCCCCCAAGCGTTCCTCGTCGAACGCATACCGTTCGTCCTGCTCCGTCGCTTGGCGCAGGGCGATCTCCATGCGCCGCACATACTGTTCCACTTTGCGCGCGTTCCCCGCGTCACGGTACAGCGGGTCGGCCAGCCACCAGATCGTGTCGTTCAGCGCGGCCTGCTGCGCGCATGAGCGCTCGGCGTAGTGCGCCGCGAACGGTTTCTCTAGGAGTGGCGTGAGTCGCTGCCACACGCAGCGGTCGCCGTCGGGCAAACGATCGAGCATGCGGCCGAAGGCCTGTTCCGCCTGCACCGTCGAATCGCGGTACGCCCACACCAGTCCCCGCAATCCGTCGCACCACGACGCCTGGGGAACGCAGCGCTCCGCGACCTGCTGTGCGTCCTCATAGCGACGCGCGTCAAGCAGCAGTCGGACGAGTTGCCCGCGCAGCCACGGGTGCTCCGGACGGGATTGTTCCTGTTCGTGGAGTCGCGCAATGAGCTGATTTCGGAGTTGCGCGATTCGCGCGCGCTCCTTGGGCACGAGCGCCCCATCGCGCCAACGGTGTTCGTCTTCGGCGTCGATGACGCTTCCGAGGAACCAAGACGGACAGACACCGTAGTCAGGCCGCACTCCCTCGATCATCGGGTACTGCTCACCCGGCAACCCCCGAAACGGCGCCTCGGTCTGCGCCAACCAACCGCGGCGATCTTTAAAGTTATAGCTTTTGCAGCTCGCGTGAAGCAGGCGCTGTAGGAGCTCATACTTGGTGCGGCGAGCGCGTCGCATATCTTCGCTGCGTTGCCAAGCGGCCTGCCACAGCGCGTGAAACTCACTGATTTCAAGGCGCGCCTTGAGCTGACTCGCGTCCTCGTTTTGGGAAGAGAATGCCGGGGTTTGGGCACGCACTGCATTGGCCGTCGACATGATCGTGACGGCCACAGCGGTAAGCTGGACCAGCCTGAGCACTATTCGCAAAGAGATACTCCGAAGCCGATCGCGTCGATTCACTCGTTCATTGAGCGCAAAAGTGAGCCACAATTGTGGCGCACCTCTGAAGAACGTGTCGGCCGGTCTGAAACCTGTCAACAGGCCGGCTGCTCGTATCTTGCTGGCTACGAGTTCTATTTGCTCCGAACCGTCCCCAGCCCGCCATCGACGCCGTACACCTGCCCCGTCACCCACGACGCGTCGGCACCCAGCAGGAACGCCATGCACGCGGCCACGTCGTCGGGCTGACCAACGCGTCCCAGCGCGTGCATCGACTGCGATGCTTGCAGCGCTGCCGGTGATCCCGTAATGCGCGCGGTAAGCGGCGTGTCCACCAAGCCGGGCGCGACGGCATTCACGCGCAATCCGCGCGCCGCGTAGGTGGCTGCGGCCGAGAGCACGAGCCCCTGCACGCCACCCTTGGCGGCAGCGATCGCTTCGTGATTCGACAAGCCAATGCGCGCCGCCGCGGTGCTGCACAGCACCACACTGCCGCCGCCCGTCATCACGCGCGCGCCGGCACGCACCACGCCGAAGGCACTGGTGAGGTTCTGCGCAATCGTGAGCTGAAACTCCTCGAACTTGGTGAGATGCGCCGGCTTGAGCAGCAGCGACCCCACGCAATTGGCCATGCCGTTCACGGTGCCGAAGTGGGCGACGGCCAGATCGGCAATCCGATCGATCTCCGTCCAATCGGTGGCGTCGCTCGTGGCGTACGGCATACCGAGTTCACCGGCGAGCGCCGCCAACGGCTCCTCGCGACGTGCCGTGAGAAATACCTTGGTGCCGGCGGCCACGAGGCGGCGGGCAAGGGCTGCGCCGACGCCACCGGTGGCGCCGAAAATGAGAACCGCGTGCGATGTCTGGGACATGCACGCGGAACTCGCGAAACAGAGGCTGGGTTCCCGTTGGTCACGGGCCGCGGCTTACCAGCTCTTTACGTCGCTCCACGTCTTCCAGATCAGCGCATCACTCTTGAACAAAGGCGCCATTTTCTTGATGTCTGCCGCGTGCGCCGTTAACGCCGCGGTTTCGTCGGCGGTGAAGACCCCTTCCTTGCCAGCACCGCGCAGGGGGGGAGTCTCCTGCAGCAACACCCAGATTGCGATGCGCTCACGCAGCAGTCCGTACTCGTACTGCGTCATGCCGCCGCGAACGGCGGACCCCGGGTCGAATCCCTCGGCGCTCTCGTTATTGCCTCCCTTGGCGTAGCGCTCGCGCTCGGTGATCTGGTACTCCAGGATGGCGGTCGGCGTGAATTCGGCCGTGCACTTCCCCGATGTGCTCAAGAGCGCCCCCCGCAACATGAGCACGTTGACGGTGTCCTGCAAAAACGTCTGCGCCCGCAGATCTCCAGCGGCTGTCGCCTTGTTCAACCGCGCATTCGCGCCCTCCGACTGCTTCTGCAACGCGGCGATCTTCGCTTCGTTCTTCTGCGTGTTGGCCAGAAGGGCCATCGGATCGGGGTTCTGGGACAACGTGTTTATGCATTCATCGTTCGCCTTTTTCTTGGGCGCCCACTCCGCATTGGCGCGCGACGCGGCATCACGACGTATCGCGTCTTTGAGCTGCGGGGCGAGACTCGCCACGATCAAGGCGACCTTGTCGGTCGTCAGCACGGGCGCGGCCGCCGCTTTCTTGCTGGCAACTGGCAATGCCGCCGTACTCGTCGGTTCCGGCTTCTTATCGCCGCTCACCTTTTCTTTCGCTGCGTCTTTGATGGCGTCTGCGCCCATTTTCTTCAACTTGCCAAACTGGGCTTCGGCGGGACGCGCAGAGAGCAAAGCCAATACTCCACTGGCCGCATACAACATGCGCCGTGCAGAACGGGATGGTGACATGGAAGCTCCGGGACAGGTCAGCTGGCGAATTGGAAATACCAACACTCTAGAAAATCTTACCGCCTGCGCCCTACTACAGCGAGCGGAACCATACGGAGACCGGGCCACTGCCGGTCGAGGGGGGCGTTACGCACCCGCAGCTGCGCCGACAATCCGCCGTCGAGCATGACGGCGTCGGCCACCCCCAACCGGCGCATGATCTCCGCCATCTCCAACGTCGTCGGTCCCACCGGCAGGCGGTCGGTCACCCCCGCAATCGCGGCCGCGGGTGCGTAGCGGGAAAGCGCCACAATGATGTCACCATCGGCCCGAACCCCGATGGCCAACCGGATATCCCGGTGTCCGCGGTTGATCGCGCCGTCACGACAGAGGCCAGGTGCCAGCGCGCCGTGCGCCAGCAGGTGCGGATACGACTGCACGACTTCCATCGATCCGCCGCGCTTCCGCGCTTCCCCGATACTGTCGGCGGCCAGCACGCGCACCCGCCCCGCACTGTCCACGGCAAGCGCCGCCGCGAGTGTGCCAGCGCCAGGCGCCTGCCATTCACGCCCGCGATGCACCACCCATCCCCACGGCCCCTCGTCGCTGAACTGTCCGGCATTGAAGGCGACCACGGCGTCGGCCGGTGCATCGTGTATTCCCCACGGACCCATGGCATCGCCCACACGCGCGATCTCCAGCGACAACGCCACGCGCGCGGGATCGATACGCGCCACAATCATCGTCACGGGTACGCGACGTGCGCCCAGCAGCACTTTCCACTCCGCCACCGGGACTGCGCCCTGCTGCCAGCGCAGCGTCGGTGCACCAGCCACGGCAACGGCATTCACACGCGGCGATGCGCCCGGGCACGGTGCATCGAACACGCGCACCGTTGATGGCGCGCGCGGCGTACCGGCCGTTTGCGCGTGGACGACGGCCGTTGCGCCCAGCATGGCACTCAGAACAACCGCCGTCGCGCGCGTACGCCTCATTGATGAACCTAGGGCGACTCTACGACGCGTTTACGGCGACAACCGACGACGCACCCACTGCCCCGCTTCTTTGCGGAACTGGGTGCGGTCGTGCAACCGGCTCGAACGCCCCTGCCAGAACTCGATCTCCTCGGGCACCACGCGGAACCCACCCCAATGCTCGGGGAGTGGCACGGTACCACTCGCAAAGCGCTGCTCGTTCTCAGCGAGCTGCGACTCGAGCTCTTCGCGCGACGCCAGCACGCTACTCTGCGACGACGTCCACGCGCCCACACGACTGGGCAGCGGACGCGACTGAAAATACGCGTCGGACTCGGTGCGGCTCACCCGCTGCACGGCGCCGTTGATGCGCACCTGACGCTCGAGTTCGGGCCAGAAAAAGCAGAGCGAGGCGCACGGGTTGTCGGCGAGTTCGCGCCCCTTCCGGCTGCGATAATCGGTGTAGAACACGAAGCCGCGCTGATCAACACCCTTGAGCAGCACCATGCGCGCCGAGGGGTACGCGTCGGGCGTTGCGGTGGCGAGGCACATGGCGTTCACCTCGAGCACTTCGGCCTTCACGGCCTCGTCGAACCAGGTGGTGAACTGCACGATGGGGTCGGCAGCCACGTCGCGTTCGGAAAGCGCGGCGCGCTGGTAGTCCTTGCGGATATCGGCGATGGACATCGGAATCAACGTCGGGATGGTGCGGAAATGGCGATGGACACGGAAAACGCGGGCGGGGCTACTGCCGCCCCTGTCCTTAACGTACACTCCGCGTCATGCGATCCACGAACGCCGTATCCAAAACCGTTGCGCTCGAACTCTATGCCGACGTCGTGTGCCCCTGGTGCTGGATTGGGGACCGTCGGCTCTTTGCCGCCCTAGAGACCGTCCGGACCGAACTCCCCGACGTAGCGTTCGACCTGATGTGGCGCCCCTTTCAGCTCGACCCCACCGTGCCCGCCGAGGGGCGCGACTGGAACGAAGTCGTCGAGCAGAAGTTCGGCGGCGCGCTGCGGGCGCAGCCCATGTTCGAGCGGGTCGCCCACGCCGGCGCCGGCGATGGCCTGCACTTCGCCTTCGACAAACTCACGCGCGCGCCCAACACCGTCAAAGCGCACGCGCTGGTCGTGCATGCGCAGCAGGCACAGCACAATCCGTGGCCACTCGTCGAGGCACTTTTTGCGGCGTACTTCCAGCACGGGCAGGACATTGGCGACGACGAGGTGCTGGTACGCATCGCCACCGAGTGCGGGCTCGACGAGGCGGTGGTACGCGATCAACTCGCCGCGGGGACGCACCACGTGGATGTCATGCAGAGTCAGCGCGAAGCGGCGCGACTTGGTATTCAGGGCGTGCCCTTTCTCGTACTCGACGGCCGCTTCGGCGTGAGCGGCGCGCAGCCCACCGAACTGTTCGTGGAAGCATTGCGGCGGGCAGCGAAGGAATAGCGCGTCGCTGCCCGCCGGTGTGCGTCAGACCTCGACGAGCGGCAGCGGCGCGCGCGGGTAGCTCTCCGGCACACCCGCAAACGGATCGCCTTCGAGCGGCTCGCCATCGGGCGTTTCCAGGACGAAGCCGGCGTCTTCGATCATGCGCAGATCATCGCGCGCCGTCTGCCCCTGCGTGGTGAGATAGTCACCCACGAAGATGGAGTTGGCCGCGTACAGCCCCATCACCTGCATGCTGCGCAGGTGCACTTCACGACCGCCACTGATGCGGATTTCCTGCGTCGGGAGCAGCAAGCGGTACAACGCCAGAATGCGCAGGCAGCGACGCGGGTTGAGCTCGTTGCGCCCTTCGAACGACGTGCCGGGCACCGGGATGAGGAAGTTCACCGGCACGCTCTTCACATCGAGCTCACGCAGCGACAACGCCAGATCGATCACGTCGTCGTCGCTCTCACCCATGCCCAGAATGCCGCCGCTGCACGTCTTCATGCCGGCCGCCTTCACCGCTTCGACCGTATTCACGCGATCTTCGAACGTGTGCGTGCTGACGATTTCCGGCGTGTAGTTGGCCGACGTGTTGAGATTGTGATTTACCGTCTCCACGCCCGCTTCCTTGAGGCGCAGCACCTGCTCCTCATTCAGCAGACCGAGGCAGGCACAGATCTTGAGATCATGCTTGGCGCGCACCGCTTTCACCGCATCGAGCACCTTGCCGAACACCGTATCGCCGGGGGTGCGCCCCGAGATCACCATGCACAGCGTGCCGGCCTTGAGGCTGGCCGCGCGGTCCGCCGCCTCCATGATCTTGTCCTGCGCGAGCATGGGGTACTTCTCGATCTCCGCCGCCGAGATCTTGGACTGCGAGCAGTAGTTGCAGTCTTCCGGGCAGAGCCCGCTTTGTGCATTGAGCAGGAAGTGCAGGCGCACCCGGTTCCCCCACGCCGCCCGTCGCACGCGATACGCTGCGGCCAGCTGATCGAGCAGCTGGTCGTCCGGCGCGTTGAGTACGGCACGTGCTTCGTCGCGGGTGATCATCTCGCCGGCGAGTGACTTGTCGGCGAGCAATTGCCAGTTGGTCTGGATCATCGAATGCTTGGGGCGGGGAACAGAGCAGGGCGCCAACACGACGGCGCGGTCCTGCAGGGAAATATCACCGCACGGAAGAGCGGTGCCTAGTCACACCTACGGACGGAGCAGGCGGTCGAGGCCGGCAGCGTGTGCGGAGGTCGCCAAGGCGTCGACGTGGTCGAGCTGCTCCACATACGGGAACTCGTAGACCGCGTGTCCGGGGAGCAGCTGCTGCAAGAACTCGTAATTCGTCGCTTCCGACACCGACGGTTCGTCACGGCTCATCGTGGTGAGCACCACGGCGGAGACCCGCAGTCCCGCCTGCTCGGCGGCCTGCACGGTGAGCAATGCATGGTTGAGCACGCCGAGGCGATTCCCGGCGACGATGACCAGCTCGCACTCCCACCGCGCGAACAGACCGGCGTAGGACAACTCGCGTGTTATGGGGACGAGCAGTCCGCCAGCGCCCTCGACCAGCAGCAGGTCACGTTCCGACTCGAGCGCATGGCGCGCGGCATCGAGTCTCGAAAGGTCGAACGAGACCCCGGCACGCTCCGCGGCCACCATGGGCGCCAACGGCTCTGCGAGCACATAGGGACGGATCAGCGACAAGTCGTCGACATTGCCACAGGCCGCGCGTAATCGCTCCGCGTCGGACAACGGGGCGCTCCCCGCAGCCACCGCACGATCATCAATGCCGCTTTCCACCGGCTTCATGGCCGCTACGCGCAATCCCAACTGGCGCGCGCGTGCGGCGAGGGCGCAGCTCACCACCGTCTTGCCGATGCCGGTATCGGTACCGGTAACCCCCAGTCGACGGAGCGCGGTGGTCGATTCAGTCATCGACTGGTCCCCCCGACGAAAGGGGAGCCGCACGCTCGCCCTGCAGAAAGCGCTGCAACACGTCGTACACGAGCAGCAGTTCGTCGTTGGTGGTGCAGTACGGCGGCAAGCAATACGCGACGTTCCCGAGCGGCCTGACCAGCACGCCCTGCTGCAGCGAGAACGCCGCCAGTTCGCGGCCGATGTCGCTGAGATAGCCGGCCGGCGCATCGAGTTCGACTGCGGCTACCGTACCGATCTGTCGCACCGCCTTCACGCCGCGTGTGCCACGCAGCGTCGACAGCTGGTGCGTATGCAATTGCTCAATGCGTGCCCGTTCGGCCCCACACGCCGGCGTGAACAGCGTCAGCGATGCCAGCGCCGCGGCACACGCAATGGGATTGGCCGTGTACGAGTGCCCGTGAAAGAACGTCTTGCGACGGTCGTCACTGCGGAACGCGTCGAAGATCTCTTCGGTGGCCGCAGTGGCCCCCAATGGCAACACGCCGCCCGTAATGCCCTTGGACATGCACAACAGATCCGGCCGCACATTGGCCCGGTCGCAGGCAAACATGGGCCCCGTGCGCCCGAAGCCGGTCATGACTTCGTCGGCAATGAGATGCACCCCCGCCGCGCTCGTGCGCTCGCGAATGTCGCGCAACACCTGCTCATCCCACACGCGCATGCCGCTCGCGCCAAGCACCAGCGGCTCCACGATCACGGCCGCGAGTTCATGCCCGCGTGACGCAATGAGCGCATCGAGCGCCGCGACGGTGTCGCCTTCGGAGGGGTCGGGCAAGCGGGCCACATCGAACAGCAATGGCTCGTACATGTGCGTGAACACCCCACGCGCGCCGGCCGCCATCGCGCCGAACGTATCGCCATGATACGCATTCTCGAGCGCCGCAATGAGTCGCCGCGGCTTTCGCTGATTGGCGAACGATTGCAGCGACAGCTTGATGGCGACTTCCACCGCCGTGCTGCCGTCATCACTGTAAAAAATGCGCGTGAGCCCCTGCGGCAACTCCGCCACCAGCGCGGCTGCCAACGCCGCGGCCGGCGCATGCGTGAAGCCCGCAAAGATCACCTGATCGAGCGTGCGCGCCTGCTCGGCGATCGCATTTACAATCGTCGGGTGGCAATGCCCGTGCGTCGTCACCCACCAGCTCGAAATCGCGTCGAGAATGGCGCGGCCGTTCGTGTCGTACAGCCAGCTGCCTTGCGCGCGCGCCACCGGTATGGGAAACGGCGCCTGCTGGTGCTGCGTGTACGGGTGCCACACGTACTGCGCATCGCGCTGCAGAATGAGGTCGCTCATGCCGCGTCTATTTCTTGCGGAGCACGTCGAGCAGTGTCGCCGTCAGTGAATCGACCAGTTCGACCGGATGTACCGCCGACATGGAGAGCCTGAGTCGCGACGTTCCCGCCGGTACCGTGGGAGGACGTACGCCGCCCACGAGAAACCCGCGTCGTCGCAAGTCGGTCACCACCGACATGGTCTTTACCGGGTCGCCGATGACGATGGGAATGATGTGCCCATCGTCGGCCCCCGAGGTGGCGATGCCCGCAGCGTTGAGTCGTGAGCGCACGCGTCGGGCGCGATCACGCACCGCTTCGCGTCGCCAGCTCTCGACTTGCGCAATGCGCAACGCTTCGAGCGTCGCGGCCGCGAGCGCCGGTGGCGATCCGGTGGTGAAAATGAACGACCGCGCGCGGCTTACGAGAAACTCCACGAGCTCCTGTGAGCCGCCCACGTAGGCGCCCGACGTCCCGAGCGCTTTGCCGAGCGTGCCCACCACGATGTCCACCTGTCCGGCCACGCCGTACTGCTCGAGGCTTCCCGCACCGGTCGCGCCTAGCACGCCCGTGCCGTGGGCATCGTCGACATAGGTCCACGCATCGTACTGGCGCGCGATGGGCACCAGCTTATCGAGCGGGCAGCTGTCGCCGTCCATGGAGAACACGCCTTCCACGACGATCATCGCACGGCGGAACTGATGCCGTTCGGCGGCAAGCATGCGGCCGAGCGCCTCGAGATCGTTGTGCGGGAAGACGCGCACGGTGGCGCGCGACAGGCGGCAGCCATCGATGAGCGACGCGTGATTGAGCTCGTCGGAGTAGATGACGTCGCCACGATCGGTGAGCGCCGGAATCACGCCCACATTCACCATGTATCCCGACGGAAAGAGCAACGTATAGTCGCACCCCTTGAGGCGGGCGAGCGTGTGCTCGAGCGCTTCGTGAATGGGGTGGTTGCCGGAAATGAGGCGCGCTGCACCGGCGCCCGTCCCCTCCGCCTGCAACACCGCGTGCGCGGCGCGCGCTACGCGCGGATCGCTCGCGAGCCCGAGATAGTCGTTCGACGCAAAGTCCGCGATGCGTTCACCATTGAGCAGCACGGTGCCCGCGCGTCGCTGCTGCACCTGACGCAGCGAGCGCTTGAGCCCCGATGCCTCCAGAATGCGCAGCTCTTCGTCGAGGGCCGCATTCATCGTCGAGTGCGGCGTGGAAGGCGAATCGACCATCAGCGGATCACGAACGTGAGTTGCCGGTTGTCCGGGTGCGCCGAACAGGCGCCGCCGAATGTCCCGAGCGGTACGGTGTAGTCGGTTCGCTCACCGGCGGGCACGGTGAACATTGCCACCCGGTGTTGCCGTGCGTCTTCGTTCACCACGCGAATGGTGCGCTTGCCACCGCTGCCGCCCACGAACACGGTGTCGGGGAGCGGCGTGTCTCGGCCGAAGCGGTCGGTCACGACCGGTACACCGCCGGCGCGGATGCGAATGAGCGTATCCGGACGTGGCCAGGTGTACCACGCGATAACGACGGTGCCAAGGCCGAGCGCCGTGAGTGTGGCGAGCTGACGCGGTGACATCATGGGGCCTGCACCGGCACGCGCACCACGAGCGAATCACCAGTGGAGAAACGCAGCGTGAGCGGAATACTGTCGGTGGTGACCAGAGCGCGCGTCAGCTGCAGCAGCATGATGTGCAGCCCGCCGGGCTTCATGACCAGCGAATCGCGGCCCGCAATGGTGATTGACGGACGCGCCATCATGTGCGACATGCCATCGTGCATCATCGACTCGTGCACTTCGGTGGCTGTCGCGTACGGCGTGCTCGCGCCCGTGAGGTCGACCGGAGTGCTGTCGGCGTTCACGATGGTGACATACACACCGCCGGTGGTACCGGAGTCGGCCGTGCGCGCCCACGACGCCGACACGCGGTGGCCGCTGACGGGAGCATCGGCAGTCGCGCACGCCGCAGCTAGCGGCAGGAGTACGACCAACGGAACGAAACGCAAACGCTTGTTCACAGCAGGCTGGCCAGATCATTGGCCAGCGCTTCCCAGCGCGTGCCGAACGGATAGAGCGCGACGAGTTTCCCGGCGCTATTCACGAGGAATACCTGCGACGAATGGCTCACCAGATACCCGCTGGCGGCGCTCCCCTCTTCCTTGGCCGCCGCGACGCCGAACGCTTCCATGATCTTCGCCGTCGTGGGCGCGTCGCCCGATACCCCAACAAAGCTCGCGTCGTACCGGCGCGCATAGCGCTGCGCGACCTCCGGCGTATCGCGGTCAGGATCGACTGTCACGAACACGAAGCGCACCGACGCGGCCTTGTCACCCAACTGCGCCTTGGCCCGCTTCCAATCGGCGAGCGTGGTGGGGCAGACATCGGGGCAGTGCGTATAGCCGAAGAACAACGCCGTGGGCTTCCCCGCGGCGGGTCCGAGTTCGAAGCGGCTGCTGTCGGGGAGCGTGAAGCTGAACGCCGGCATGTCGCGCGGCGGATCGACCGCCATGCCTTCGAAGGTCGGACCGGCTTGGCAGGCGGTAAGTAGCGCGGCCGCGAAGACGAAGCGCGAACGGAAACGCGCGGTTAGGCCGCGCACGTGTTGCACTGCCCGTACAGCACGACTTCGTGCGACTCGAGGGTAAAGCCCGCCGGCGTCAACTCGCGGAGATCACCGGGGCAGCCATGGATCTCGAACACCCGGCTGCAGGTGCGACAGCGGAAATGATGATGGTGCGCCGATCCGGACTTTTCGTACCGCGGCGGTTCGCCCGGGAGCTCGACGGGCACCAGCCAGCCGCTGTCGACCAGCGAATTGATGGTGCGATACACCGTGGCGATGCCGAGCTTGGACACGTGATCACGGCCGAACTCGAGCACCTCGGTGGGGCCGAGCGGTCGGGGCTGCTCTTCGAAAACCTGGCGAATGGCATCGCGCTGACGGGTGTTGCGTTCCATTCCCCCAATATGCCATGGTGCGCAGCCTGGTGGCATTGGCCCTTCTGCCGGACCGAAGGCGCCGGTGGCGTAGGGCCCGTGGGGCTGATTGATTTGCCGGCATGGAATCGCCCGCCCCCGTGCCCTCAGCGCCCCTGTCAGAGCCGTGGAAGCGGTGGGCCCTGGTCAGCCTCGTGGCCATCGCCGCCGCCCAACTGCTCGACGAAACCGCCTGGCGCCTGCTCCGGCTGCCGTCGGTGTACGACAAGGACTGGGGGCGGTTGCTCCGGTCGATCGGCTTCCTGCCCACCTGGCTGCTGGTGGCGCTCGCCTACTGGCTGCAGCAGCGCGACCACCCCGCTCGCCGATCGCACACCACGTTCCTCGTCTTCGGCCCCGCCCTGGGCGGGCTCGCCGCCGAGCTGCTCAAGCTGCTCTTTCGGCGTCTCCGCCCGGATGCCGAGACGTTCGGCTACGCGTTTCGCGCCTTTAGTGACGGGCCGTGGTCCAATCGCGGCCTCGGGCTCCCCAGTTCGCACACCTTGGTGGCCTTCGCCGGCGCCTTTGCCGTGGCACGGCTGTTTCCCCGCGTGCGATGGGTCATGTACACGCTGGCCGCCGGGTGTGGCCTGACGCGGGTGATGGCCAACGCGCATTACCTGAGCGACACGGCCGTGGCGGCGTGCGTGGCGTGGGCGGTGGTGGCGTTGCTCTGGCAGCGGGTCGGTCGACCCACGTAAGCAGCAGGGACCGCGCGGACTGGCACCGTCGGCGGGTGCCAATGATCTTTCCTCGATGACGCTCCCCCGTTCGACCGCATGACGCACGTGCTGCTCCTCTCGAGCCTTGGCCTCCTGGGCTCGGGACCGTTGTTCGCACGCTGGTCGCGGGCCAAGCCGGCCATGCTCACGTTCATCGATGGCTTCGTGCTGGTGAGCATCGGCGGCCTCGTGTTGCTCGATGTCGTACCGCACGCGCTCGAACGGGCCGACGTGCTGGCGCTGCTGTGCATGGTGGCCGGCTTCACGTTGCCGTCGCTGGCTGAACGGCTGCTTCACTACGGAGTGCGCCAGACCCACTTCGTGGTGATGGTGCTCGCCATGCTCGGGGTGGCCGTACACTCGCTGCTCGACGGCAGTGCGCTCGCGCAAGCTGCCGTGACCCCGGGGAGTCTGTTGGGCTTTGGGGTGGTCCTGCACCAGCTGCCCGTCAGTCTCATGGTCTGGTGGGTGCTGAGCGATCGTGCGCGCCTGGTGCCATGGTCCGTGCTTGCCCTCATGGCGGCGATGACGCTGGTCGGGTACGTCACCGAGCCCGCGGTGTTTGCGCTGCTCCCCGAGCGCGCCGCAGCGCTGTTCGAAGCGCTCGTCGGGGGATCGCTGTTGCACGTCATCGCGCATCCGGCACACGACCACGACCCGACGCACGAACATGAGCCTGGGCATCCGCATGTGCAGGCGACCGCGCACGACCACGGCCACGATCATGGCCACGATCATGGCCACGATCATGGCCACGATCACGACCACGCGCATGATCACGGTCACGCGCATCCGCATCCCGCGGCGTCATCAGCGATGCCGGCGCCGTGGATGAACGGCCTTGGTGCACTCCTCGGCGCCCTGCTATTGGTCCTCCTTCACGTGAGCCGGCGCGACGCGCAGGGCGTGGTCCCGCTCCAACAGACCTGGGGCACCTTCTGGTCGCTCTGCCTCGATAGCGCGCCTGCGGTGCTGCTCGCGTATCTCACGGCTGGCATCGTGTACGCGTGGCTGCCGGCCGGTTCGCTGTCGTGGATGAGCCGTGGCTCGCGCGTGCGGCAGAGTCTCGCGGGCATGGCCGTGGGGTTGCCGCTCCCGATTTGCTCGTGCGGTGTCGTGCCGCTGTACCAACAGCTGGTGCAACAGGGCGCGTCGACCACGGCAGCCGTCGCCTTTCTCATCGCCACGCCAGAGTTGGGCATCGACGCGATTCTGCTCTCGGTCCCGTTGCTGGGCACGCAGTACGCCATCGTGCGCGTCGGCGCGGCCGCGTTGGCCGCGGTGGTCGTCGCGCTCGTCATGGGCGGCATGATCAAACGCGTGCGACGGCCGCTGCCGCTCATGGTCGATGCCGCACCGCTGCCCACCTCCACGACGGAACGTGTGCGCAAAGCCGCCGAGTCCGGGCTGGGCGATATGGTCGACCACACGGCGCCGTGGATCCTTGTCGGGCTGATCGTGGCGGCGATTGCGTCACCGGTGCTGCAGGGATCGTGGATCACGTCACTGCCAACGGGCGTCGACGTGTTGGTCTTCGCGCTGGTCGGCCTGCCGCTCTACATCTGCGCATCGGCGTCGACGCCACTCGTGGCCGTCCTCATTGCGGCCGGCGTGTCGCCTGGCGCCGGGCTGGCGTTGCTGTTGACCGGGCCCGCCACCAACGTGGCCACGATCGGTATTCTCACGCGCATGCATGGGAAGCGCTTCGCCTGGATCTTCAGCGTCACCATGATCATCGTGGCCGTGAGCCTCGGGCTCGCCGTGAATCTGTTGTGGCCGGAGCTTCCTGCCACGCAACCGCCCATTCACGCCGAGTCGACCGGCACGTGGTGGCAGGTGACGAGCGTCGTCGTCGTGGCCGTGCTCTATGCCGCGTCGGTCATGCGGCACGGCATTCGCGGCTTTCTTTCGGAGTTGCAACTCAGCCGCGCGGGCGCATGAGTCGTCCATGAGCTTCACATGATTCCGCTGGTGGTCATGGCCGGCTTCCTGGGCGCCGGCAAGACGCGTTTCCTCTCGGAACTCATCCCGCAGCTCGCCGAGCGTGGCACGCGGGTGCGCATCATCCTCAACGATTTCGAAAACGCCTCCATCGACGCGGCACGACTCGGGGCGCTCGATGCGCTCGTCACGCCGCTCAACGGTGAGTGCATCTGTTGCGGTTCGCTCCGGGAATTGCTGCAGACGCTCTACGACGTGCCGTCAGATCCCGGCAGCGTCATGCTCATCGAAGCGAACGGCGCGACCGAAACCGACGAAGTGCTGGGGCACCTTACCACCGACCGCCGGCTCTCGCACTTCACGCTGCCGCTGCAGCTCACGGTCGTCGATGCCGGCCGCTGGCAGAAACGCTGGTGGCACAATGCGCTCGAACGGGCACAGGTCAGTACGGCCACGCAGCTGTATCTCAACTGGACCGACAGGCTCGGCGACGCGCGACTCCAGGCCGTTCGCGCATCGCTGGCCGCGGTAAATGCGCGCGCGCCCATGGTGGATGCGGCCGGGTATGCGCAGTGGCTCAGCGAACTTTCGGCATCGATGCAAGAGCGTACGGACCGCGGCGCTGCCACCGTGTCGCCGTCGCCACGAACCACGTCGCGCACGCACACGCATCCTTTTGGCAGTGCGTCCATGCCGCTGCCACCAGTCGTGCGCCGCCAGGAGTTCCTCGCCTTCGTGCAGCAGTTGCCAGAAGCCGTGGTGCGCGCCAAGGGCCTCGTGCGCTTTGCCGAAGAACCAGGCCCCATGTTCGTCTGGCACCGCGTCCCTGGACGCCACACGGTGCGCCTCGACAAGTCGTGGCCCCACGCTGACGCGCAGCCCACCGCGCTGTTCATTGGCGTCGCGTTGCCGGTGGACCAGCTGCACTCGGGCATCGCCGCTCTTTCGCGCGCCACGCCCGACTGAGCTGCCCGCCGCCAGCGCAGGCGCCATCCGGACCTTGCCGGCTCGCTTCGCCATCCTACCTTTATTGTGTGAAAAGCCGACCGGTCTGGTTCCGCGTGCTGGCTGCCTTCTGGGGCATCTGGTTTGCGACTGCGCTCACTGAGCCAGCCGGGTTCCTCGCGTGCCCGATGCATTCGGTCGCGCCGACGGTTGCCGCTGCACACCAGAGCCCGGCAACAGCGGCACACGAACACCACGCGGCGACTGCGGCGTCGACCTCCGCACCGCACGGTCACCAGCATACCGAGCACGCGCCGTCGACGCCGGGTACGCGACACGACTGTACCTGCCTCTCGCACTGCTGCGGGATCGCCGCCGATGCGGCCGCGCCGGTGCAGGAATCGTGGGCCTTCGCCCCGTCACTTGTTCACGCGCGCGTTGGCCCGACGCCCTTTGCGTCGCATCAGCCAACGCCGGTCGCGCATCTGCGACCCTACGCCAACGGGCCTCCGCGCACCGCTGCCTGATCCGGCGATCGGCACCTCGTGGTGCCGACTCGTGACCGTGGTCTCTCCAACACAGCAGTCGTCGTGGACATGTCCTGCGCGCCTTCGCGGGGGCATCCCTTTGCGCATCTTTTCAGGCACAACAAACTATGTCTGTTCTCTCTCCGCGCCTTCGGGCCGCGGTCACGATGCTTTCGTTGACCGCCGGCGCCGCCGGTGCTCAGTCGCAGCCCCCTGTCAAAGACAGCACGGCGCGCGATTCTGCCACCGCCCTTGGCGGCGTGCGTGTCACGGCCGACCGCGACACCCGCCCGGCCATTACCAAGCTCACGTTGCCGGTCACAGCCAGCGTCACGGCTGAGCGGGTGCAGGAAACGATCAACCTCATGGACCCGCAAGACGCGGTGAAGTACCTGCCCAGCGTGTTCATTCGTAAACGCAACAATGGCGATACCCAGTCGGTGATGGGCACGCGCGTGTGGGGCGTGAGCTCCAGCGCCCGCAGTCTCGTGTTCGCCGACGGGGTGCCGCTCACCGCACTCATTGCCAACAACAACACCATTGGCGGTCCCCGGTGGGGGTTGGTGGTGCCTGAGACCATCGAACGGGTGGACATGATGTACGGCCCGTTTTCGGCGGCCTACGCCGGCAACTCCATTGGTGCCGTCATGGAGATCACGACGCGCGCCCCCGAAAAGCTCGAGGCGTCGCTGACCCAGACGCAGTCGCTCATGCCGTTCGACTTGTACAGCACCAAAGCGACCTATGGCACGTCACAGACGTCCGCGCGCGTGGCCAACCGCTTTGGCAAGCTGACGGCGTCGCTTAGCGGCAACTATCAGGACAGCAAGAGCCAGCCGTTGTCGTACGTGACCAGCGGGACCTTCCCCGCTGGCACGACGGGAGGCATTCCCGCCGCCAACAAGTTGAACGCCCCGGCCAACGTGCTGGGCGCCACTGGGCTGCTGCATACGCAGATGGCCAACGCCACCGGGCGAATTACCTACGACATCACGCCGACCCTGCGTGCGGCCTACACCCTCGGCGTGTGGCAGAACGATGCGGATGCCGGTTCCGAGACATATCTCTCGCGCACCGGGGCACCCACGTTTGCCGGGCAAGGCGGGTTTGCCAGTGGGACCTACGGACTGCTGCAACAGCATACGTCGCAAAGTCTGTCGCTGCGCAGTGACACCAGGCGCGACTGGGATATGGAAGCCGTCGCCACCATGTTCCGCATGAATACCGATCGACAGCGCTTTTCGTCGTCGGCCTCGGCGACCGGTGCAACATTGGGAACCGCCGGCCGTGTTGCAGAACTGTCCGGCACTGGATGGCAGTCACTCGATGTGAAGGGCGCGTGGCACCGGGGAGGCGCGCTCGCAGCGCATACCGTTTCGTTTGGCGCGCATCTTGATCGGTACGAGCTGCAGAACCCTACGTTCAACACGGCCGACTGGACGCAGTCTACGCCGGTCACCACCACGCTCGTTTCGCGCGGCGACGGCAAGACACAAACCGCGGCACTGTGGGCGCAGGACAGCTGGCGCCTCGCGCCGACGCTGCGACTGACCGTCGGTGGGCGCTACGAACAGTGGAAGGGGTTCGACGGTCTCAATGTGAATGGCGCCACGCAGGTGGTCCAGCGGGAAGTCAGCGCGACGCGCTTTTCTCCCAAGGCCACTGTGGTATGGACGCCCAGCGAATGGCTGCTGTCGGCATCCGTTGGCAAGGCCTATCGCTTTGCCACGGCAGCGGAGCTGTATCAGCTGGTTACGACGGGTGTGACGTTCACCTCGCCCGACCCAAACCTCCGACCGGACAACGTGCTGGCCACGGAGCTGCGTGCGGAACGGTCGTTCGGTCGCGCGAATAAAGTGCAGGTGTCGCTGTTCCAGGACAACGTGCGCGATGCGATCATTTCGCAGTTCAAGCCATTGGTGCCTGGGTCGAACACGTTCTACTCGTACGTGTCGAATGTGGAGAAGGTGCGTGCCCGCGGTGTCGAGGTGGTGCTGTCGGAGCGTGATCTGATCATTCCCGGTTTGGAACTGTCGGGAAGTGCGACGTACCTCGATGCGCGCACCTTGGCGATCTCGGGGCGGGCGAGCGCCACCGCATCTGCCGATGCGGCGGTCGGCAAGCGGCTGCCCAACATCCCCGATTGGCGTGCCACGTTTGTAGCCACGTACCGGCCTACACCGCGACTCGCATTGACGGCAGGCGGGCGATACAGTGGCGCGTTGCCCACCACGCTCGACAACGCGGACGTGAATCCGAACGTGTTCCAGGGCTTCAGCGCCTGGTTCGTCGCCGATGCGCACGCGAGCTATCGGGCCACCAAGCACCTCACGGCCACGCTTGGTGCCGACAATCTGCTGAATCGCACCTACTTCCTGTTCCACCCGTTCCCGCAGCGCACCTTCTCCACCAGCCTCAAGGTGGCGTACTGATATGACGGGAAGGCGGTCGTTCTCACGGCGTAACGTCGTGACGCTTGGACTCACCGTCATGGCGCTGATCGTTGGTGGGTGCGGCCGCTCCGGGGAGCTTCGGGCGCCGGCCATTGGGGCGCCGGCGCCCGAGTATTCGGCCATCACGCCGACGGGACAACCGGTCACGCTCGCTGCACTCAGGGGACAGGTCGTGGTGCTCAACCTGTGGGCCACCTGGTGTCTGCCCTGTCTCGAGGAGATTCCGCAGCTCGCGGCGCTGCACACCCGGTTCGCAGGGCAGGATGTGCGGGTGATTGGCGTGAGCATCGATGCTGCGGGCATGGGAAGCGACGTCACTGATTTTGCCAGCGAGCATCGCATGCCGTACGACATCTGGCTGGATCCCGATCACAACGTGTCGGTGAAGTTTCTCACTGTCGGCGTGCCGGAAACGTTCGTCATCGATCGCACGGGGGTGATTCGCGCGCGCGTCATCGGCGCCGTGCGCACCGGCGACACCACTCTCACCGCAGCGGTGCAACGCGCCCTGCAGGACACCCCATGAGCCGCTCTCTGTTGTTGAGCGCCGCACTCCTGTTCGGCGCCACGTCGCTTTCGGCGCAACGCCCCGTCACCGAGTTGGCGGTTGCCAACCGGAGCAACGCCAATCCCACGGTGGCTGCGGAGGGCGCCTTCGTCGCCATCGTCTGGTCCGCCGCCACGGTGTCCAGCATGGATCTGTTCGTGGCGGTCAGTCGTGATACCGGTCGAACGTTTTCGACACCCGTACAGGTCAATCGCGTGGCCGGCGACGCACGCGTGAGCGGCGAGAATCCCGCGCGCGTGGCCCTCGTACCGCGCAAGGGCAAGACCCCCGAGGTACTCGTGGTGTGGACCGCGCGCGCGGGCAGCACGTGGACGCTGCAATACGCGCGTTCGGCCGATGGCGGACAGAGTTTTTCCGCCGCGACGCCGGTACCCGGCAGTGTTGCGGCGGGTGGTCGTGGTTGGCACTCCGTGAACGTTGACGCCAAGGGGCGTGTGTCGATACTGTGGCTCGATCATCGCGGTTTGGCCACAACAGATACCACGCACAAGCACGGTACATCCGCGGGCATGACGGCACCTTCCACCGCGGCGGCCAATTCGACTGCTCGCGCCGCGTTGTCACAGGTGATGGTGGCGCAGTTGGACAAGACTGCCGCTACCGCTGTCACCAGCAGCCCCTGCTACTGCTGCAAGACGGCCATCGTGAACGATGGAACGACGCGTTACGCGGCGTGGCGGCACGTGTTTCCCAATGGGGAACGCGATATTGCGTTCGCCTCCGCCAGCAACGGCGCCCAACGGTTCACCACGCCCGTTCGCTTGAGCGACGATCACTGGAAGCTCGATGGCTGCCCGGACAACGGGCCATCGCTGGCGGTGGACCACGCGCATGGTGTGCACGCCGTGTGGCCAACGCTGCAGAGTGGCGCCGCTTCGTCAGATCTGTCGCTGTTCTACGCGCGGTCGCGCGACGGCAAGCGCTTTGAGACACGTCAGCGCATTCCCACGACGGGGCCGGCTTCGCATGTGCAGGTGGCCATCGGCCGCGATGGCGTGCCGGTCATTGCCTGGGATGAAGTAACCAACGGGTCGCGGCGCTTGGCGCTGGCGCGCGTGCGTACGGCAGCCGATGGTCGTGCGACGTTCGAACGCATCCCCTTTAGCGACGAGGCGCCGGGTCAGTGGTATCCGGCACTCGCCGGTTCGTCTTCCGGGGTGTTCGCTACGTGGGTTCGCCCCAACGCCGGCGGCAGCGCTATCGGATTCGCGCGAATTCCCTGATGATTGCCGCTGCGTCGCGCTGACCGTCTCAGCGGCGGCACCACTGTTTCGTGTTGGGCACAATGCGCAGGCCAGGGGTGACCGCGGTGCGTCCGCACTCGTCGCTCGACATATGTCAGCCAGTGATTCTGCAGACGCATTGTTTCTCGAATTGCAGTCGGCACTCGCCGGCCGCTACTCCCTCGATCGCGAACTGGGACGTGGCGGCATGGGGGTGGTGTTTCTCGCGCACGATGTCGACCTCGATCGGCTGGTCGCCATCAAGCTGCTGCCCCCCGCGGTAGCGAGCTGCGCCGACACGCGCGATCGCTTCCTGCGCGAAGCCCGCATGGCGGCGCGCTTGTCGCATCCGCACATCATCCCCATTCATGCGGTAGAGCAGGTGGGGGCGTTCGTCTTTTACGTCATGGGCTACATCGATGGCGAGACGCTCACGCAACGCGTCGCGACCCGCGGACCGCTGACGGCTGGCGAAGGAGCGCGCGTGTTGCGTGAAGTGTCCTGGGCGCTCAGCTACGCGCACGCGCAGGGGATCGTGCATCGCGACATCAAGCCCGACAACATTCTGCTCGATCGCGAGAGCGGACATGCCGTGGTGGCGGATTTCGGGATCGCCGCCGCCATGGGCAGCACGGCCGATGTCGCGTGTGGGACACCCGAGTTCATGAGCCCTGAGCAGGCGCTCGATCGGCCGGTTGACGCGCGCAGCGATCTCTATGCGCTTGGGGCCACGGCGTTCTTTGCGTTTACCGGACGTCCACCGTTCACCGGCAACAGCGCTACGGAAATCATTGCGCGGCACGTGGCCGATGCTGCGCCGCTTCTGTCGCAGGCCGTCATGAGTGTGCCGCGGCCCTTGGCGCAGCTGGTCGATCGTTGCCTCGCCAAAGAGCCCGCGCAGCGTCCGCAATCGGCGCAGCAGGTGGCCGATGCGCTATCGTCGGCGCTGGAGAAGCGACGGGAGTTGCCCGCCGTGTTGCGCGCCTTTGTAAAGCGTGATGGCCGCATGGATGGCGCGGGCACAATGCTTACGTTGTTCGGCGCGCTGGTGGGCGGCGTGGGCATCTCGAGTGTCACGAGCGACCTCGTGGGCATTGGCGTCATGCTGGGCGTGGCCGCCGCGGCACCGGTGGTGTTCAGTCTCTTGGCCGCCCGCCGCCTGCTGAGCCAGGGCTATCGTCATGGCGATCTCGCGCCGGCATTTCAGTCGGAGTTGGAGACGTTGCGCGAAGAACGCACGGTGAGCCCACGTCGGGCGATGCGCGCCGTCGAATGGACGCTTGGCCGTCTGGTGCGCATCGGTGCGAGCACCACACTCGTGCTCACGCCCTTTGCGGTGGCCGGCTTCGTGAACCGCGCCCTCGACATGGTGGCGCCGCTCACCATGGGCGTGGGTGCCGTGACGCTGCTGCTCACCGTGTGCTGGCTCATTGCGCTGCAAACGCTGCGCGATGTCGATGTCACCTTCTGGCGCGCGCTCTGGACGGGGCGCGCCGGTCGGGCGGCGTTCGCGGCGGCACGCCGACTGTGGCGCGCGGCACCGGCACCCGCGGCGATGACACATCGCGCGACCGAGCTGTCGTTGGGATTGGCCGCCGAGCAGTTGTACGAATCGCTGCCGCGCGCGGTCCGGGACGAACTGTCCGACGTGCCGACCGTGCTGGAATTGTTGCAGACGAGCGCCGAGGCACTGCGCCGGCGGTTGGCGCAGGTGCGCGAGACGTTGCAGGCCGCGGGGGCGTCGGGTGAACAGGACACCACCGTGCTCGAAGACGAAGAACAGCGGCTCGTCGTGCGTCTGCGTGAGAGCGTGGCGGCGCTGGAAACGTTGCGGCTGAATTTGTTGCGCCTGCATGCGGGCGCGATCAGCGTGGAGAGCGTGACCACCAACATCGTGCGCGCGCACGACGTGGCGGCCGACGTTCGTCGCCTGTCGGAAGCGCAGCAGGAGGTCGAGGATATCTTTGGTGCGGTGACTGCCGCCGAGTCGCCCGTGTACGCTTCGGGGCCGGAGTGGGCTTGAATACGGCCCCGGTCGTAGAGCACGAGGCCGGCCTGCGCGGAGCGCCAAACGGTGCCGAGGCGTGGACGCGCATGGGAGTGCGCGTGCCGGACACCGCGGGGCAGGCGGCGGCGAGCAGATCGTCCGCGCACGCGCCGAATGGCGTGTCATCGTGGTGGGGTGGCGTGTTGCGCGCTGCACGTTACGCGGCCGTCGGTATGACGCTCCTTACCGCGCTGCCGCTGGGCATGCTCGCGCTGAAGCAGCGGAATTTTCTGCTGGAAATGTCCTTCGTGCGCGAGCGCGTAATGCAGGTCGATGCACTTCGTGCGTTGCGTGTACCGACCAATGCCGCGGTCACTCCGGAGATAGCGGGTGAGGCGTTGGCGCGACTGTTTCCGGTTGATGCGCGTGGCGGGTTCGTCCCGCGCCATGTGATCCCCAAGAGCGAGCGGCCGTCGCAGCTGCTGGCGGCGATCGTGGCCCCCGTAAACGTGGACGGGAACGCGAATGCCGAGGGCGCACCGTGGTGGGGCCCCAAGCATGAGCAGATCATCCGTCGTGCGGCGGCCGGCGTATCCCCGCAGGAGCGCGAGGTGCTGCGCCGCATCGCAACCGCACCTCTGTGGCAAACCGTCGATATGATCGCGGCAGCTCCATCGGCCGACATCGTCGGGGGCAGATTCCGCACACCATTCGCCCCCGGTGTGCAGTCCTATGCGATGCCCATCGGGAATCATCTCGACATGAAGACGGTGCTGTACGCGAGTATGTCGCGCGCGGCGTATTTCGTGTCGCGTGGCGAATACGGGGAGGCTGAGCTGGCGCTGCGACGGGCCCTTTCCATCGGGTTTGTGCTCATCGACAATGGGGTGACCCCGTTCGATGCGATCATGGGGCGCATGTTCGTCGGGGTGTCGCACAAGGCGCTGCAGGAGCTTGCGCAGATACCCAGCGCGAAGGGTATGCTCATCCCGCTGCCTCCGCTCGCGGAGTTCGAGCCGCGTCGGGCCAACGGGGCGCAGGCGTCCGGCGCCGGTTTCGAGGAGGTGCGCGCGTCGGAGCTCCGTGATATCGCCAATCCATCGTTGCCGCGCACGCTGCGGATGTCGAGCCTCGAGGCGTTGCAGTGGTCGACGTGTGGATCGCTGCGCGAGGCAGTGCTGGGACCGTCTGCTGAGGTGTTGGCGGCCAACGCCGCCGCCGTAGCATCGCTGGGGCGCACAGCGGCGGAGCGCGAGTACGTTCGGCTTCTCATCCGCCCCAGAACGTTCGAGGCGTCCGGACCGCACGGGTCTCCGGGGGAGCTGGCCGCGGCTGGCGCCGCCCAGATGGTGAGCGCCGTCACGGGCAATCCGCACTTTGCCACCTGCACCCGGGCAGCGCTGGACATGCGCTGACGGGACTGGCCGTGGCATGTAGGGTCGGCTGGCGGTCCGGCAGCAGCCGACTGGCGCGGCCCATTTGACACGTCGCCCCGGGCGGCGGTAGGCTTCGACATGCGAACAGCGGTCATGCGGCGCATGGCCAGCCTGGTGCTGGCGATGGTGTGGGCGGTGGCGCGTCTGGCGCAGCCGCTGCAGCCCGCGTGTCCGCATCACGCGACGGACAAGGTGGTCGGCGCCGTCGCGCACCAGCATCACGTTGCGCATCATGCCGAGGTTGGCGGCCATGGTGCAGCGGAGCCGGCGAGTGCGCCGGAGCCCTCCGCACCTGCCTTTGAATGCGCGGCGCACTGCTGCGCGGCGGCTGCGGTGTCCATGCCGCAGAGTGCGTGGAGTGCGACGATCGTCGTGTCGGCCGCGGCCGAGTCGTCATCGTTCGGCGCTCCCACCAATCCGGTCGTGCGGCCCTGGACGCACTGGCAACCGCCATCGACCGCGCCCCCCTCGGCGTTTCTGGCGTAGTTCCATCCGCGCGGCTACAACCGCGCGTCGATGCTGCGTGATCGTGCCGTGCGCCATGCGCACTGGCCGACCCGCGCGTTGCACACAGTCGCTCACCACAGCTGTCCTCATGCAGCGGGGCGTCATGTCGTGCTCCAGACACGTTATGGCCACCCGCCGACAGCGGGTCGGTCAGTCCGTGGGCCTACGGGCTGGCCGGCCCGCGCCTTTCCCTCTCGCTTACGAGGCGCGATCTCATGTCGTTGCTTGCTTTGCTGTCCGCGGCCGCGGTGCTCACCGCACCGGCGGCCGACTCGCTCATCCCTATTACGGTACGCCTGCGTGGCGCCGTTGGGGCCGATGCCTTCAGTTGCTCCCAGACGTACGCGGGAATCGGCACCTCCAAGGCCACGGTCACGGCCAGCGATTTCCGCTTCTACGTACACAATGTCCGCTTGGTGAGCGCTGCCGGTGACACCGTGCGCGCCGCACTCGCCCCACAAGCGCCGTGGCAGGACAGTGACGTGGCACTCGTCGACTTTGAAAACGGCGCGGGATCGTGTGCCAACGGCACCACTGAGACCCGCGACGTCGTGACCGTGCTCGCGCCCGCCGGCACGTATCGCGGTCTCGCGTTCACATTGGGGGTCCCCTTTGCGCGCAATCATGCCGATCTGTCGGCGCAGGCACCGCCGCTCTCGCTGTCGCGGCTGTTCTGGTCGTGGAACGGCGGATACAAGTTCCTGCGCGTCGACATGCGCGCCACGCAAGCCGACAGCGCGGCCACCGCGTGGGTCATTCATCTCGGCAGCACCGGATGCGCGGGCGAGGCGGGCGCCAAGGCGCCGTCACGCTGCGCCCAGCCCAATCGCGCCGAGATTCGCCTGACTGGATTCAATCCGCAGGAAGATGTCGTGGTGGCCGATCTCGCAGCGCTGTTGGCACGCAGCGATGTGCGTCGCAATCAGCCACAGACCGCGATGGGATGCATGTCGGCGCCCAGCGACGTGGACTGCGGCGGACTGTTTGCCGCGCTCGGCTTGTCACATCCGAACGGGACCGGGGCGGATAGTCCTGCGTTCTTCCGCCGCGAGAAGGCCAGCGCATCACGCACCGCTCGCGGAGACCAGCATTGAGCAGCCGCGGCGCACCTCGTCGCAAAGTCGGCGTCGTCGTCGTTGGCGCGGTGCTATTGCTCACCGCAGCCATGGTGGAGGGCGCGCGCACGCCGCGCGCCCTCTCGGCGCAGCCGCCTGCTGCACGGTACCGGTGGCAGCTGCCCACGGGGTTTCCTGAGCCGGTGGTACCCGCCGACAATCCCATGAGTGAGGCGAAGGTCGCGCTCGGGCGGCATCTGTTTTACGACACACGCCTTTCGGGCAACGGCACGTTCAGTTGTGCGAGTTGCCACGAACAGGGGCGTGCCTTTGCCGACCCGTTGCCGCGCGCGGTCGGGTCAACTGGTGAGGTGCATCCGCGCGGCAGCATGTCACTCGCCAACGTGGCGTACAGCCCCGCGCTCACGTGGGCCAATCCGCTCATGAAGTCGCTGGAGCAGCAGGCGCTGGTCCCGATGTTCGGAGAAGATCCGGTGGAGTTGGGGCTGTCTGGACAGGAGCGGGCACTGTTGGAGCGCGTGCGTGTCGAACCGCGCTACGCCGCCCTCTTTG
This sequence comes from bacterium, assembly GCA_027484025.1. GTDB lineage: Bacteria > Gemmatimonadota > Gemmatimonadetes > Gemmatimonadales > Gemmatimonadaceae > Gemmatimonas. The sequence continues at coordinate 25,589 of JAIXTI010000105.1, forward strand.
CCGCGGCGTTTCCCGGCGGCACCGAGTCGGTCACGCTCGACCGCATCGTGAAGGCGATCGCCAGCTTTCAGCGCACGCTCATCAGCGGGCGTTCGCCGTATGACGCGTACAAGAACGGCACCCGCACGGCCATCAGTGCGTCGGCCCGTCGCGGTGAGGCGCTGTTCTTCTCCGAAAAAACGGAGTGTTTTCACTGTCACGGCGGATTCAACTTCACCGGGACCGTGAACTACGTAGGCAAGGGGTTCGTGGAGGTGGAGTTCCACAACACCGCGCTCTACAACATCGATGGACACGGCGCGTACCCCGCGAATAACACGGGGGTGCACGCCGTCAGCACGGATCCCGAAGATATGGGCAAGCACAAAGCGCCCAGCCTTCGGAACATCGCGGTGACGGCGCCGTACATGCACGACGGCAGCATCGCGACGCTGGAAGAGGTGATCGAGCACTACAACGCCGGTGGTCGCACCATTCGCAGTGGCCCCAACGCCGGCGTGGGAGCGGACAGTCCGCTCAAGAGTGAGTTTTTGAAGCCCATGGGGCTGACGATGCAGGAAAAACGGGATCTCGTGGCCTTCCTGCGCAGTCTCACCGATAGCACCTTCCTCCGCGACCCGCGGTTCACCAATCCCTGGAGAGTCTCCCGATGACCCGTTCGTTCCGTCGTGTGCTGCCGCTCGCGGTGGCCTTGTGTGTCGTGCCGGTCGCCGCGATGGCGGCCCGTCTGCCGCACCTCAAGCTCAAGGCGATGTTTCCGGGGAAGGACACCACGTTGGTTTCGGCGCCCGAGGCGGTGAAGCTATGGCTCAGCGAACCCGCCGACTTGCCGGCGACGAAGGTTGCGGTGGCCGACGCCGCGGGGAAGGCGGTGCCGGTGGCCAAGCTCACGCGTGGGGCACAGTCGGACGACCCGGTGGTCGCGAAGTTCGTGACGCCGCCGACCAGCGGGAAGTACACCGTGACGTGGAAGGCCATGTCGAAAGACGGCCATGTGGTGAACGGCGTGTACGGCTTTACTGTCGCGCTTCCCAAGTAAGTGGTGGAGCTGCTCACTCCGGCGGCCGCGGCGCGCTCCCTGTTGTACATCGGCGCGCTGGTGGCCGTAGGGAGAGGCACGGTCGCCTTTCTCGACCCGGAGTGGAAGGCTGGCGCGCGGAGTGTGCATGACGCGGCTGGCCCGCGAAGCGTCGCGAGGCTCGCTGCGGTGGCACTGCTCGGCGCCGTGGCGCTATTGCTCTGGGGGCAGCTCACCGCGCTCGAGATGACACGCGCGGAGATCCCGGTGCTGCTCGGGCAAACATCATGGGGACTCGGGTGGAGCCAGCTGGCCGGCGCGAGTGCATTGGCCGCGGTCGCCTTGCTGCTTCCCATGGGGCGCACCACGTCGCTGTTGCTGCTCATGGCGGCACTGGGTGTCGCAGTTGCCATGGGCGGGGTTGGGCACGCCGCCGCCGACGAGCAGTGGCCCATCGGCGCGCGACTGCTCGACGCCATGCACGTTGCCGCCATGGGCGCCTGGATAGGCGGCTTGCTCTGCACCGTGCTGATTGTGCGTGTCCCCGCCTTCCCGCTGCGCGACGCGGCGTGGCGCACGTTCAGTCGGACGGCCACGGTCATGGCGCCGGTGACGCTGGCCAGCGGGGTGGGGAGTGCGGCGCGGCTGCTGTTGGGCACCGCCCCCAGCGCCATTGTCGTGAGCGACTACGGGCGACTGTTGATGCTCAAAACCGTCCTGGCCGCGGTCATTCTGTTCATTGGGGCGGGCGAACGCCGGCGGATCGCCAACGGCAAGACGCCGGAGTCACGCCGCGTGTGGACGGAGCTCGGAATCGCCGGCGCGGTGCTGCTGGTGACGGCACTTTTGACCGGCAGCGAACCGCCCGGCGAGTAACGGTGCCCTACGCAAACTCGAAACCCGAACGCACGACCCGAAACTGAACAGTTCGGGGTTGTGCGTTCGGGTTTTGGGTTGTGGGTCGCCGCGGTGGCAGCGACCCACACGCGAAGCCTTAGCGGCCGTAGCGCTTCTTGAACTTGTCGACGCGACCCTGCGTGTCGATCAGGCGCTGCGTGCCCGTGTAGAACGGGTGCGAATCGCTCGTGATTTCGAGCAGGACCAGCGGATACGTGTTGCCGTCGTCGAGCGTGATCTTCGAGTCGCTCGTCATCGTCGAGCGCGTCAACACCAGAGCACCAGTGGACGCGTCCTTGAAGACGACGGGGTGGTACGGCGGATGAATGCCTTCCTGAGCCATCGTAACTCCAGCAGCTTGCGCCACCATTGCCGGCGGTGAACGCGTTCATAAATGGGATCCCGACCGCAGCGCGAAGCCGCGTGGGGGTCGCCGAAATCGGCGGTGCTCTTCTGAGAGAGCCTCTATATCTGGTCAATTCCGGAGCGAGGTTCAAGTGGGATGGGAGCCGCCCTCGTGTCGCCTTGATAAATGATGAGAAATCACTATCATATAGGCATGTGCAGCGCCGTCGTCCCCCAGCTCCATCGCCCGCTGCCGTGGCTCGATCGCCTCGGCATGGCCACCAGCACCGTCTGCGCCGTGCATTGCGCGGCCACGGCGCTGCTCATGGGGACGCTCAGTGCCGTCGGCGCCGGTGGCGTCGCCGCGCCCTGGGTCGAGCGCACGTTTCTGGGGGCGTCGGTCCTGCTCGGCGTGCTCAGTCTGGGGCACGCGCTCCGTCGACACCGCTCGTGGCAGCCGGCGCTGTGGTTTGCCGTCGGGCTGCTGTTGTTGCTGGTGGTGCGGCCGGCCGTGCACACGCCGGCCGCCGAGGTGCTGTCGGTCGCGGCGGGGGCCCTGTGCGTCGTGCGCGCCCATTGGAAGAACGCGCGACTCCTGATCGCCTGAGCGTCCGGCTATAGTTGGACCGTGGGGCCCGGTTGCCGAAACCCGTGGGCCCCCCGAACGTACAGCACTCAGCCTGGCCGTCCCGGCCTTCGCTCGCTGCGTTTGTCGTCCTTCGAAGACCGGTCCGCCCCATGCAACCCACTCCGCCAGTACCGCCGTCGACACCAGAGCCCAATCTCGTCTCGACCGAGGCGCTCCGTGCGCTCGACGGCGCGTCGCCGTCTGCGGTACTCAAGGGCATGGAAGCGCAGCGCGACGTATTGCGCGACCAATTGGAGCGGCTGCAGGAGCAGCGGAACGAAATCGCGCGGGATCTGAAGGCCGAGGACATCACGGCCCCCGACCGGGATGGGCTGGCGGCGCGGCTCAAGGAGACGGACACGCGCATTTCGTCGCTCGAGAAGCAGATCGATCAGGCTGACCTGGCGGTCTCCAAGGCGGCCGCGGTGCCCGGGGCCGTGGTGGAACCGCCACCGCCGCCCGAGCGCTCGGGCCCGTCGGAAGCCATGGTCGCGGTCCCGATTGTCTTCACGCTGTTCGTGCTGTTCCCCATCGCGATCGCCTACTCACGGCGACTCTGGAAGCGCGGCGCTACGGTCATTGCGCCCATCCCCCGCGAAGTCACCGACCGGCTCGAGCAGATGGGCCAGTCCATCGAAAGCATGGCGGTCGAAGTGGAGCGCATTGGCGAAGGGCAGCGCTTCCTCACCCGCGTCATGAGCGAGCCCGCCAAGGGCCTCGGCGCCGGCGCCGCCCAGCCCATTGTGGTGCCGCAGGGCGAACAGGTCCCCGAGTACCGGCGCTGACGCCACGGCGGCGGCGGGGCTGGCCGCAGCCGGTCTGACGTCGCACGCAACCCTTTGCCCGCCGGTGTTGTCCTTGAGGTGCACATGCATGCGCACCGACACGACGACGGCGCGGTGACCCTCGAGGCACCGCCGACTGACGCGGAATTGCTGGCCCGGCTCCGGGCCCGTGATCCCGCGGCGGAGCGGCAGTTCTACGAGCGTCACGTAGACCGGATCTACCGCCTCATCCACCGGATGTGCGGACGACCGGAACTCGCGCAGGAATGGACGCAGGACACCTTCCTGCGGGCGTTCAATCGGCTCGACCAGTTCCGCGGTGACGCGGCACTGGGCAGCTGGCTCCATGCCATCGCCGTATCGGTCACCCTCAACGGACTGCGCACCCACAAACGCCGTGAAGCGTTTGCCGCGCCGCTCGAAGAGGCCACCACCGTGGCGACCAACGGCGCTGAGCACAGCGATCCCGACCTCAAGACCCGTCTCAAGGCCGCGATTGCTGCGCTCCCCGAAGGCACCCGCCGTGTGTTCGTGATGCATGACGTGGAAGGATTCACCCACGAAGAGATCAGCGACGCGCTGGGGTGCGCCATTGGCACCAGCAAGTCGCAGCTCTTCAGAGCCCGCGAGAAGTTACGCAATGCGTTGGCGGCGTTCGCGCCAACCAACGCCTTGCGACTCGGCAAGGAGTCTGCATGACCAGCCACCCTCATCCGCCCGACGACACCCCCATCGACGGCGTCCCAGACGCGCCGCTCGAACCGTGGATGCTCGCGCTCGCCCGTGATGCCGCCGACGACCTGGATGGGTCGGTGGAAGTCCCGCGCGACATGATGTGGGCGCGCATCCAGCGTGCGCGTCGGGAAGAGGCGCCGGTGGCTGTCTCGCCGCGCCAATCGACAATGGGCCTCCGTTTCTCGCGGCAGATCACCGCGGCGGCGGCGGTGCTCATCGTGGGCGTGGCGATCGGGCGC
>JAIXTI010000267.1 GCA_027484025.1 bacterium
CCACGGTCCTGAAAATCATGTCGAATTTCGCCTCGCACTCGCCTGCGCCATCCAATGTGCCCGTTCCCCGGCTCTCCGTGCCGCCGTACGCGGAACCGGCTTCGGTTGCCGAAGGGGAAACCCTGCCGGTGAGTGGCGGCGTTCGACCCTTCGTCCCGCAGCCGTGGCGGGCAGCCTTCGCCGCCCCCGAACCGCCGGCGGCGGTCGAGTCGACGGCGACGCCAGTGGCCTCCCAAGCACAAGCCATGGAGGTTCCTGCGCGAATTCCGCCCTATCAGCCGCTTCGCCCCACGCCGATCATGACGGCGGCAATCCGCACCCCACTCTATATCCCCACAATTCCGACGCCGGCTGCTGAAGCGGCCGTGGAAGACGAGGGGATCATCGAGCCGCAGCTGGTGCACACCGAGGAGTTCTCCGTCCCGGCCGCCGTCACCCCGGAGGCCGTGCTGCTGGACGACGGCGAATTGCCGTGGATCGATGCCTTCTTGTCGTCGACGCCCGCAGTGCCGATGGCGACCGTCCCCACGCCCTTGGCCAATGCGCTTGTCAGCGAGCAGCCGGCTGAGGAATTGATCGAGATGTCCAGGGACGCCGCCGCCGAATTCTTTGAGGTTGTCGAAGTCGTGGAAGCTTCGGCTGCGGTGGCCGAGGTGGAAGCGGTCGAACACGAAACGCACGACGACGTGATGCTGGAGGCTGAGGAGGTCGCGTCTCCGGCTATCGACGCGCAGGCCACCGCGGCGTCGTCGGACGCCTGGCCGTTGGATGACGCGGTCGCGCAGTTCCGCGAGTTGAGCGCGCAGCTCGATTCTGCCGTGAACAGTTTCGAGAGCCCCGAGGAGTTGTTCGCCGAAGCGTCCACGCCCGAGCCGCTTCCGGCATGGAGCGACGACGACATGATGGACATCATGCCCATCCGTCATTCGGGCAAGACGCCACTCTCGTCGCCAGCAGTGATCTCCGAGGGCGAGCTCTGGTCGGAACGTGCTCGGAAGGCGCAGGAAGAGGCCCAGGTCTTTCAGGCCATGGCCTCGGCAGAAACGGTGAGTGATACCGGTGATGCTTCGGCGCCGTTGAACCACGCGACAGCAGAGCAGGCGGCACAGGCCCTTGAGGTCTTGGCCCAGCGGGTGCGCGCCGGCGAGCTCACGCTGCCGGGATACGATCCCCATATGGGTGAGTCGGCAGCCCTGGTCGCCGCACTGGCGGCAATCCTTGGCGTGCGTTTCCGCTGACAATGGAGCAGGGGACCTCGCGCCGCTTTCGGGTAAGCGGACGGGTGCAGGGAGTTGGCTTCCGCTGGTTCGTGAAAGAGGAAGCCAGGCGGCTCGAGCTGCGCGGCTGGGTGCGCAATGATCCCAATGGGGACGTGTTGCTCGCAGCCAGTGGCGGAACCGACGCGCTCGAGGAACTGGAATCGCTCGTGCGAATGGGCCCGCCGGGTGCCGAGGTAACGCTCCTCGTCCGTGAGGCCCCAGAGACGCTCGGTGACGTGTTGCTTCCATTCCCGTTCGCAGTGCACCGCTGACGACTGACCGACGCACGGTCGTGTGCGAACGGTCGATGCGACGTTGGCGGGATTCGCGTAAGTTGCCGAATGACCTCGCCCGATCTTGAAACGCGTCTTCGGCGCGCACTGCGCGACGTGCCGGACTTTCCCACACCTGGCATTCTGTTCAAGGACATCACGCCGGTCCTTGCCGATCCGGTTCTGCTGCGTGAGGTAATCGCGGCGCTGGTGGCTCCCTACGTCGGCGTTGGCATCACCCACGTGGTGGCGGTAGAAAGTCGCGGGTTTCTCTTCGGTGTATCCATGGCGCTCGAGCTGAACGTCGCGTTTGCCCCGGCGCGAAAGCCGGGGAAGTTACCATGGCGGACGATTCGCGAGTCGTATGCCCTCGAGTATGGACACAACGAACTCGAGCTCCACGAAGACGCCCTGCTACGGAGCCCAGAACGCGACACGCCGGCCCGGGTGCTGGTCGTCGACGACGTGCTGGCGACCGGCGGCACCGCCGCGGCGACCTGTCGCTTGGTCCAGCGACTTGGCGGCGAGGTGGTGGGGGTGGCCGTCCCGGTCGAGCTTGGCTTTCTGAACGGGCGCCAGCAATTAGGTGGCTGTCCGGTGACCACGCTCCTGACGTTCTGATCCATTGGGGGCGCCGCTTGCCTCCCGGTTGTCTAACGGCGCCGGCATTTTCATTTTGTAGACAGCGGGGCGCGGTAGAGGCGCTCCGCGCGGGTCCGCCCCCGTAGCTCAGTTGGATAGAGCAGCAGTTTCCTAAACTGTTGGTCGGAGGTTCGAATCCTCTCGGGGGCACTAGATGGGAGTTCATTGCCACGCGGCGGGTGTATTGCCGAGGCCCAATGCACTATGTTTGATGGCTGAACCCGCAAATCCTTTTTCTTTTTTTTTTACGCAGGCAATCGCATGGCGCAGTCGACACGCAACCCCGTTTCCGCGGCTGGCTCTTCGGCCTCCTTGAGCGACGATCCCATTGAGTCGGTGGCGAGCTGGTTCCAGGTGAACAGCAAGCCGATTCTCCTGGCGGTCGGCGGCATTGCCGTGGCGGCAGCGGCCGTGTTCGTGTACCGGAGTTCGGCGGCGTCGACCCGCGAGAAGGCGTCGGCGGCGCTGTACGAAGCGCAGACGCCGTATGTGCAGGGGAAGCTTCCCGAAGCCCAGAAGGCGCTGCAGCAAGTGGCCACGCGTTACGGCAGCACCGCGTCGGGACAGCAGGCGTCCATTCTTCTCGCCCAGGTGCTCTTCGAGCAGAACAAGGCTGACGAAGGGATCAAGGTCCTCGAGAAGGCGCTGGGGAGCGCGTCGTCCGACTTCAAGGCGAGCCTCGAGTCGCTCATCGCGGCCGGGTACGAGCAGAAGCAGGACATGACCAAGGCCGCCGAACATTTTGCGAAGGCGGCCGCGGCCGCCACGTTCAAGGCTGACAAGTACAACTTTCAGGCAAGCCAGGCTCGGAGCCTGATGTCGGCCGGTAAGCCGGCCGATGCGGCCAAGATTTGGGAAGAGCTGGCAAAGCTCGAGGGCGAGTCCATCTCGCAGGAAGCCAACGTTCGGCTCGGCGAAATCGCGGCCAAGAAGTAATCGGCAATTAGGGAAAGCGCGGGCGGACGACCACACGGTTGTCCGCCCATTTTGTTTTGTGCCGGCGTTTGTCCTGGGCTTGGTCTCGGTGGTGGTAGGGCATTGGGAATGCGCCAGTTAAGCTGACGGTATCGGGCCATTCTAGAGACAGTGATCGGCAGTTCCGCGCCGGAATATATGCGCATAATACATGTTATGTAAACCTATGATGGTGGATAACTGTGGGAAAAGTCGACGTGGATATCCACGGTTTCTGTGGGAATGCGCTGCAATCGATTGCAGTACAATGGTTTACGTATGGCGAGCTCTACCGTGTAGGCGCACGCAGCTCACGAAAACCAACTCTGTCCACCTGTCCACATGGCTTTTCGCGGTTTTCCTCGCTCCAACGCGTCGGCGATTCGGGATGGGGCCGTCGCTCATGTGATGAAGCCTGATCGGTCATTGCCGGCGCACAACCCAACCCCATACCAGCTCGCGCCTTCCACATATGGTAACGCGAAAGCGGCGCCAAACCCTCGGCGCCGCCGCGTACATCCGGGGCGTTAGCCCCGCATCACAACGTCTCGATCGTCCCGCGAAAAACCACGCGTCCTTCGCCACGAAGCGTCGGCGAGTACTCTCGGGGACCGCCGGCCGACTCCACGCGTGGCCTGAGGAAGACCGTGACATCGCGGCCTGAGCTCGTCAGAATCGTCACGGTGTCTCCGGAGACGAGCCCCCACTCCGCCAGCAAAACGGCCGTCGCAACGGCCCCAGTGCCGCACGCGAGGGTTTCCCCCTCCACGCCGCGCTCGAAGGTCCGGTACCGCCAGCGGCCGTCCGGCAGCGCCGAGACCCAGTTCACATTGGCCCCCTTCGCGCCCGTCTCCGGGTGCCAGCGGAGCACCGGTCCCCGGGTGTTCAAGTCCACCGACTCCGCGTCGTTCGTCAACAGCACCAGGTGCGGGATGCCTGCAACCGCGAAGCCGACGCGCTGTTCGCCACCGTCGAGCGCTATGGGAAGCGCGTCGTGGATCTCGCGTACCGGCTGAAAGTCGATCTCCGGCAGGTCGTTCAAACGACTCGTGATGAGACCGGCGCCGGTCGTCAGGCGCATGCCGGATGGCATGGCCATGCCGATTTCCGCCGCGAGTGCGGTCGAGCACAGCGTGGCATTTCCGCACAGATCAGCGGCGGTACCGTCGCTGTTGAAGTAGTGGATGCGTACGTCGGCATCGCCAGCCAGCGCTTCGAGTGCAACCACGCCGTCTGCGCCTATACCATTGTACCTGTTGCAGATACGCTGTATCGCCTCAGGTGATGTCACAAGGTCGATGGATACCGCACGTCCGTCGAAGAACACAAAATCATTCCCCGACCCCGTCATCTTGGCAAATGGGAGTCCCCGCAAATCGCCAGTCAGATCGGCCGTCACGTTAGTAGCGCCCCGTGAGGCCCCACCACCGTAGGCGCCAGACCATCCAGATCGCCTCGCGGACAATCCGCTTCGACATCTTGGATTCGCCTTCGGTACGATCATGGAAGACAATGGGGATCTCCGCGATGCGGAATCCACGCTTCCAGGCCCGGAAACTCATCTCGATCTGGAACGCGTAGCCGTTCGAGCGGACCTGATCGAGCGGAATGGCTTCGAGCACATGGCGCCGGAAACACTTGAAGCCGCCCGTCGCGTCACCGAGGTGAAGTCCTGTAATGGCACGCGCATAGATGTTCGCGCCATAGGACAACATGAGCCGCGTCATTGGCCAATTGACCACCGTGACTTTGCCGTCACGATAGCGCGAGCCGAGGACCATGTCGGCGTCCTTTACTGCCGCCAGAAACTCCGGCAGGTGCGCAGGATCGTGCGAAAAGTCTGCGTCCATTTCGAAGATGAACGCATAGTCACGCTCCAGCGCCCACTTGAACCCGGCCAAATAGGCGCGCCCCAGTCCCTCCTTCCCTGCCCGGTGCAAGGCATGCACGCGTGGCTCGTCGGCGGCCATCGCATCGACGAGGCGGCCCGTGCCATCTGGCGAATTGTCGTCCACCACCAGCACGTCCAGCCGCGGATCCTGCGCGAGGATCTGCGGCACGATACGCGTAATGTTCTCGCTCTCGTTGTACGTTGGCACAATCACGACGCCGCGCTCGCCCTGTGCGAGTGAGCCGCGAGCCGGGGTTTTCATCCGTGTCATCATGGTACGGGCTGTCGACGGTCCTGCGCCCACCCGAGTACCGCCCACAGTGCCGTCGCGCCAAGCGCGAGGATTGTGAGCAGCTTACCGGTCTCATAGGGCGCGCTGGCAAAACGGAGGCGCACCTTGCGGGCGCCCGTCGGCAGTTCAACTCCGATCAGGGTGAAATCGGCACGGGCGGTCGGGACGGATTGTCCGTCCACGATGGCGGTCCAGCCGGGATAGTAGTTTTCGGCGACGACGAGCGCACTGCCGGCAGGTGCCGGGCCCTGCAATTCGAGGTCGATAGAGCCAGGTGCATACTTGTCGATCCGGACCCCAAATGGCACTGGGGGCGGCATCGGGGAGTTCACGGGCTGTGACTCGATCCGGGCCGTGCTGTCAAAGATAGCGACCCGGCGCACATCGAAGAGTGGGTTGAGCACGGTCGCTCGTGTCGACGCGTCCGCGAGCTGCACTTTCATGGGGGCCACCCAGGCAAAGGGGTGTTGCCCCGGAAGTTCGTAGAGGTACGACATGGTACCGGCGGCATTCCGGACGGGGCCGGCGACCAGCCGAACGCCTTGGAACGGCAACCCCGGCGCATTCGTGACAAAGAAGCGCGCGTTCGTGAGTGCCCAGAAGTTCGGGTTGGCCACCGACTGAAAGCCGTCCGACTTTCCGTACAGCTGCTGGTACCGGCCGAGCTCGTTGCCATGATACCCGAGCACATTGCGAATGCCGTGAATCATGGGGGCACTGCCCAGCATGAACGGGTCGTGTGACGCCACGTCGTCGCCAAGTGGCAACGCAATGATGCGGGCGGGTTCACGGACGCGTTGCAGATAGCGAACGATCTCATCATCGGCATACAACGACGCGGCAGGCGGTGAAAAACGCCAGTAGGTCCGCACCACCGTCCAAAGGTCGAACGACACGATCCCCAGGAGTGCCCACCCGACCAGGCGACTCGCCAGCGCACGTCGGGCCACCAGGACGAGAACGGCCGACGTCGCCCAGACAAACAGCGCCGAACGCCATGCGCCAGCGATCACGTACGGCGCGTTGCCGTTGACCATATCGCTGCGCAGCCCGCCCGTGAGCGACAGCGCGAAGTTCGTGAATGCTCCGCCCATGGCGAGCAGCACGGTGAGAGCGGCGCCGCCCGCACAGGCGAGGGCGAATCGCATAGAACTTTTCCCACTCAACAAGCGCTCGACGCCGAAAGCCGCCAGCACCGACGTGGAAAACGCACTGATGTACAGAATTGTGCTCGGTGCTCGAAAGTACTTCGTGCCGGGGATGATGGCGTACACCAACTGGTAGAATGGTGTGGCCCCCCCAAGCGCCCAAAGTAGAGAGATGATAAATGTGACCAGCCAAAACCACGCGTGACTGCGGTGACGGTTGGTGAGGCCTCCGCCGAAGGAAAACGCCGCCAACACCAAAGCGCTCGCGCCGAGGTATTCGCTGTGCAGGTGAATACCGTTTCGCCCCCAATAACGATCGAGCATCCCGGAGAACTGCGGCAAATACAAATTGAGCAGCTCTTCCGGCGGCAACGAAAACGAGGTCGCGTACTCGTAGCCTTTCCCGCCGTTTCGCGGCGACCACGCCACATACTCGAGCACCGGCAGATATTGAACGGCACCAATAAGCCCGCCGAGGCACACCGCGGCAAACGCCGGAGCGATGCGCTTCCAGCGGTTGGGAGATGCTGGAACGGGCCCGTCATCGGCTACCACCGACGACGGGCGCCACAGCAACCACAGTGCGAAGGCGCCGCTGGTGAGGAGCAGATACTGCAGGAGCTGCGGGTGCGGTGAAAGCACCGCGAGTCCCGTCACGAACGCCAAGGCCGCCCAGGCCCTCGCGCGGCCGTCGCGAACGCCGCGTACGATCGCCCAAAGGGCGGCGGGCAAGAGCGCACTGACGAACAGCTTTCCGTCGTGTCCGGGCGAGGCGTACGAAGCCACTGCCCCGCTCAGGAGGTACGCGACGCCGCCTACAAGGCTCGCGTGAAACCGTACGCCTACTGCACGGAGGAAGCCAATCGTGAAGAGCCCGGCGAGCCAGAGATGGAGGATGAATCCCCAAGTCATGGCGACGTCGGTGGGCAACACGAGCCGCAGCAGAAACGTGGGATAGAAAATGTCGCCGTGCATGGCGGCGACGAACGGCATTCCTCCAAACTGATACGGGTTCCACTGGGGAAACCCCTGCCCGCTCCGCAGTGACTGCGCGGCGAATTCTCTGAACGCGTATCCCGCGAGGTACTGATCGGAGTTCGGGTTGACCAGAAACCCGCCGGTGAGCGCGGGCCACCCCACCAGCATCGTGGTCACCGCGCATACGGCAATCGCCAGCCAGCGATTCCTCGACGGCACAAGAGGCGCCCCGCTGGCCGGTAACTCTGGTGGAGGCTCGACCGGCGTCGGCTTCACGCCGACTGCCCGAGGCTCGCCCGTTGGCCGCGCGGCATGACGAGCAGACCGATCAGCCCTGGCAGCACTTCGAGCACGGTGAGCCACACGCGCGAGGTGGCGCCAAGTAGAACCGCGTCGCCGCGACCCGCCGCGCCGAGCGCCACGAGGATGGCGGTAAGTGCGAGTTCGCGGACGCCGAATCCGCCTGGCGAAAACAGCGCGAGGAACCCTACGAGGTAGGACGCCGCGTATGCCGCGATGAACACGGCCGGGCTGATGGTGAGGTGCGGTAGCACCCCCCTCGCGAACAGGGCGAACGCGAGACCATACCCTATCCAAGACGTTGCATTGATCAGCGCAGCAATCCACACGGTCCGGCGGGACAAATGCTGCTCGGCGACCACCCCCCCCCGCCAACGGGCGTAGCGGTCAAGGATGGCGGGCAGGAGTGCCGGCAGCACCGCGACACCCACGACGAACGCGAGCGTTCCAATCAGCGCGAATGAGCGCAGGCCGGGATAGATGCGGTCGACCCCCTCTGCGCCGGCGATCACGGCCACAGCAAATCCAGCGCCGATGTTCAGCAACGTGCCGAGGATGCCGGCGCCTGCCGCGGCGATTCCGGAGACGCCTTCGCGAGACGCGAGGACGCCCAAGGCCCCGATGGACCAGACCTTCCCGGGGAGATACCGCCCGAGGTTGGCGACGGTCCAAATTCGTATCGCGGTAGGATAGCTGAGCTCCCCTCCCCATCCGGCCAGCAACATGCGCCAACTCTGAATGAGCATACCGTAGGTTCCCAGCACGACGGCGCTCGCGAGCGCGATGTATCCCCAGTGTACACGCAGGGCGCTCGCCGCCGCGCTGACCTCATCCCACTGGCTATTGAGCGCCACGGCGATGTAGCCGAAGGTCGCCGCCAGCAACAGCCAGCGGACCGCTGGCGAACGAAGGAGTTTCATCACGCTCATCAGCGATCGCCAGCCGAAGCCGGATCGCCCGCGTCGGCATAGATGCCGAGGTATCGTTCGGCGACCGCACGCGGGGTAAAACGCGCCATCACTTCACGGCGGGCGGCGGTCCCGCGTTGTTCAACGCTGCTGTCTGTCGCAATGACGAGCGCGATAGCGGTTGCGAGCGCGCTGACGTCGCCGGGTTCGACGAGCGTTCCGCCATGTTCCGGGCGAACGACATCGAGCAACCCACCATCGGCATATGCGACCACGGGGGTTCCGCAGAGTTGGGCTTCGACTGCCACCAGTCCGAGTCCTTCACCGCGCGATGGAACAACGACGGCTCGGGCGCGCGCATACAGCGGTGCGAGTGCCTGTTGCGGAAGTGCACCGTGCCACACAACGCGTTGCGAGATGCGTGCACCATGCGCCTGCTGCTCGAGCGCCGCGCGATCGGGGCCATCGCCCACCACATGCAGCGTCGTGTCCGCGAGCGGCGGTGTCGCCAAGGCGGCGAGCAGATCCGCGAGCCCCTTTTGCGCATTGAGACGACCGACGAACAGCAGGTCGCGACGATCGGCAGCGTTCGTCGTGGCGTCAAAGAGGCGATCGTCGATCGGCATCGGGGCTACGGCGATCTCACACGCGGGTACGATGGCGCGAGAGGTAGTGGCCAACCACGATGAGACCGCTGTGCAAGCGGCGGCCTCGCCGAGTACGGCGCGCATGATCGGATGCGCTGGCTTTGTGTGTGCCGCCAATCGCACGTCTGAGCCGTGCATGGTGACAACGCGCGCGGGATCGTTGCGCCCGAAGAGCTTCCACAAGGCGAGGCCCGACGGGAACCACCAATGGATGTGCACGATGTCGAACGGATCGCCGTCCCGCTGCGCACCGGCAAGGGCGCGGCGTACGGCCCGGCGCGTGGCGAACAGCAGTTGCAGAAGCGCAACGCGACCACTCCATGAGCCGCGTACCGTCTCCGCCATGTTGCCGGTGTAGGCGAGCGTCATGCGATCGTCGCTCGCGTACCGCACCCGCTCGATGGGAACGCCCTCGAGGGTCGAGGTGGCAGAAAGGCCTGCAGCGCCCGGCGCAATGACATGTACGCGTGCGCCGAGTGCCTGAAGACCGACCGCCAGGCGAAGGACGAACGACCCGGCCGCGTCGCCATCGAAGCGCGGGACGTTGTGCGTTACGAACAGCACGCGCGGTGCGCGACGCATGCCGTTATCGGTGTGCGTGGGAATCAGCTGTCGTCGCGCGCGTCAACGCGCGCCGCACCACGCTCGTCCCGTTCCCACTGACTGGTGGCGAGATCGTCGAGTTCACGGCGCATCTCTCGCACTTCAGAGCGCTGCTGGGCAATCTGTTCGCCCAACAGGCCGGTGGCGAAGAAGATGGAGCCGAGCATCAGGCAGGTCTGAATGACGGTCCACGCCCAGCGCTGTCCCTGCCCGGAGATCAGCAGCCAGCCGAGTGCGCCCACACCCGACAACACGCCGACCGCAAAGAGCGCCACGCCGAGCATGCCGAAGGCCAGCAGCGGTTTCTGCCCGAATCGCAACTCGAACCAGACGGCGAGCATGTCGAGCACGCCGATGGGAATGCGCGACAAGCCGAACTTGGACTTTCCGGAATGCCGCGGATACAACGGAATGGGAACTTCGGTGACCGTAAACCCCTGCGCCGCCGCCATCACGATCATGTAGCGATGGAAATCGGGGCGCATGGGAAGCGCCGCCATGATATCGCGGCGGTAGGCCTTCACGTTGTTGAGGTCACGTACCGGCACGTGAAAGAGCGTGCGACTCAGCTTGTTGTAAATGCCGGAGACGAACGCCTTCTCGTACTTCCCTTGCTTGTAGCCGGTGACCATATCGGAGTCGCCGGCGAGAATGGGGCCGACGAGACTCGGAATGTCTTCCGGCTTGAACTGCAGGTCGGCCGGGTAGAACACCAGGACCTGACCGCGCGAGTGCAGGTAGCCAGTGCGCAGTGCTTCGGCGATCCCGCGCTGCGCCCGATGGCGGACGGGCTGGAGGAATGCAAAGCGCTCGCGGAGCGTCTCCAGCAAGGCCCAACTTCCGTCGGTCGAGCCATCGTCGACCACCACGACTTCATAGCTGGCGGTCTGCGCCCGCAGCATCTCCTCGCACAGCTCGAGAAACAGGGGCAGATTCCCTGCTTCGTCTTTGGCTGGAACGAGCACACTGACGTCCACGACCGGGCGGTTGGCCAGTCGTGGCGTGGTGCGAGCGGGTCGGGTACTGACAGCCATGCGTCGAGGAGAGGGGTCAGGGCGCAGGTGCAACCGGGCTTACACGCGTTTCCGCATGCGCGCCGGCAGCACGCCTAACTGGTCACGGTACTTGGCGACGGTCCGTCGCGCAATCTGTACCCCGGTTTGCTGCAGGATCTCGACGATCGCCTGGTCGGTCAGCGGATTCTTGGGATCCTCGCCGGCCACCAGCTTTTCGATCTGATCCTTGATGCCGCGCGCCGACACATCGTCGCCGTCGGCGGTCGACAAGCCAGACGAGAAGAAGAACTTGAGCGGCAGTACCCCGCGCGGCGTCTGCACGAACTTCTCGTTCGTGACGCGGCTGACGGTGCTTTCGTGCATGCCCACCGCTTCGGCGACTTCGCGCAATGTGAGCGGCTTGAGGGCCTGCACGCCGCGCTCGAAGAAATCCTTCTGCCGATCGACGATGTAATGCATCACCTTGAGCATCGTCTGACGACGCTGCTCGATGGCCTGAATCATCCAGTTGGCGGAGTTCAGCTTGCTCGCAATGAAGTCCTTGCTCTCGGTATCGTACTTCTTCTTGTCACGGGCAATGTCCTGATACGCGCGCGACAGCTTGAGGCGCGGCAGATTGCCATCGTTCAGAAAGATGTGATACGCGTTGTCGATCTTGTCGACGACGAGGTCGGGAATGATATAGTTGTCGCTGCCGGCGCTGTAGCGAAGCCCGGGCTTGGGGTCGAGCTTGGCGATCTCATCGGCCGCCCCTTGCACGTCCTGCGCACTGATACCGAAGCGCTTTGAAAGCTCGCTCCAGCGGTGCGCGATGAGCTCTTCGAACGCGTCCTCGACGAGCCGGTAGGCGAGCGACTCGCGCTGCCCGGCCGACCGGAGTTGCAGCAGCAGACACTCGCGAAGGTCGCGCGCGCCAACGCCCGGCGGATCGAGGTCCTGGACGATCTGCAGCATCGCGAGCATTTCGGCATCGGAGAAGCCCGGTACGTCGGCGTCGATGTCGCGCTCTTCGGCTTCACGTTCGAGCAGTTCGTTGACGCCACGCTGGATCTCCTCCAGCGGACAGGCGAGGTAGCCGTCGTCGTTGATGTTGCCAACGAACTCGTCGGCCAGGAACGCCTGCCGAGGCGTGAGTTCGATAAGCGACAGCTGCTCGGTGAGGTGGTCGGACAGATCTTTGGTTGCGACCGTGACCGGTTCGTACCATTCACGCTGTTCGTGCTCCTCGCGCTGTCCGCCCGTTTCGAAGCCGTCCAGGAGCACCGCTTCCCAGTCGACCTCATCGTCGCCGGTCTTTTCCGGCTCTGCTTCGGCCGTCGTTTCCGGCTCCGCCAGATCCTGCGCCTCAGCTGTCGCTTCTTCGGCGTCGGACGAATCATCATCCTCGTCCTCGGGCTCGACGAGCTCGAGAAACGGATTAGTGAGCAACTCCTGTTTCAAGTGCTGCTGCAAGTCGAGCAGGGGCATATACAGCAGATCCATCGCCTGATACAGGCGTGGATTGACCTTGAGCTCCTGCCGCAGTCCCGCGTTTTGTTGCAGTCCGGTCTTCATCAGGCCCGCACTCCCTCATCAGCTTCCGCGAAGCGCTCGCGGAGTCGGGCCGACAACGTCGGACCGAGGTAGATCTCCGCTACAGTGTCATCGAAGACAAGTTCACGAACTGTACCGGAGACTTTGACGACGCCATCGTACATGATGTACGCGCGGTCCACGATGTCGAGGGTCTGTTCGACGTTGTGGTCGCTGATGAGGACACCTATGCCACGATGGCGGAGTCCTGCCACAATTTGCTGAATGTCGTGCACCGCGATGGGATCGACACCGGCAAAGGGTTCGTCGAGCATCATGAACTTGGGCTGCGTGACCAGTGCCCGCGTGATCTCCAGGCGGCGACGCTCACCCCCGGAAAGCTGATACGCGCGACTGTTGCGCAAGTGCTTGATGCTGAGCTCGTCGAGCAACGTCTCGAGGCGCTCTTTTCGCTCGGACGCCGACAGATCAAGCGTTTCGAGGATAGCCAGGATATTCTGCTCGACGGTCAACTTACGGAAGATCGACGGTTCCTGCGAGAGATAGCCGATCCCTTTTCGCGCCCGCTCGTACATGGGCATGTTGGTGATATCGGTGCCGTCGAGGGAAATCTTCCCTGTTTGCGGCGCGATGAGACCAACCAGCATGTAGAAGGTCGTGGTCTTGCCTGCGCCGTTCGGGCCAAGCAATCCGACGATTTCCCCCTGCGCCACTCGCAGCGCGACGTCATTCACCACCCGACGGTTGCGATACACCTTCACCAGTCCCGTGGCGCTCAGCACCGAGGCGTCGTCGGCGACCGCCGCACGCGCACTGGGTGTTGGCGTGGCGGCATGTTCGCCGGTCACGAGCATCGCGCGTGCCAGATCGGCACGACGGGGTTGCACGGCCTCCCACACCGCGGGCATTACGCGAATGACCGTGCCCGGTTCGACCTCCCCGTTGGCGAACGGTTCGAGAATGCCACTCGCAGCCAGCCGCGGCAGCAGTGCCGCCGTGAGATGGCTGCTCACGTCGTTCGGGGCGAGCGTTCGGCCGTCGCGGTGCTGCTCGATAAAGCGGCGCGTCACCGCGTGCATGGGGACGGCGCCCGTCATATCGGCGCCGTCTATGATGGCACCCATGACGATGGCCAGCGAACGGTCGCCGTGCACAGCATGCTCCATCAGCGACATGATGTCGCTGGCTGCGGCGGTCGAACGCGGTTCAGGCGAGTCGTTCATGGACGGCGACGGATGTCGAAGGGCGAAGAAGAAGCGGCGGGTTCGTTAGCGGGCGGAACGGTTCCCGGTGGTCGCTTGGGCGGCTGTTGAGGCTGGCCACGGGGGGGAGCGGCTGGACGAGCGCCCCCTTGCCCCGTTCCACCCTTTGGCTTGCCGGCCGTCGTGTCAGATAGACTGTCCGGAGCGGCTTCGAGAAACACACCCGAGGCGGCCGAATCGACCCGGACATCCTGCACGGTCCCCGAGTCGAAATGCACGAAGATGCGAACGCCCCGCACATAGTTGATCGACGGTGGGGTCGTGATCCCCTTGGCATTGGCGAAATGGAACAGCGAGCTGGCGTTGCCGAGGGCGCGGATCTCCTTGACCCGAGCGCTGCTGGAATCCGGCCGTCCGGGGGCCGCAGGCGCGGTAACCGTCACCGACGTGCTGTCGAAGAACGCCAGAATGCTGTCGCCACGCAGCAAGTCCTTGTCTTTCGTGCGCATCTTGAGGCTGTCTGGCGTCCCCGCCGCCGTCGCGTCTCCGATCGCACGGACTTCGCGCAACTGCTTGTCCGCCAGGCGAATACTCATCGAATCGGCCGTCACGTCCTGTTGCGGCGTGGTGGCTTTCGCTCGACCTGCCCCGAACGCAAACGCCTGTTCGAGCTGCTGATCCTTGAGCCGGACATCAATCGTCTCGGCCGTCAGCACGAGGTCGTCGCTCGTGGCGACGCCCTTATGCCGCGCCACCACCCGATTGAGCTTTCGATCCGTGCTGAACAGGTCGATCGTATCGCCGACCAGCGTGAACTGCTGCGCGGTGTCATTGTTCACGATCTTGGCGCTACGCACGAGTCGTGAGCGCTCAGAGATCTTGTCGAAGGCGGCCGAGTCGGACCGCGCGTTGATCTTCTCTCGATCGATCTGCACGTCGCCCCATGCCATGAGCAACGAATCGCCCGCATCCTCGAATCGGTTGGCGGTCACGACCGTCGGCGCCTGCGCACGACCGGAACTGTCTTTCTCCACCAACCTCGCCGTGGAGCGAGACGGCGCAATCAGCCGCGAGAGCGGACGTTCCGGTGTGCTGCGGAAATACTCGATGCTGGGTCCGATGAACGAACTGCCAGACGAGAGCTGCGTCGCCACGACATTACCGTCGGCGTACAGTCTGCCCTCGCGCGTAAAGTACGTGGCGTGCGTCGCCGTGATCTGCACCTTGTTCGGCTCTTCGTAGACGACATTGCCGTACAGATTCACGATGCCGGGCGCCTGGAACTGTTCGGCACTGTCAGCCCGCAAGCGATTGTTTTCGCCTTGGCAATGTCCAACAAATCCACCGCCGATGAAGGTATTCGAAATACCATCGGACATACGACTGTACAGCAGTCGCGTCTCCGGTGGTGATTCGGAGAAGTCCATCACGCATGGTTTGGTCGCTGCCGGTTTTTTGGCCGCCGCCCGCTTGTCCGCGCTCTTTACCGGAGTAGTGTCCGCACGCGCCGCGACGGAATCGGCGCCGGCCACACGCGCCGTAGAATCCGGCTTTGGGGCGGGCTTACTGGCACTATCCGGGGCGGCGACCTTGGCGCTGTCGCGTCGCCCTTGCTCCACCGCCGGCGCCGGCGTCGCTGGGCGCGGCACACGATTGCCGCCGCGGCAACTGGCGAGCGTCGTCGCCACGGCGACCGCCCACAGGACACCGCCGCGCTGTCGACGCGCGTTCAGCCCTCCCCGCGCCTTTTTCAACGGGCGGGCACCTGCACAGGAGCAATGCCCTTACACGTCTTCAGGCATTTGAAATTGTTCAGCTTCGGGTCCGACTCGAACCCAATCCCCGAGAGTTGCCGGGTCGGCTCGTTCAGCACAAAGGCGGAATCCGAGAAGAACTGGTTGCGAATCTGATCGAAGACCAACTGCTGCGAGGTGAATCGCTTTCCGTCTTCCCGCACGACGACGACGTCACCGCGCGCCTCCAATCGCTGGAGCCGCGAATTGTACGTGCCCGCCTTCGAGGTGAGCACGCCGTCCTTGAGGCCTTGTGACGTGAAGAACGTCATGTTGACGCGGCGCATCTCGAGTCGGGTCCCGTCTTCGTAGATGAAGGCGGTATCGGCGAGCAACTCGCCATTGCTCACCCCCTTGTTGGTGAGCACGTGGCGAACCCCGAACCCCATCTGATCGGCGGAGTCGGGCATGGCGCTCGTCTGCGCACGCTTGGGGGCGGCCGCTTTCTTCTTGGGACATCCCGCGGCGGTGAGGAGCACCACGGCCGCACATCCCCCAATGACGCGCATGAAGAGCCCGGTCATACGGCTCCGGCGCGCATGAGGTCGTGCAGATGCACAACGCCGACAAGGCGCTTCGCCGCATCGACGACTGGCATGGCCATGATTCCAAACGTTTCCATGCGGTGCACTACGGCACTCCCCAATTCGTGGTCTTCAGCGGTGCGCGGCGACGTCGTCATGACCGACGCCACCGGTACCGACAATACGTCGTGTTGGCGCTCCAGCAGGCGCGTGAGATCTCCAGCGGTGACGACCCCGGAAACCCGATCCTGTTCCACGACAATGGCAATGCCGCGCCGTTCCGCGAGCAGGACGACCGCTTCGCGCATGGTCGCCGTCGGGTCGAGAATCGGCAGTGGCGCGGTGACCATGACATCGGACACGCGCGTGAGTAACCGGCGTCCAAGCGCCCCGCCCGGGTGCAACCGGGCAAAATCGTGCGCCTGAAATCCCTTCGCTTGCAACACAGCCACCGCCAGCGCATCGCCGAGCGCCATGGTCACGGTGGTGCTCGTCGTCGGTGCCAGATCGTGCGGGCACGCTTCCTCCTTCACCAGGAGATCCAGCGTGACATCGGATAGCCGTGCCAGCCGGGACGTTGCAACCGCGGTCATCGCGATACGCTTTACGCCCATACGGGCCAGTGCCTCGATGAGGCCCAGCAGTTCGTCGCTCTCGCCACTTTTCGAAATCAGAATGGCCACATCGTCGGGGCCGACAATGCCGAGATCGCCGTGCACGCTCTCCACCGGATGGAGAAACATGGCCGGCGTGCCCGTCGAGGTGAACGTGGCCGCCATCTTGCGCCCAACCAAGCCAGACTTTCCGACGCCGGCGACGATCACGCGACCGGTGCACGTAGCCAGGAGGCGTACCGCATCGGCGAACGCCTCGCCAAGCGCCGCTTCACCGGCGCGCAGCGCTTCCGCTTCGAGCGCGAGGACACGACGCCCTCTCTCAACGATGAGCGCGGTATCGGAGAGATCGCGGCTGAGCTCGCGTGATGCCTGCATGGGCGCCCTCACTGCGGTATCTCCGTCGCGACGGCGACATCATCGACGCTGCGACTGTGCACATACCGCTCGACGGCATCGGTCCACTGATCACGGGCGGTGAGCAACAGTTCACAGAATTCGCGAACGGCGCCAAACCCGCCGCGCGCCGAGAGCTGCAGATGCGAGGCGCGCGCGGCTTCGGCGGTGCAATTACCTACCGCCACCGGCAAGCCTACCGCACGCAACACTGCAATGTCAGGCAGATCGTCTCCGACGAATGCGACCTCGTCGAGGGAAATACCAAGCGACTCGCACAAGCGCTTGAGCGCGGGGAGCTTTCGCGCCTTGGGATCCTGGATGCAGGCGTCCACGCGCAGCTCACGCGCACGGGTCGCCACGCTCTCCGACACCCGGCCCGTGATGATCGCGACCTTGAGGCCACACTCGCGCAGCATGGCCATGCCGAGCCCATCCTGCACATCGTACCGTTTGAGTTCGAACGGCACGGGACCGCCCGCGTGCTGTGCACTGCCGAGGTACAGGCCGCCATCGGTGAGCACACCGTCGACATCGAAGCCGACAAGCTTGATGCGCTTCGCCAGTGCAGGTTCGATGCGTGGCGCATGCACCATGACCGGCGGCAGCCGGTCCATCGAGGACATCACCGTGTGACCCGATCCCAGATATCCACGGCACGCCGCACCAAGTCGGGGAGCGCGTCGAGTTGAATCATGTTGGGGCCATCGCTCGGGGCCGTCTCCGGCGAGGGGTGTGTTTCGAGAAACAATCCCTGCGCCCCTGCCGCGATGGCCGCATACGTAAGGGGCGGGATGAACTCGCGCGCTCCACCACTGGCGCCGCCCTGCCCCTTCCCTGGTTGCTGCACGCTGTGCGTCGCATCGAAGATGACCGGCACACCGCACGACTCCCGCATGCGCGCAAACGCCCGCATATCGACGACGAGGTCGCCATAGCCGAAGAACGTCCCGCGTTCGGTGACCGCCAAGGCGCCGACTTCCTTGCCGCCGAGTGCCGCGCCGGCTTCGACCTTTCGCACCGCACCGCGCATGCCTTCGGGATGCATCCATTGTCCCTTCTTGACGTTCACGGCCTTCCCCGTGGCGCCAGCGGCGAGCAGGAGATCCGTCTGGCGGCAGAGAAACGCCGGGATCTGCAACACATCGACGACCTGTGCCGCGAGCGCACACTGCGACGCTTCGTGCACATCGGTCAGGATCGGCAAACCAGTGGC
>JAIXTI010000130.1 GCA_027484025.1 bacterium
ATCACGCACAACCCGCGCACGACGTCGGAAGCAGCCGACGCGGTGTACGGTGTCACGATGCAGGAGCCTGGTGTGTCCAGCATCGTGAGCGTGCGCCTGCGGAACGGCCCGTCCGTCGACGACGAAGCGGGAGCGCCGCCGGCGAGTCCGGACATCAGTCCGGCCGACGACGCGTCGGAAGCGGAACCGTCGCCGGCGTGATGCGACGCCGACGGCGGGGCGTGCTCGGCCTGCTCTTCGCCGGGCTCGCTCTGGCGATACCGGCCGGTCTGGCCGCTCAGACCGTCGCGCTCGAGGTCACGGCGGGGACGACGTTCTCGTCCATTACGCCGTTGTTCACCGTGCGGACGGCGGGCCTCGGTCCGGATCGTCCGTTGCTGGTGAACGTGCAATTGTCGTCCACGCCTGATTTCACGCAGGTGGTCTTCGACAGTGCGTTTACGAAGACGGACAGCGTGTTCGCCGTGCAGCTTACCCGCCCGCTCCAGAGCGAAGCGCAGCTGTACGCGCGTGCCCGGGTGCGCGCCTTTGCAGGGCCGTTGTTCTCGTCGCCCACGGTTGGCCCCAAGACCGTCCCCGCCTGGTTGCGACTGATCCGGCCCAATTCGCCGACCGGCGACGGCTTCGACATCAGGCGCCCCGAACTGGTTTGGAGCGGCGCGCCCGTGCTCGCGTCGTTGGGTCCATGGCGGTACGACGTGGAAGTCACGCTTGGCGGCCGTCCCGAAGTGGCGGTGTCCGGCTTGCGCGACACCACCTGGCGCCCGGTGGTGGACCTGCAGGCGAGCGCCTCCTACGGTTGGAACGTACGCGCCTATCTCCCCAGCGGGGAATCGTCGCGAAGGTTCAGCGCGGGAACGTTCGTCATCACCGATCCGCTGCTGCCGACCACCAATCTGCTGTATCAGAACTTCCCCAACCCGTTCCCGTCCCCGGAGAGCTTTGCGACGTGCTTCTGGTTCGACGTGGGTGAAGACGGCGCGCGGATCTCGCTCGACGTGCTCGACCTGCGGGGCAATCTCGTGAAGCGCATTGTGCCGGGGATCGATGGGGTCGAACAGTTTCCGGCCGGTCGATATGGACGTGGCGCCCCGGGAACGTCGAGCAATTGCGACAACCGGTTCGTGTGGGACGGTACCGCGGCCGATGGCCGAACCGTCGCTCCCGGAGTGTTCCTCGCGCGCTTCCGCGCCAACAATGGCGCGCCAACGGTGCGCCGCATCGTTTTCCGCGGTCGCTGACCGCCTCTCATGAAACTGACCACGATCGGGACCGGCACGGCCGCTCCGCATCCGTCCCGTGTGGCGTCGGCGCATTTGGTGGAAGCCGGTGACGTCCGACTTCTGCTGGATTGCGGCAGCGGCGCGGTGCATCGCATGGCCAACCTGGGTGTGGACTGGAGCGGCATCACGCATGTGGCGCTCACGCACTTCCACGCCGACCATATTGCCGACCTGCCGCTGCTCATCATGGGCTGGCGCTGGGGACAACTGCCGCCGCGCAGTGAGCCCGTCACCGTATATGGCCCGGTCGGAACGGGCGCATTGATGGAGCGTATGGCCGGTGTCTACGGCGCGTGGATGCTGGCCCCGGGATTTCCGCTCACCATCCGCGATGTGGGCCCAGACGAAATCATTCGGTTGCCCGGAGACGTGTTGTTGCAGCCGTGTGCGGTACCGCATACCGATGAAAGCGTAGCATATTCCATCAGTGAGGGAACGCGACGGCTCGTGTACACCGGTGATACCGGCGTGAGCGAGTCGTTGGGGGCGTGGGCGCAGGGATGTGACCTGCTGCTTGCCGAGTGTTCCCTGCCGGATTCCATGGCCATTCGCGAGCATCTCACGCCGCGACAGGCCGGGGCGCTGGCGGCGCAGGCGAAGGCATCTCGTCTTGTGCTCACGCATTTCTATCCGCCGGTTGAAGCCGTGGACATCGCGGCCGAAGTGGCAGAGTTCTACGACGGTCCCACGGTGTGTGCCACCGATGGCTGGTCCGTCGACTTCTAAGAGTCTTTCCGAGGACGTGACATGCTGGTCGTAATGCAGCCCAACGCTTCTTCCGCCGATATCGATCGGGTCTGCGAAGAGATCACGCGTCAGGGCTTCAAGCCCCTCCCTCTGCCGGGCGAAGTCCGCACGGCGATCGGTCTCCTTGGTGATGATGCCCAGGTGGACTGGTCGTACATCGAGGGGCTGCCGGGCGTGTCGAATGTGCTCATCGTGCAGAAGCCGTATCGTCAGGCCTCGCGCGAGTGGAAGCCGGAGCAGACGATCGTCGAGATCGCGCCCGGCGTACGCTTTGGTGGCGGTGAGGTGCCCATCGTCGCGGGCCCCTGCTCCGTCGAAAGCGAAGTGCAGATTCTGACGGCGGCGCGTCAGGTGAAGGCGGCCGGCGGCAGCGCGTTGCGTGGCGGCGCCTTCAAGCCGCGGTCGAGCCCCTACGCGTTTCAGGGACTCGGCAAGCAGGGGCTCGAACTGCTCGCGCTCGCGCGTCGTGAAACCGGGCTCGCGATCGTCACTGAAGCGATGGACGAACGTGGCGCGGATCTCGTGGCCGAGTACGCCGATTGCATTCAGATTGGCGCGCGCAATATGCAGAACTATTCGCTGCTTCGTCACGTGGGCACGCTCAAGAAGCCGGTGCTCCTCAAGCGCGGCATGGCGGCGACGATCAACGATCTCCTGCTGAGCGCGGAGTACGTGCTGTCGGAAGGCAATCCGAACGTCATTCTGTGCGAGCGTGGCGTGCGTACGTTCGATAGCGCGACGCGCAATCTGTTCGACCTCACGGCCATTCCGGTGGTGCAGAAGCTGTCGCACCTGCCCATTGTGGCCGACCCGAGCCACGGCACGGGGCTGCGCGACAAGGTCATTCCCATGGCGCGTGCCGCTGTGGCCGCTGGTGCAGACGGCATTCTGGTGGAGATGCACCCCACGCCCGACAAGGCGCTCTCCGACGGTGCGCAGTCGCTGTACCCCGATCAGTTCGCCGAGCTCGTGCGGCAGTTGCGGACCATCGCCGCAGCCATCGGGCGTAGCGTTACCGACGTCTGAACCGGCACCTGCTGCTGCCGCGAGGGTATGCACTCCCATGACGATATCTTCGAACACGACCGCCGGAGTGACCGTACGCGTAGTGGCGCTCACGGTCCTCCTGAGCGCGTCGCTGGAAGCGCAGAACGGCGCTGAGACGGCGTACGATCGCGTGGCAAAGGCGTGGAGCGGTACGAAAACGCTCGAAGCCAACTTCGACCAGAAGATCACCAATCCGCTGCTCGGGCGGTCGGTGACGTCGCGTGGCGTGTTTCAGCAGCAGCGTCCGGGTAAGGTCTCCATCACCTTCACGCAGCCCGCTGGTGATCGCATTGTAGGTGACGGCAAGACGCTCTGGGTGTATCTGCCAAGCAGTGCGCCAGGCCAGGTGCTCAAGCTGCCTGGTGACGCCGACGGCGCGATCGTTGCCGATTTGCTGGGACAGTTGCTCGAGACCCCCAAGCGTGCCTTCGTGATTTCCGGTGGCGAGGCTGTCAGTATTGACGGTCGAGCGACGCGTCGTGTGCAGTTGCTGCCACGCAATCCCGATGCGGTGCCCTTCCAGAAAGCCACACTGTGGCTCGACGACAAGGAGCCGCGGCCCGTGCGCGTGCAGGTCATCGACGGTCAGGGGGTCGATCGCACGATCACGCTGACCTCTTGGTCACCCGACGCGACGCTGCCAAAGAACGCGTTCGAGTTCAAGGTGCCCAAGGGCGCCAAGGTGCAAACGAAGCTGCCGGGCGCCTGAATCAGCAATCACGGACGCGGCACACACCGCGTCCGTGTACCAATGCTTTACGGCGTGGCCGGTACCGACACCGCGCGCCGTTCCAAATTGCCGAACACATCGCGCGGGGTGCGCGCGCTGGTGAGTACCTGCGACGCGCGCTGCAAGGCGGCATCATCCTGCGTGCGGCGCATGAATTCCGCATCGCTGCCGAAGGCCTGCCGCGTCAGTTCGTAGCCTACGGATCGCGCAATCCACGGAGCGGCGCTATCGAAGACGGCGCGCGGTGGGGCCACCTTCCGCGCGACAAGATCGGCATAGAGCGCGTCGAGCTGTTCACGCGACACGAGATCGCCGGCGGACTTCATTTGCCGCTTCTGCTGCTGCGCCAACTTGGAGATGGCATCGCGATACGCGCCGAGGTTCTTCCCCATGGCGCGCGCGAGAGCCTGTACGGGCTGCGGCGCGACGGTATCTCCGACGATGACATCGGGGGTAATGCCGCCACCACCGAACACCGTGCGCCCCGCATCGGTACGGAAGCGCGGGCGGATGGTATCGGGGAGCGACACGCCGGCGGTATCCGATTCCACGTCGTCTTCGGGGTTCCGCTCGGGCGGACGATTGATGCTGCGTCCCACCGGCGTGAACCACCGCGCGATCGTCAGACGCAACGCGCCACCGCTCGAGAGCGGGTACACGTTTTGGGCGCTGCCTTTGCCAAAGCTCGTCACGCCAAGCACGATCGCGCGGTCGTGATCCTGCAACGCACCGGCAACGATCTCCGACGAGCTCGCACTCGACCGATCGACGAGCACCGCGAGCGGCAACGTGGGCCAGCGCTGCGGCATGGAATCGGTGAACGTCTGCGGCGCCGTCCCCGGGCGACCGCGCAGCTGCACGATGCTCTGGCCGCGATCGAGGAACAGTTCCGCCACGGCCACGCCCTGCTCGAGCAAACCGCCGGGATTGCCGCGCAGATCCATGACCAGCGAGCGCGCGCCCATCTTCACGAGTGAGTCGATGGCCGACGTAAGCTCGGCGGCCGTGAACGCGTTGAAGACGTTCACGTCCACATAGCCCGTACCGTTCTGCAACAGCGCGACACGCTGCACCGCCCGCAGATGCACCTTGTCACGCAACAGCGTGAAGCTCTGCTCCTGTCCGCCGCGTTCGACGGTGAAGGTGACGGAGGAGCCGGTGGGGCCGCGCAGACGACGGAAGACTTCTTCGCGATCGAGATCCTTCGTGACTTCTTTGCCGATGCGCACGATGCGGTCACCGGCGATGACGCCGGCGAGTTCGGACGGGCCGCCGAGTACGGGCTCGATGACGATCGGCCACCCGTCGCGGATGTCGATCTGCAAGCCGATACCCGAGAAGGTCCCCGCCATCTGCTCGTTCAGCCGGCGGACCCGCTCTTCGGTGAGGAACGACGTGAACGGATCGTCCAGCTCGTTCAGCAGCCCCGCCACCGACTTGGCGTAGATGGTATCGGCGGGAAGCGAGTCGACGTATTTCTGCGCGACGGCTGCGGACACCTGGTCGAACAGGCGCGCCCCACCGAGCGGTGCGCGCGCCGGCTGCACCGCGGCGGTCAGGTCGCGGCCTGCCCACCAACCGCCGACGCCCAGCAGTCCGCCGAACGCAACGGCAGCGGCCAGGGCACGGGCTCGTCGTGGCGCACGCGGCGCATCAGGAAGTATTTCAGGCATCGAAGTTGCTCGTGCTCAAAGAGCGCTGAGTGCCGCCGTAGCCGCCGCCGTGAACCGCTCGGGCCACCGCGCCACCAGCGCCTGCAGACAATGGGTCGTCACGACGTCTATCGGGCTGTCTGCCGCGATAGCGACAACCGGACCGGTCTCCGGGTGTTCGGCCTGCCATTCGTCGCGCAGCGCCGTCTGAAAGGCGTCGCGCACCCGTTCGTGGAAGGCCACATCTTCCTGCTCCATGCGATCCGCGACGCCCCGCGCCTGCATGCGCGCTTGCGCCGTCTCGAGCGGAACGGACAACAGCAACGTGAGGTCCGGCGCGAGCCCCGCGGTGGCGAAACGATTCACCGCCTGCAGCGACGCCATCGGCAGGCCGCGCCCGGCACCCTGGTACGCATAGGTCGACAAGAGAAACCGATCGACCAGCACAATGGCGCCGCGAGCAATGGCCGGCGCGATCACATCGCGCACCAGCTGCGCCCGCGAGGCGGCAAAGAGCAGTGCTTCGCTCTCGGCCGTCAACGACGACGTGGGATCGAGAAGCAACGTACGGATCGCATCGCCCGCCGGCGTGCCGCCGGGTTCGCGCACCGCGACGACATCGAGCCCGACCGAACGCAGTGTATCGGCGAGACGTGTCCATTGGGTCGTCTTGCCAACGCCCTCGCCGCCCTCGAGCACGAGAAACAGCCCCAGAGCGCTCTCGCCTGCGGTGTCGTACACCATGCCGTCACCCAACGCCGTCATGGACGTCAACAACTCAGCCGAGGATGATCGAGCTCGTGGCGCCAGCACGAATGCCGTCGGCAATCCACTGATTCACGCGCAGCATGAGCTTGTCGAAATTGTCCTGCGCCGAGATGGCCGCCTGGTACGTGGGATTCACCTGCACCTGCTGCAGCAATGCGTCGAGCTGCTGTTCCATGTCGGGCGTGGGCTCTTCGCCGCGATCGATCATCGCCTGCGCGTCCTGACGGATCTTCTCCATCTGGCGCAAAATGGTCGTGGCCTCGCGATCGTTGTTGAGCGCTTCGCTCGAGCGCTTCACCGCCTTGTATTCATCGCTCTGACCGATGGAACGGCCGAGATCCTTCGCCTTGTCTTCGAGCATGTTTCCGGCCTCCCGGGCCGTCAAAAGAAGTCCTGCCAACTCGTCTGTCTCTGTCAGGCGCCCGGTGCACGCGCCGTGAGCACGCGATCACGACCGGAATAGTCCTGCACTACCCGCACGTCTTCGAACCCCTGCCGTACGGCGATCTGCGCGGTCTCGGGCGCCCGCTGCGCATCGAGCTCGAGCACCAGCACGCCGCCGGGCTCGAGCCGCTCCTGCGCACCAGCCAACAGCGCCTGATATCGTGCCATACCCCTCTCCGCGGCAAAGAGCGCCACGGGCGGCTCCCAGTCGCGGACACTCCGCGGCAGGGCCTCCGCTTCCTCGTACGCAATGTACGGGGGATTCGACACAATCACACGGGCGCGGACCCCGTCCAGGGGGGCCAAATCGGCCCCGAGCCGGAAGCGCACCGGCGCGTGGGTCGGGCGGAGCAACCGCTGCGCGTTGCCCTCGGCGACCTCGAGCGCGTCGGCCGACACATCGGTGGCGATGACCTCGTCGAAGTGCCCCTCGGTAGCCAGCGCCAGCGCGATCGCCCCGGAGCCGGTCCCGATATCCACCGCCACGCCGCCCGGACGGAGCGCCGTGAGGCGAAGCGCCTCTCCCACGACGACCTCGGTTTCCGGGCGCGGAATGAGCACCCGACGGTCCACCTGCAACACGAGTTCACGGAACGGCGCCGAGCCGACGGCATAGGCCAGCGGCTCACCGCGCAGCCGCCGGTGCAAGGCCCGTTCGATGGCCTCCACCTCGCCCGGCCGGAGCGCCGGTTCCACCACCAGCCGCTGCGCCAATTCGCCGGGCGAGAGCGCCAGCACACCGGCCACCAGCAACCGGCCCTCACGCGCTGCATCGTCGCGCACGTCGCGCTCGAGCACCGTCGATTCGGCCACGAGTGCCACCACGCGAGTAACCACCTCGCGCAACGTCACCCGGCGAGGCTCTCCTCAGCGTTGGCCAACTGGATGGCATCGAGGAACGGTCCGATATCGCCGTTCATCACGCCGTCGATGTCGTACAGCGTGACGCCAACGCGATGGTCCGTCACGCGTCCCTGCGGAAAGTTATAGGTGCGGATCTTGGCCGAGCGGTCGCCCGTGCTGACCTGCGATTTTCGCATGCGCGAGCGCTCGGCCTCCTGCTCGGACAGTCGCAAATCGAGCAGACGCGCGCGCAGTACTTCCATCCCCTTGGCCTTGTTCTGCAGCTGCGACTTCTGGTCCTGCTGCGACACCACGATACCACTCGGAATGTGCGTAATGCGCACCGCCGAGTCGGTCGTGTTCACGCTCTGTCCACCGGGCCCCGATGAGCGGAACACGTCGATGCGCAAATCCTTGTCTTCGATTTTGACATCGACCTCTTCGGCTTCGGGGAGCACCGCCACCGTCGCCGCCGACGTGTGAATGCGTCCCTGCGACTCCGTGGCCGGTACGCGCTGCACACGGTGCACGCCGCTTTCCCACCGCAGCACCCCGAAGGCGCCGTCGCCCATGACTTTGAAGACCGCTTCTTTCACGCCGCCCATGCTGCCATCGGAATACGAGATCGTTTCCGTACGCCAGCCGCGGCGCTCGATGAAGCGCGTGTAGAGGCGCAGCAGATCGCCGGCAAAGAGGCTCGCTTCGTCGCCGCCCGTTCCGGCACGGATTTCGACGATGGCAGGGCGGTCGTCGAGCGGATCGCGTGGAATGAGCAGCGGCAGCAGCGCCTTCTGCAGCTGCTCGACTTCCGCGTCCAGGCGCGTGACCTCGGCGCGGGCTTCGGCGACGAAATCGGGGTCGTCTCCGTTGGCCAGCTCCCGGGCCTCCTCGAGCTCCTGCTCCGCCTTCGTGAGGCGGTTGGCCTTGACCACGACCTCGGCGAGGCGATGGTGCTCACGCCCGAGCTCGGCAAGACGCGGGGCGTCCTTGGTGGTCTCGGGGTCGGCGAGCAGCTGCTCCACTTCCGTGGCGCGCCGCAGCGCGTCGGCCATGCGGTCGCGAAGATGGCTCAACATGCAGCTGGTATTGGGACGAAATTCGTGATATCAGTCACAGCGGACCTGTGACGAACGTGGTTAGCCTTCGCTCCGGTCAGCCCGACCTCGCCGGATGACGGACCTGCGCAGGTGCGGCGGGTATCACCGCTGGAATCCCGAGAGCTATCGCGCAAGATACACCAGGAGAGGTGAGAGCATATGGTCACGTTCGGTACGCCGCCGCTACGCTTCACACCGTCCACGATGAGTGTGTCGCTCGATCGTATTACGGACTTTTTGTCCACCGTGCCCCTATTCCGGGAGCTCGACCGGACGGCCGTGCGAGCGTTCGCGGAGCTCACGCGCGAACAGAAGTTTGCCAAGGGGGCGATGATCGTCTCCGAGGGCGACGCCGGTGACGCGCTGTTTGTCGTGCGCTCGGGCGAAGTGAAGGTCGTGCTCACGGGCGAGGACGGCCGCGAGGTCATTCTCAACGTCCTCAATGTGGGCGACCACTTCGGCGAGCTGGCGCTCATCGACGGCCGCCCGCGTTCGGCGCATGTGGTGTCGACCCAGGCATCCAGCCTGCTGGTGCTGCGTCGCGCCGACTTCCGCCGTCAGGTGGAACAGAGTCCGCAGGTCGCGTGGGGGCTCATGGTGGAGCTTTCCCGTCGCCTGCGTCAGGCCGACGGCACGATCGGCAGCCTGGTCCTCCTCGATGTGCCAGGACGTGTGGCCAAGGTGCTGCTGGAGCATGCCACGCCCGGCGAGCCGGCGACGCTGGTGAAGCAGCTGACGCACCAGACGATTGCGCAGATGATTGGTGCGAGTCGTGAGACGGTCTCGCGCGCGATGGCGGAGTTCCAGGAGAAGCAGATCATCTCGGTCCAACGGCGCATCGTGACGATCGTGGACCGGGCCGGGCTCGAAGCCCGGGCCCGCCCGCGCCTGTAAGGCAAAGGCGCTACTTTTTCCGCATGTCAGCAAGCGTCCCTCCACGCGCGCGCATTCGATTCTGGGGCACACGAGGCACGTGTCCGTCGCCCGGCCCTCGTACCGTGCGGTACGGGGGAAACACGCCGTGTGTCGAAGTCCGCGCGCACGATGGCGACATCGTGATCCTCGACGCGGGGAGTGGCATCCGTGCCCTTGGCGCTCACCTCGTGTCGACCGCGCACGAAGGACCGCTGCATCTGTTCCTGACGCATCGCCACAGTGATCACGTGTTGGGGCTCGCGCACTTCGCACCGCTCTTCACGGACGGTCAGCGCATCAGTGTGTGCTGCGGCGACGGCGAGGCGACATCGCTGCAAGCCTTCACGACCTCGATTCTCACGCCGCCCATGTTTCCGTACGTGGATGGCGTGTCGACTCGTCTCGACATTTCCGAATGGGACGACCGCGAGGCGCACCGTGCGGGTGGCATGGCGGTGCATCGTCATGTCGCGCGACACCCCGGCGAGGCCGCGGTCTTCCGGCTCGATGATGAACAGGGGCCGCTCATGGGCTACGCGCCGGACAACGAGCTGTCGTATCATCGCGAAACCGACGCGGTGATCGCGTGGCGACACGGTCTCGCGCGTTTTCTGCACCGGGTCCCCATTCTGGTGCACGATGCCACCTATGTGGACAGCGAGGTCTCACGCTACATCGGTTGGGGACACTCGTCGAACATCGAGGCCGCACGTTTCGCGCTCGAATGCGAAGCGCGCACGCTCGTGCTCTTCCACCATCACCCGGATCGCGACGACGACGCGGTCGAGCGCATGCTCGACGATTGCCGCACCTTCGTCGAGCGTGAGGGCGGTTCCCTGCGGCTTCTGGCCGCGTGGGAAGGGTTATCCCTCGCTGCCGACTGACGGCGGCGCGGTGCGCGCGCTGCGCAGCATGACCATCGCGGCGTAGACGACGACGAGCACCACGAGCCAACGCAGGATATCGAGCGGGAGCGACTTCACCACCAGCGCCGCGAGCAGCACGCCGGGGATGCTTCCCAGCGTGAGACCGAGCGCCGGTTGCTGCACGTGCTGCTGCCGCTTGATGAAGGCGAGGCATCCCATGAGCGCCGCAAAGGCGCCACTCCCCATCATGATGGGAAAGGCGGCGCGGGGATCCATGCCGAGCACACTAAGCAACACGAAGGTGGGGCCGTAGTTGCCAATACCGAGCATGACGAGTGCGCCGAGCACGAAGTTGATGCCCAGCGCCAGCAGCAGCGGCGCGCCAGTGAGTGTAAGGGCGCTGCCTCCTACCGGCATCATGCCCAGTTGGCTCACCCCCATAAAGAGCGCCGCCAGCAGCAGTGCGATCCCCATGCCCAGTTGAATGGGACGACGCGGCAGTCGTGAGACGACGCCGGCACCAAGCCAGCCGCCCACGAGCGCGGTGGCGATCATGAGGGCGAGCACCGTACTGTCGATCTGCACGACAGTAATGAAGATGAGCGCTTGCACCACCACCGATGTCGTGAGCCCCACGATCATCGTGGCTGGCAGTCGTTCATCAGGAACCATGCGCAACGCCTTGAACAGCGTCG
>JAIXTI010000074.1 GCA_027484025.1 bacterium
GGCTCGAACGCGTGGCGCTCTGGCGGGTACCGTACTCACAGTACGAGCAGGCCCCGGGATGGCGCGAACAGCGTCCCAGTATCGCGTGCGGTATGCCGGGGTTGTGGCGCGCCAGTGAAACGCTGCACTCGAGTTCGCTCGAAGGGGCCGCGCGCGGTGGCGAGATGGCGGCAAAGGCGCTGCTGCACACCACCTGATCACAATACGCTCACTCCAACCGCAGCATGCATATGCGTACTCGCCCACTTACGGCCTTGGTCATGGGGCTGTCGCTCGCCGCCGCGCTCCCGCACGCGGCACAGGCGCAGACGACAAAGCCAAACCGCGTCGTCTCCATCAATCCGTTCCTGCCACTCGCCGGCTACTTCCAGGGCGAGTTCGAACAGCGCGTCAAAGACAATCTGGCGGTGGCGTTCAGTGTATCGAGCATCAAGCTCGATGACCGCTACACCAACGCCGACGTCAAGCTCCGCCTGTACCCGCAGGAACGCGGGCTCCAGGGGTTCGCAGTAGCCGCCGGACTCGGATACGGACGCATCAAGAACGACAATATCGACGTTACCTGTCCGGCCATTCCAGGGGTGGTGTGCGAACCATCGCGTGCATCAGTAAGCGGCGCCACCTTCTCCGTCGAAATGCATTACCAGTGGTTGCTCGGCAAGTCGAGCAACACCTCCCTCACGATGGGTGGCGGCGCCAAGCGCTACTACGTCGATGAGCAAAACGGCCAGTTCGATACGTTCCAGCGTTTCGTGCCCACCCTGCGCCTCACCGTCGGCTACGCGTTCAAATGAACGCCAGCAGTTCCCGCATGTCGTGAATGGTGTGATCGGCACCCGCCGCCATCAATCGCTCGGGTGACACGAGTTCGGCGTAGCCAATCACCGTCATGCCGGCGGTATGTGCACCGAGCACTCCCAGCGGACTGTCTTCGATGACAATGGTGCGCGCCGGCGTGAGTCCCAACTGCTTTGCCACGTGCAAAAACAGATCGGGCGCTGGCTTGGGGCGTGCGACATCGACCGCCGAGTAGTAGCGGCCCTCCAGTCGTTCCAGTAGCCCGGTGGTGCCGAGCGTGGTGCGCATTTTTTCGTACTCGCCGTTGGACGCCACGCCGTGAGGAATGCCGGCGGCGTCGAGTGCATCCAATACCTCGACGACACCGGTGACCGGTGTGACTTCCTGCTCGAGCGCCACTTTCACGGCAGCAAAAAAGCTCGGCAATAAATCATCTGGCGGCGTGCGTCCGAGCTTTTCGGTCACGATCTCGATGCATCGCTGCATGGAGTTGCCGAGGTACGTGGCGAGCGAATCCTCCGTGGTCGTAGGCAAACCCACGCCAGTGAGCAGCCCCGCCCACACACGACTGGTGATGCGCTCGCTGTCCACGAGCACACCATCGCAGTCGAAGATCACGCCATCGTAGTCGGCGTCGTTGAAGCGGAACACGCTCATGATGGAATCACAGCGCGACTGTCGTGAGCGCCGCGCGGGCCTGCGCAATCTGCGCGCGCACCGCCTCGGGACCCGTGCCGCCGGGAATGTTGCGCGCCGCGAGTGATGCCTCGGCGCCGAGGGCGTCACGCGCATCGTCGCCAAAGAATGCATGTGCGCTGCTGAACGCGCTCAGCGGCAGCTCCGTCATTTCGATGTTCGCTTCTTCGGCCTGACGCACCAGCGAGCCCACCGCGCCATGTGCGTCGCGGAAGGTCGCGCCCTTCTTCACGAGATAGTCGGCGAGGTCGGTGGCCATCATCGCGCTCGACACCGCGGCGCGCATGCGCTCACGGTTGAAGCGCAATTCACCAATGGCGCCGGCCATGGAGGGCAACACCAGGTGCAGCAGGTCGACGGCGTTGAACATGGCGCGCTTGTCGTCCTGCAGGTCCTTGCTGTAGCCGCTGGGGAGTCCCTTGATGGTGCCCAGCAGCGACACGAGATCGCCCAGCACGCGCGCGCCGCCGCCACGAGCCAGCTCGAAGACATCGGGATTGCGCTTCTGCGGCATCATGCTGCTGCCGGTGCTGAAGCCGTCGCCGAACTTGATGAAGCCGAACTCGCTCGAGCCGTAGATGATCATGTCCTCGGCAATGCGCGAGCAGTGTACGGCGACCATGGTGCAGACGAACATCGTTTCGGCCACGAAGTCCCGATCGCCGGTGGCGTCGATGCTGTTGGGCGAGATGGACACGAAATCGAGTTCGTCGCGCAACAGATCGCGCGGCACCGGGAACGCCGAACCGGCAATGGCGCCCGAGCCAAGCGGCAACGTGGCGGTCCCGCGCAGCGCGTTGGCCAGGCGCACGCGGTCACGCTCGAGCGGCCAGAAGTGCGCCAGCAGCCAGTGCGCCCCGCTCACGGGCTGCGCGCGCTGCAGGTGCGTGTACGCCGGCAGAATGGCGTCGACAATCGACTCGGCCTGCGTGAGCAGCGCCTGCTGCAGTTCCCGAATGGCCGCGTCGAGCTTGCGACAGGCGTCCATGGTCCAGAGGCGAGACGCGGTCGCGACCTGATCGTTGCGCGAGCGACCGGTGTGCAGCTTGGAGGCGACACTCCCGGCCTCTTCGTGCAGCAGCCGGTCGATCATGGTGTGAATGTCTTCGTCCGTCGCCACCGGCTGCGCGCCTTCAGCGATGCGCATGGCCACGCGATCGAGCCCGCTGCGGAGCGCTTCGGCTTCGTCCATGGTGAGCACACCGGCCTTGCCGAGTCCCAGCGCCCACGCCTTGGAGAGGCGGATGTCATGCGGCCACAGGCGGAAGTCGGTGCCGATGGAGCGGTTGATGGCATCGAGCAACGGAGACGGGCCGCCGGCAAAGCGACCGCCCCAGAGTTTGTGGGTGGCGGAGTCGTTGGACATCGGGACTGTTGAAACGAGAAAGGGAAAAGACTGCAGGGAACAGAGTGGACCGGGGTGCAGGGCGCAATGTACCGCTGGGTTTACCTACCGTCGGATATACGCCCGCAACTTCTTCAACACCCGCTCGCGCCCTTCGGGGCTGCGGCAGATGATCAGCACCGTATCATCGCCGGCGATCGTGCCGGCCACATCTGGCCATTCGAGCTGGTCGAGGACCTCGGCCACCGGCTGCGCGCCGGACTTCATGGTACGTGCGACGACGAGCACCTGCACCCCCTCGACGTCGGTGAGCAGCTCGGGAAGCATGCGCTCGAGGCGCGCGAGCGCGGCCTCGCCGTTGCCGCCGTTATCGGAAAAGGCGTAACGGGCCCGCCCCTGATTGTCGGGAATGCGCGCCAGCCGCAGCTCGCGGAGGTCGCGCGACAGCGTCGACTGCGTGACATCCCAGCCGCGTTTGGTGAGCTGCTTGCGCAGCTCCTCTTGGCTGGACACGGCGTGCGCCGTGACGATGTCGCGGATGACCGCGTGTCGGCTGGATTTGTCAGACATGACGTTCTGCTGGTACATATGAGAAGCGGCGCGCCAGCCGCCGCAGTATTTCGGCACCGAAC
>JAIXTI010000232.1 GCA_027484025.1 bacterium
AGCGTGTCGTAAACCGCCTGATCGCCGTGCGGGTGGTACTTACCCGTCACGTCACCGACGATGCGCGCGCTCTTCATCCGCGGCTTGCCGGGCACGTTGCCCATTTCCTGCATCGCATACAGCACCCGGCGATGCACCGGCTTCAGGCCATCACGTACATCCGGCAATGCGCGCCCGACGATCACGCTCATCGCGTAAGCCAGATAACTCTGGCGCATCTCGTCTTCGATATTGACGCGCGCCACTTCCTTGGCGAAATCACTCATGCTTCAAGTCAGCCCACAGGGATCGGGGAAAGCCCGCGCGCCAGCGGCCGCAGAGGCTGCGGCGGCGCGCAAGGCAAGCCCCGGAAAGTACCATGCGAGAGGGCCCCGCCCCCCGAACGGGCGGCGCCTTCGGGGAGCGCAGAGGCACGGGCCCGAGCAGAGCCCGACGCGCTCAATCGATCGGGGACAACCGCAACCCGTGCGCACAGAAAGGCTCGAAATCTGCGTGATCGAGCGTCACGTTGGCCCGCTGACGAACTCGTACCAGACTGCACACGCCGGCCACCACGACCTGCTCCAAGCGTGCAATGACTCGATGGACCCGTGGGACCCAAGGCGGGCAAGGTAATCAGGGCGCTGGTATGGATCACTTCGCCGTCGGCAAACGCTGCTCTCGCGCAGCGGCCTCCTGCGTGCGCTGACGCCGCAGCTCCGCTGCTAGTGCCCGGACGTCCCGCTCGTCACGCCCGATCTCGCCGGCCCGATACCGCTGCAGCGCCTGCTGCACCTTTGGCAGCACCTGCAATTCACTCACTGCCTCCGGAACGGCCCGACGCACCACGCCAGCCTGCGACGTACTCCAGCGCCTTGCGAGCAGGCGGATGCCGTACATCGTGGCGGTATCGAGGGAGAAGGTGGCGCGCGACTGGGACATCGGCGGATTCGGCAGACAGCGATGGTATGGCGCATGTCCCGGATCGACAAGCCACTCGCGCACCGAGCAGCGATCGCCGCGTCCGAGCAACGCAGTGCCATCGGGCACGAGAATCGCCGGAACGGATCGACCTTGGCGGCAATCACCATCGACGTCGTCTGCTTTTCACGAGCCGGCTCGCGCGCCTCTCCCGGCACTGCTTTGCCACTCACGCCGGGCGGTGACGATGCGCTGTGCCGCCACCTGCGCCGCATGCACGTGGCGGGCTGGATGCTGGTCGTAAAGATAATCGCGCACACTGTAGCCCGGGCGACAGATTCCACGGTCGCGGCACAGCAGGAACGCCAACGTGCTCGTGGGCCCGCAGGTTTGCGGGTTTTCGAGGCACCAGACCGAGAGTCCGACTGCGGCCAGAAAGGATTCACTGCGGAAGTCGAGCCGACTGCTGCCCATGCCCGGTAGGCTGTCCAGATAATGCAGGGGGCACGCATAGCAGTGCCCCCCTGAATGATCCGAATACGCCAGCAACACCCTCTGCACCGCGAATAAGTCATGGACCGAAAGCAACAGCCGTTCCAGTTGCTCCGCTCGCTCGATTCGCGACAACGATCCGTCCTGCGACGCCTTGTAGAGTCGCTGCAGTTCTTGCTCAGCGGGGCTGTAGCGCCGACGATAATGATGGAAGAGATCATCCGCCTCCATATCGGGTCCACCAATCTCTCGACACGCCTTGGCGAACGCTGCCAACGCCAGCTTCGAACCCGCTGACGTGAAGTGCGGATCAGCACTAACTCCACTCCCGCGGGGAACGACTTGCGCTGCACACGCAGCGAACTCTATGGCCAGCGCATCCACCAGATCGGCCGAGGTCGGATCTCCGGATCGGATAGCGGCCCGCGCACGAAGGCCAGTCGCCGCTCTTTCCGCATCGAGAACAAGTGGACTTTGTTCCACACGCTCTGCAAGGTCAGCGTTAGGCGGACTCGGGATTTCTGCTGATTCAATGCCGGCTTGCTGCACGCTTTCCGGCGTCGACAAGGCCACGCCGGGTGATCGGACCGGCCCTGTCGATTCAGACGGATCAATACGTGTATAGCGTGGCATCAGCAACAGTCCGACCCACAGCAGGACGGTTACGACCAGCATGACCACCCACTGCCTTGCACGAAGCCCCAAGATCATTGGCACTCATGCAACTGCCAGTTATCGGACGCCGGACTCGGTCCCGCGGTCTTCTTGCACACCATGGTCTGCTGGCCGAAGCTGACCTGAAATCGACAAAAGCCGACATCGCTGTTCATGGTATGTTCACTGCATGCATTTCGGCATGTTCGAAGTTGAAAC
Organism: bacterium; assembly: GCA_027484025.1. GTDB lineage: Bacteria > Gemmatimonadota > Gemmatimonadetes > Gemmatimonadales > Gemmatimonadaceae > Gemmatimonas. Next base: position 2,266 of record JAIXTI010000232.1, read on the forward strand.
GCGGGCTCTGTCTCGGAACAAGAGGCATCAGGCTGCGCCACCCCCTCACGTTCCTCCGTCGGCTTCTCAATGTACCAGACGCCTTCCATCCCCGGACTCGGTGAACGCGGCGCACGCGCAACAATCCAGTTCCGCAAGCTTCCGCTCGAACTCACTCGTCTACCCCGGCTGGTTACCGCAGGCAACGTCCTGCAGTTTCCACTTTGCAGGGTTGGCTCTTCGGATGGCTTTCGCTGCCCGCCCGGGCCGTCTC
>JAIXTI010000160.1 GCA_027484025.1 bacterium
CAGCATCGTCGTTGGGGCCACGTCCACCGGAAGCGCCCTCACTCGCGACGCCAGCAACAACGTGCTCACTGGCCGCACCATCACGTGGAGCAGCAGCAACACCGCGGTCGCGACCGTCAGCGCCGGCGGCGTCGTCACCGGCGTGAGCGCCGGCAATGCAACGATCACCGCCACGAGTGAAGGCGTGAACGGCACGGCCAGCATCACCGTGACCAACGTGCCGGTCGCCTCGGTCACCGCCACGCTCAACCCGACCAGTATTCAAGTCGGCGCGACCTCTACCGGCAGCGCCGTCACGCGTGACGCCAGCAATAACGTGCTCACCGGCCGCACCATCACGTGGAGTAGCAGTAACACCGCGGTCGCGACCGTCAGTGCCGGCGGCGTCGTCACCGGCGTGAGCGCGGGCAGTGCAACGATCACCGCCACGAGTGAAGGCGTAAACGGTACCGCCGGTATCACCGTCGCCAACGTGCCGGTAGCCACCGTCACGGTCACGCTGAGCCCCACCAGCATCGCGATCGGCGCGACGTCGACCGGCACCGCCGTCACGCGCGATACCGGCGGCAACATCCTCACCGGTCGCGCGGTGACGTGGACATCGTCCGATACCAACATCGCCACCGTCGCCAGCAATGGCGTCGTGACCGCGCTCACCGCCGGTTCGGTGACCATCACCGCGACCAGCGAAGGCCAATCCGGTACGGCGCTCCTGACGATCACCCCATGACGTACACCGTGTCCGCTCTTCGAGACCCGCGCCGCGGTTTGCGACGCACCGCGCGCCGCGCCATCATCGCGCTGATGTCGGCAGTGGCCCTGACCGGGTGCGCCGAGACGACCGCGAGCACGATCGACGTGGCCACCCTCGAGGTCTCGCCGACCACCGCACAGCTCCAAGCCGGAGCGACCACCACGCTCACTGCGCGCGCCCTCGACGAGAACGGGGCCGTCATCGTCGCGCCGGTCTTGCGCTGGTCGAGCAGCGACAACGCCGTCGCCACCGTTTCGGCAACCGGCGTCGTCACGACCACTGCGGCAGGCACCGCCCGTATCGCCGTGTCGAGCATGGGGCGCAGTGCGCTCGCCACGCTGACCGTCACCCCGCGGGCCGTCGCCTCACTCAGCATTGCGCCGTCGCAGACCGCCGTCCTCATCGGGGCGACGACGCGACTCACCGCTGTTCCGTTCGATGCCGCCGGTGCACCCCTCACCGGCCGCACGATCACCTGGGCGAGCAGCGATGTGACCGTCGCACGCGTCGATGCAACGGGAACCGTCACCGGCGTGGCGCCAGGCGCGGCCACGATCACTGCCACGTGTGAAGGCAGAACGGCGCAATCCGCCGTCACCATCACGTTACCCCCGGTGCAAACCGTCGCGATCGCGCCCACGCGCGACACGCTCGCGGTGAACGGCGCACGGCAGTTCACCGCCACGCTGCGCGATGCGAATGGGACGCTCCTCACGGGACGCACCGTCAGCTGGAGTACCGACAACCTCGCTGTGGCGATTGCCTCCGCGACCGGTTCGGTGACCGCCCTGTCGCCCGGCACCGCCATCCTCACCGCGACCAGCGAAGGACGCAGCGCCACCGCCACCGTCGTCGTGCTGGCTCGGCTCGCCAGCGCCGTCACGGTAACCCCCGGCGTCGCGTCGCTCGTGGTCGGCAACACCGTCGCGCTCACGACGCAGGTGACAGATGGGGCCGGGAACGTGCTCACCGGCCGCCCCCTCAGCTTCACGAGCGAGTCGCCCGCGATTGCGTCGGTGACGGCAGCGGGTGTCGTCACCGCCGTGAGCCCCGGAAGCACGCGCATCGTCGTCACCAGCGAAGGGAAGACCGGCTTTGCCAGTATCCAGGTGCTGCCGGTACCGGTCGCGACGCTCGAGCTCTCACCGGCGACCTTCACGCTCATCACGGGGGAGTCGCTCACGCTCACCGCCACCCCGCGTACGGCGGTCGGTGCGCTGCTCACCGATCGCACGATCGTCTGGCGCTCCGGGGCACCCAACGTCGCCACGGTGTCGGCGAGCGGTCTCGTGACCGCCATCGCGCCCGGTGCGGCCGTGGTGCTCGCTACGGTCGAAGGCGTGACGGCGAGCAGCGTCATCACTGTGCGATTGCCTGCCATCGCTTCCCTCACGCTGACACCGGCGTCCACGACCATCGATGCCGGACAGGGCGTGCAACTCGCCGTCACGGCACGCAGCAGCAGCGGCGAGCTCCTGAACAATCGCGTCATCACGTGGAGCTCGTCGAACGAACAGGTGGCATTCGTCAGCAGCACCGGCCTGGTGGTCGGCACGCGCGCGGGTACCGCCGTCATCACGGCCACATCCGAGGGTGTCAGTGCAACGACGTTCGTTACCGTCCGCTAAGCGGACCGCTGTCCAGTGCGCGCTGCTGATCGGGGCGCTATGGGCCGCCATGGCCAGCGACGCCCAGGCGCAAAGTGCGTCGCCGCGTCTGTCGCCCAAGCGCACCCTCACCGTCGGCCCTGCGCCCGGCTGTGCGATTCCGCCCTCCGGCCCGCCAGCCGTTCGTCGCGACAATGCCGAGGCCCGACGCCTCGCGCTGGCAGGACAGGAGGCCGCACTCATTGGCGACCAGAGCGCGGCGCGTGACGCCTTCGTACGGGCCGCGACGCTCAATCCGGGCGATGAACGCATTGCCTACGACCTGGCACGCGCCCACGAAGAGCTCGCCGACTCCACACGCGCCATCGCGGAATTCTGCCGCTATCTCACGCTGTCACCCGGAGGACGTGAAGCAGCGGACGTGCGCGACCGCCTGTTGCGGTTGGTGCCGGCGCTCGCACAGCGTCGCGCTGCCGACGTGCAGGTGGCGTTCCGGCTTGGACTCGCGTTGTTCGATGATGCGCGCTACGACGCAGCGGCCCGCGCCTTCGACGACGTCGTGCGGGGTGCGGCGGAGTCCCCGGAAGGGTACTTCAATCGGGGGCTGGCGCGAGCGGCCGCCGGACAGCGCGCCGTCGCGCTACTGGATTTCGAGCAGTATCGCGTGAATGCACCGACCGTCGACGACCGGGTCGAAGTCGGTCGTGCCATCGAAGTGCTGCGGCGTCCGGTCTACAGCCCGGGCAAAGCGTTCGCCAATTCGTTGCTCCCCGGCGTCGGACAGTTCTACACCGGGCACACCGCGCGTGGGTTCCTCACCCTCCTCGGCGTCGGTGGCGGGCTCGGGGCGGCCACCGTGCAGAAGAGCACCACCGAAACGATCGCCTACACCGACCCCAACGGCGTGGCAGCACCCTACACGCGTACCACGCAGGAACGCGCGTATTTCATTCCCGGCGTCGGCGCCGCCGCGGGCTTCCTGGTCATCGGGATGATCGACGCTGTCGTCTCCGCCAACCGCTCGCAACGCGGCGCCGACATCGTGGCGCGTCCTGCACGCGCGGCGACCATCATGCCGCTGCTGCCGCGCTCACGCAATGAACGCGGCGGCGTGATGGTGGCCGTGCGCTTCTAGCGCGCCGCTTACTTGGTCTTGAACGCGCCGATCGCGTTGCGCGTGAACTCCGACAGCACGAGCGTTCCGCTCATCGCGGCACGTTCCGCGAGCAGCGTGGCCCATTGTTCGGTTCCGGCCCAGAAGACGCGCTTCAGCATGGCCATCGCCTCGGGATTCGACGCGGCGAGGGTCGTCGCGAGGGTTTCGACATGCGCATCGAGTGCCGCGACGTCGGACACGACCTTGGCGTACAACCCGCGATGCTCGCACCACGACGCATCGCGCCAGTCCGCATCGACCGCCATCTGACTGAACGACGCGAGGCCGATCTTCTTTTCGATCACCGGGCCCACGACGAAGGGGCCGATGCCTACGGCCAGCTCGCTCAGTTTCGCCGAGGCCTTGTCTACTGCCACGCTGAAATCGGACGCGGCAATGAGACCGACCGCACCGCCGGCCGCTTTGCCGTGCACGCGGGAGATGACAAACTGCGGGGCACGGATCATCGCCAGAATCACACCGGCGAACCCGCTGAAGAACCGCTGACCCTGCTCGCGGTCGGCAATGGCGGCCAGCTCGTCGAAGCTGGCGCCGGCGCAGAACGGCCCACTCCCGCCACTCTGCAGGACGATCACGCGCACGGCGGGGTCGGCGCTCACGGCGCTCACCGTCGCCGCCAGTTCCTGTAATACAGCGCTCGGGAGCGAATTGCTCTTGGGATGGTAGAACTCGATGCGGCCAATACCGTCGGCCACATGGGTGCGAACGTAGCCGTCCGGACCGGAGGTGATGGGAGGGAAGGGCGTCATGTGAGGCAAGATAGCGCCCTGTTCCGATTGTCGAACCCGCCGCCGCCCCAGTACCTTTCGCCTATGGACCACACCATGCCTGTCCCCGCCGAGGATCCGGCCCTCCTGGCCGCCTTCGAAGCTCGTATTGCCGCCGGTGAAAGCATCGAGCCGAAGGATTGGATGCCGGAACGCTATCGCAAGCAGCTCACGCGGATGATGTCGCAACACGCGCACTCCGAAATCGTGGGCATGCTTCCCGAAGGCAACTGGATTACGCGCGCGCCCAGTCTGCGCCGCAAACTGTCGCTCATCGCCAAGGTGCAGGATGAAGCCGGTCACGGCTTGTACATCTACTGCGGCACCGAAACGCTGGGCGTCGATCGCAAGGAACTCGTCGAGCAGCTGATCGACGGACGCGCGAAGTACTCGAGCATCTTCAACTATCCCACGCTCGCGTGGGCCGACATGGGCGTCATTGGGTGGCTCGTGGACGGCGCCGCGATCGTGAACCAGACGGTGCTCGCGAAGGCCAGCTACGGCCCGTACGCGCGCGCGATGGTACGCATCTGCAAGGAAGAAAACTTTCATAAACGTCAGGGCTACGAAATTTGCACGGTGCTGGCCAACGGCACGCCCGCGCAGAAGGCCATGCTGCAGGACGCGGTGAACCGTTTCTGGTGGCCCGCGCTCATGATGTTCGGCCCGAGCGATACCAACTCGCCCAACAGCGCCGAACTCCTGCGCTGGCGTGTGAAGCGCAAGACGAACGACGAGCTGCGTCAGCGGTTCGTGAACCTCACCGTGCCTCAGGCCATCGCCCTCGGCATCACGCTCCCCGATCCCGACTTGCATTTCGACGAGAGCACCGGCAACTGGGAGTTCGGCGAAATCGAATGGTCGGAGTTCCACGAAGTGCTCAAGGGCAACGGCCCGTGCAATCAGGAACGCATGGCCGCGCGTCGCGCTGCGCATGAAAACGGCGAGTGGGTGCGCGCCGCGGCGTCGGCCCACGCCCAAAAGCAGCGCGCACGTCAGGATACGGCCGCGGCATGAGCACCATCGACGACAGCCAGTGGCCGCTCTGGGAAGTCTTTACCCAGGGCGCCCGCGGCGAGCCGTTCGAGCACGCTGGTAGCGTTCACGCCGCCGATGCCGAACACGCCATGCAGAACGCCCGTGATGTGTACACGCGACGCGGTGAAGCGGTGAACTTGTGGGTGGTGCCGAGCAGCGCCATTGTAGCCTCCGCGCCCTCCGACGCCGGGCCGTTCTTCGATCCGGGGAACGACAAGCCGTACCGGCACCCGCAGTTCTACGTCGCGCCGCGCGGCGTGCGCATTTTCTGAGGCGACGCGTGGCTCACGACGAAGAAGAAACAACCGTTGGCGGGAAGTCCGGCGTCGTCAACAAGGCGCCCGACTATCCCATTGCGGCCCCGCGCACGGCGCCAATCGCCAATCCGCTCTTCGAATATCTGCTGCGACTTGGCGATGACCGCCTCGTACTCGGGCACCGGTTGTCGGAATGGTGCGGACACGGCCCGATTCTCGAAGAAGACATCGCGCTGTCGAACATGGCGCTCGATCTCATCGGGCACGCCACCAGTCTGCTGGCGCTCGCCGGCACGGTAGAAGGGCAGGGGCGCGACGAAGACGCGCTGGCCTTTTTTCGTGATGGCACGGCCTATCGCAATGCGCTGCTCGTGGAACAGCCCAATGGCGACTTCGCGGTCACCATGGTGCGGCAGTTCCTCTTCGATGCGCACAGCGTGCTGTTGTGGGATCAGCTCGCGCGCGCGTCGCATCCGGAGCTTGCGGCCATTGCGGCCAAGTCGCTCAAGGAAGACAAGTACCACCTGCGTCACAGCAGCGAGTGGATCGTGCGGCTCGGCGATGGTACCGACGAGAGTCATGCCCGCACGCAGCGTGCGCTTGATACGTTGTGGCGCTACACCGCCGAACTGTTCGACCACGATGCGGTGAACGACGCGGTTGCGGCACAGGGGATTACGGTAGACACGGCCGCACTGCGCGCTCTTTGGGATGGGCTCGTGAACGACGTGCTGCAGCGCGCCACGCTCACGCGGCCGGCCGACGAGGCCCCGCAGCGTCGAGGCGGCCGTCGCGGCATGCACAGCGAGCATCTCGGGCACATGCTGGCCACCATGCAGAGCGTCGCGCGCGCGCACCCCGGCGCGAGCTGGTAAGCAGGGATGCTGACGCGTGAGGAAGTGTTCGGGATTCTGCACACGGTACCGGATCCCGAGGTGCCGGTCATCAGCGTAGTGGAGCTCGGGGTCGTGCGCGACGTGGAGATCACTCCCGAGCAGATCACGGTGACGATGACGCCCACCTACTCCGGCTGTCCCGCGATGCGCGAAATGGAAGCCGATGTGAAGGCGGCGCTCACCGCGCGAGGTGTGCCGCGTGTGGAAGTGCGCATGGTGCTCACGCCGGCGTGGACCACCGACTGGTTGGGAGCGGACGCGCGCGAAAAGCTGCGTCGCTACGGCATTGCGCCGCCCGGGAAGGCGGAGGCCGGTGGATTCGTGACACTGACGCGCGCCCGACCGGCGGTGGCGTGTCCATTTTGCGGGTCAACCGACACCCAGTTGCAGAGCGAGTTCGGATCGACCGCATGCAAAGCGATTCACACCTGTCGCAGCTGCGGCAGTCCGTTCGACGAGTTCAAGGCGCACTGATTTCGCGGTCCACGCGCCACACGAAAAAGCCGCCAGCGCCCATTGGGCACTGGCGGCTTTCGCGTTACCGGTTGTGCGTTCGGCCGCTTACTTCAGCGAACCGAAGGGCACATGGCCAGCGCGCTCATCGGCCGAACGGCAGCCGGTGGGAGCACCCTTGCCATCGACCAGCTGCCACACTTCCACGCGGCGGTTCGTCGCCTGCGCCGTACGATCACCCTTGGCGATGCGGCCACGGTTCGCCGGCGGCGGCTCGGTCTCGTCGGCACCAGCCGACGTCACGAGGCACTGCTCACCGAAGCTCGACGTCACGATGCGATCCTTGATCGACGCCGCATCCTTGCCGGCGAGACGGAGGATCTGCTTGGTGACCGACTCCGCGCGGCTCTTGGCGAGCTTGCTGTTGTACGCTTCCGAGCCGTAACGGTCGGTGTGGCCTTCCACCGAGACGCGGAGCGTCGGAATGCGCAGCATTGCATCGACCACCGTCTTGAGCGTGTCCATGCCCGTCTTGAGCACGATCGCGCGGTCGAAGTCGAAGAGCGCTTCGTCGAGCGCGATGTTGGCCATCTTGAGCGCGATGCATTCGACCGACGCCGACTCGCTCTTCGAGCTGCCGTACGCCGTCTTGGTCACCGTGATGGTGGTGGTGCCGGCCGCGTTGCAGGTCACAGTGCCGTTGTTCACCGAGGCGATCGACGCGTTGGCCGAGCTCCAGGTGATGGCGCCGAGGTCCACGTTGTCCGCGTCAACAGCCTTCGAGCTGAACGAGAGCGTCTTGCCCACATCGGTGGAGCCGCTCTTCGGGGTCAGCGACAGCGTCCACGCCGGCGGCGGCACGGTGACCGTCGACTGCGCGGTACGCTCGAGCTTCTTCACGAGGCCCTTGCAGGTGATCGTCGCGGTGCCGTACTTGACGGCCTTGACCTTGCCCGTGTTGTCCACGGTGGCCACCGACGCGTCGCTCGACGAGCAGGTGAGGTTCTGCACCTTGCGGAGCTCGATGATCTTGCCCTTGGCGTCGGCCGCGCTGAGCGCGAACTGACGGTCGGCCCCACGGTTCACCGTGGCGCTCGCCGGATCGATCTTGAGCGCCCAGTTGAATTCTTCCGTCTTGGCGCAGGCGCCGCGCAGCGCGTACGTCACGCCGGCACGGAGGCCGAGGTTCCGCGAGGTGCCGGTGAGCTCCTGCTCGTTCGGCGACGGGTTGCGGTCGAGCAAGCCATCGACGCGTGCGCCCCACTTGCCGCTCGAGCAGACCTTGAGGCCGAGCAACGCGGAGAAGCCGTCTTCGAACTCGTTGGCGGTGGAGCGGCCATCATAGATGGAGTTCACGTAACCGGCACCGAGGATGACCGACGTCTTCTTGGACGGCGTCACGGGGACGGTGAGCGTACCAAGCACGCGCGCCGGACGATACGTGATGTCCTCGAACGGATTGCGCGTCGCCTTGGTCTTGCCGATCTGGACATCGCCTTCGACACCGAGCCAGCGATATACGGACACGCCGAGTCGGCCACCGACGCCGAGCACGTTGTCCATCTTGATCTTCTCATCGAGCTTCGTGAACTGACCGAAAGCACCTACTTCGATACGTTCACCAAGACCCTGAGCGTGGGCCGTCGGCGCTGCCGCGACCGCGGCCAGCAGCGAAAATCCGACCAGCTTTTTGTTCATGGTGTCCTCTGGGAATAAGCCTGTTGAGCGGGCGCAACGTGGCCCGCGCCCGTCCATGGGCACTCGCCGATGGGGGGCACAGCAAAACTAAGTGATCTGTCAGACATCCGATACATCACTCAATTTGGACTGCTGACAACCTCTGCTGTAACGGTCCAGCGTACAGTCGAGGACAAAATCCCGCTCTATTGTGACGAGCCGTATGTTGCCGCAGCGAGTCGTGACGAGTTCGGCGCGCAGGAGTTCCAAAAAGAGGAACGCCCGATGCGGCAGATTGTCCAGCCGAACCAGCGGTTTACTACATCGCGAGGATCGCGGTCGCCCGTTCGCGAATGAGGTCGACGGAGGGAATCACGACCTCGAGCAGGTCCGGATGGTACGGCACCGGGATATCTGAGGGCGCCAATCGCTCGACGGGCGCATCGAGGTGCCAGAACGCGTCCTGTACCAGAGCGCCGGCAATCTCGGCCCCAAAGCCGGCCGTGAGGTTGTCCTCGTGCACGATCAGGCAACGGCCGGTCTTCTTCACCGACGCCAGGACGGTCTCGCGGTCCCACGGCGCAATCGTCCGCAAGTCGATGAGTTCGACCGCATCGCCCAACGGCTGCACGGCCTCCACACAGCGATGCACCATCGCGCCCCACGTCACGAGCGTCAGTGCATGGCCTTCCTGCACGATGCGCGCGCGACCCAGCGGCAAGACATAGTCATCGCCCGGATAGCGCGCGCTGCCGTCACCCGTCATGAGCAGCGAGCGATGCTCGAAGAAAATGCTCGGGTTGGGACTGCGCATCGCGGCGCGCAGCAGTCCCACGGCGTCGGCGGCATTGGAGGGCATGATGACCTGCCAGCCGTACGCATGCGCGAAGCGCACTTCGTCGCTCAGTGAATGCCACGGATCGCCTACGTCCTTGCCGAAACCACCCGGCATGCGCACGACGATGGGGGCCGCGAAACGATTGGCCGTACGCCACCGCATCGTGCCGCAGTTGTTGAGCTGTTCCGCCGCCGGGTCGGCGTATTTGCGGAACTGAATTTCCGCCACCGGCATCAAGCCGCTGATGGCCATGGCGACCGCGCGGCCGATGATGCCTTCTTCGCTGAGGCTCGTGTCGAACACGCGCTCGGCGCCGAACTGCTTTTGCAAGCCTTCGGTGACGAGGTGCACACCGCCTTTGCGGCCGACATCCTCGCCGAACACGACGACCTTGGGATTGACCGCGAGCTCGTGACGCAGTGTGCGTCGAATGGCTTCGGCAAATCGGAGCAGTTCCCCGTTTTCCTGCGCGACGTCGGTCCCGCCAAGCGCGGCACGTTCCGCACGCGAGAGGCCACCCATGGGTTCCGTGGGCGCACTGTCGTCGGCGTAGACGTGCCGGGCAACCGTGGTGGGATCGGGCATGGCGCGCGCGCGCGCGGCCGCGAGCGCCGTCTCCACATCGTGCGCTACTTCGCGCTCGAGCGATGCCCACTCCCGCTCGCTCATGAACGACGGCACGAGATACGCGCGCAGCTGCGGCAGTGGATCCCGCGCCAGATCGGCGGCGATTTCGCTGTCGGAACGATAGCCCTTTTGATTGTCGGGGCCGGAATGACTCGACAGGCGCGGCACCGTCAGGCGCACGAGCGCCGGACCGGCACCGCTGCGCACGTGTGTGGCCGCCTCGTGCAACAGCCCCGACGCTTCGTGCGGATCGGTGCCGCTTCCGTTGCGGATGAACAGGTTGTTGAACGACGCCAGATTCTTCGCGATATCGCCGCCCGGCGTTTGCATACCGCCACGAACGCTGATCCCGAGGTCGTTGTCTTCGATGTAGAAGAGCATCGGCAACTTGAGCGTCGTCGCCATGGTGAGCGCTGCCCAGAATCCGTTGGTGGCGACTGAGCCGTCGCCGCCGAGCACCACACTCAGGCAATTACGATAGCTCTCGTCGGCCAACGTGTCGCGATGATAGACAATGCTCTGCGCCCATCCGGCGGCCGGCGTGTACTGCGAACCGACATCACCGGCCATAGGCAACACGGTGCAGCCGTTGTTGTTGGGGAGGTTGCACACCACGCCGATGTCGCGGCCATCGCTGAAGCC
>JAIXTI010000155.1 GCA_027484025.1 bacterium
AACGCCGAATGCGGCAAGCTTGGAGAAGCGCGTGAGATCGCTGGTGGCGCGAATGAGCACCACGACGATGATGATGCTGAGCGTGGCGAAGATCCACCGCGACGCCGGCCCGAGATGCATACCGAAGGCGGCCCCCGGGTTGTAGGCCAGCGTAAAGCGCACCACGTCGCCGATGATGCGATGCGGCATGTGACGCGGTACGAGATGTTCGACGGCCAGCGCCTTCGTCACGTAGTCGAACGCTACGGTGACCAGCACGATGATCCAGAAGCGAAGCGTGGTCGACGCGGCTGGGGCGTCGGTGAGGGCTGCAGTGGCTGCAGCGGCGCGTGACGACGGCGCCTGGTCGTTCGGCTTCATGACAGCAAGAGGATCAAGGAGCGAGATCTGGCGAATCTGACGAAAGAGAACCGGCCGCGTGCTTGGCCGCCTCGAGCGCCGCAATTTCACGACGTTCTTCGTGCCAGAGTACGATGGCGAGCAAGATGGCCCCGCCGCTGACGGCCATGTCGGCCACATTGAACGTGGGCCAGCGATGCGTCCCGAAGCCGATGTCGATGAAGTCGACGACGCCGAACTCCGAGCGGATGCGATCGATGACGTTCCCGATGGCCCCGGCCGCGACGAGGGCGATCGCGAGAACGCGACGCAGATCGGTGTCTTCGGTCTGCTGGTACAGCTTGCCAAGAATGACGAGCGCACCGCAGGTGAGCCCCATGAAGATCCACCGGGAGTACGGCCCCAGGTGCAGCCCGAAAGCCGCCCCGGGGTTGTACACCAGCGCAAAGCGAAACCATTCCCCAAACACCGACTTGGGCGTGCCCGCGGTGACCATCGTGTTCTCGGCCACCAGCTTGGTGATCTGATCGAGAACGACGACGATGAGGAAGACGGGGAATGCGACGATCGCCTTCACGTCATCCCTTCTTGGAATCTTCCTCGCGCTGCTTGCACGCGATGCAGTAGCGGGCATTCGGCAGGGCGTCGAGACGCTCGAAGGCGATCTCTTCACCGCACTGATGACACTTGCCGAACATTTCCGGGGCCTTGTACAAACGCCGCAGCGCCTGATCGAGGTGCCACAGGAAGCGCCCTTCCTTGGAAGCGAACAGGAACGCCTTTTCGCGCTCCATGGCATCGGTCCCCTGATCGGCCATGTGGAACGAATAGGCACTGCTGTCGCCATCGCTCGCTTCGCCGTTCGGGCCGAGCGTGTCGCTGTGGTGACCGAGCTCCTTGAGCACGCGCTTCCGCTCCTCGAGCAGCCGCTTTTCGAAATGCTGCAGCTGCTTCTTGGGCATCGCCTTGGGCTTCTTGGTTGCGTCCTTCGTCGACGCGGACTTCGATTCGGCCATCACACCCCGTCCTTGGTGAGCGCCAACCGGATGGAGCGTCCATCGACGTCCCCGGTGTGCGTAGCGGTCCATGCAGCGCCGTCTCCGTTGTCGGAGAACGGCGAACCCACCTCGTCGCCGAGCAGCAATCGCGCGGCGAGTACCTCGTCGGCGATGCGGCTGCGATGCGCAGCCACGGCACCGAGTACTTCTTCATCGCCCGACACCGCCAGCACGATCCGGTCGCTGACAGCCAACTGCGCCTCCTTGCGGAGCCGCTGCACGCGACTGATGACTTCGCGGGCCAAGCCTTCTTCGCGGAGCTCGGGGGTGATCGTGGGATCGAGCGCCACGCCGTAGCCGCCGTTCTCCTGCACCACCGCCGCCCCGGACGCGCGCCGGATGATGGCGACGTCGTCCGGCGCAATCAAGCGTTCCACCCCGCCAGCGACGACCGTGATGTTCTCGCCGGCGGTGAGCGGCCGGAGCTGCTCGGAGCCGAGCGCCGCCACGGCCTCGGCCACCAACGGCGTTTCCTTCCCGAACTTCTTGCCGAGGGTACGGAAGTTCGCCTTGGCTTCCAACGACACCAGGGCGTCGGTGGAGGTGACGAACTCGACCTGTTTCACGTTCAACTCCGACGCCAGCAGCGCGCCCAACTCGGATACGGCCGTGACATTGCCGGGCACCACACACTGCAGCGACGGCAGCGGCTGACGCACCTTCACGTCGGCCACGTCGCGCGCGGCGTGCGCCAGACCGGCGAGCGTGCGCACGTCGTCCATCGCCGTCTCGAGTGTTTCGTCGACGGGCGTGGGCTGCTCACGCGTGTACGGCGCGAGGTGCACCGAAGTTCCGGTGAGTGCGCGGTGGACGGCGTCGGTGATGAATGGCGCGAAAGGCGCCAGCAGCCGGCAGGTCACCGTGAGCACTTCGTGCAACGTGGCGAAGGCGGCCCGGTTGTCGGCGCTGTCGATGTCGTAGAAGCGCGCACGGCTCTGACGCACGTACCACTTGGAGACGTCGTCGTCCATGAACTGCATGACGCGGCGCGCCGCCAACGTGGCGTCGTAGTTGTCGAGGTGCCGGTTCACTTCAGCTTCGACGCGCGTGAGCCGCGACAGAATCCAGCGATCGAGCGCCGGGCGATCGGCGACGGCCGGATCGTTGGCGCTGGGCTGCCAGCCGAAGTTGGCGTACTGCGCGAAGATGCCGTTGTAGACGTTGCGGAACGTCAGCAGGAAGCGACCGGCCGTTTCGCGAATGGCGTTCTCGTCGAAGCGACGCGGCACCCACACCTGGCTCGACGCCACGAGGAACAGACGCACCGCGTCGGCGCCATGGCGTTCCATGACGTCCCAGGGGTTGACCACGTTGCCCTTCGACTTGGACATCTTCTGTCCCTGCGCGTCGAGCACGAGATCGTTCACCACCACATTGCGATACGGTGCGGCCGAATCGTGCGCGTTGTTCGGCAGCGCATCCCCCAGCGTCGTCGCGATCGCCAGCAGCGAATAGAACCATCCGCGCGTCTGGTCGACGCCTTCGCAGATGAAGTCGGCGGGGAACTGTGCCGCGACGATATCCTTGTTTTCGAACGGATAATGCCACTGCGCAAAGGGCATCGATCCCGAGTCGAACCAGGTGTCGATGACTTCCGGCACACGCCGCATCGTGCCCGTGCCGCTCTTGGCGGGCCACGTGTACTGGTCGATGTGCGGCTTGTGCGGATCGAAATCGTCCGGCAGCGGACGCCCGATACGCTCGGCGAGATCGGCATAACTGCCGATGACGTCGATATCGGTGGGGTCTTCGTCGTTCACCCACACCGGCAACGGCGTGCCCCAGTAGCGGTCGCGCGAGATGGCCCAGTCGACGTTGTTGGACAACCACTCGCCGAAGCGACCGGTCCCGACCTCGCTGGGGTTCCAATTCACCTGCGCGTTGCGCGACAGCAGCGCCTCGCGCATGGCCGTGGTACGCACGAACCAGGAGCCGCGCGCGTAGTAGAGCAACGGCGTACCGCAGCGCCAGCAATGCGGATACGAGTGCATGAACTGGCTCGCCTTCCAGAGCACATCGCGCTCCTTGAGCACTTCCAGAATGCGCGCATCGGCCTTCTTGACGAACAGTCCCGCCACTTCCGGCGTGCCCTCCACGAACTCGCCGCGCGCGTTGACCGGCTGCACGAAGGCAAGCCCGTGACGCTGACCGGCCGCGTAGTCGTCGGCGCCAAATGCGGGCGCCATGTGCACGACGCCGGAGCCATCCTCGGCTGACACGAACTCTTCGGGGACGATGATCTCGTGGCGCCCCTCGGCGGGGTACTCAACCCAGTCGAGCGGACGACGATAGCGACGCCCGGCGAGGTCGGAGCCCTTCATGGTGCCGATGACGTCCCACCGATCGGCCCAGTCACCACCGAGCACGCCCGCCACGCGTGCTTCGGCGAGAATGATCGTGAACTCGGCACCGGACTTCTTGCGCAGTTCGGCGTAGGTGAGGTCGGGGTGCACCGCGAGCGCCGTGTTGGACACGAGCGTCCACGGCGTGGTGGTCCACACGAGAATGCGGCGCCGCATCGCGGGCGCATTGCCGTCGGCGTCGAGCAGATCGAGCGCGACGTACACGCTCGGATCTTCGACGTCGTCGTACCCCTGTGCGACTTCGTGGCTGGACAGCGCAGTGCCGCAGCGCGCGCAATACGGCAGGATCTTGTGACCGCGCACGAGCAGACTCTTCTCGTGCATGGTGCGCAGCGCCCACCACACGCTCTCCACGAAATCGTGCGAGTACGTGACGTACGGGTTGTCGTAATCGAGCCAGTAGGCGGTGCGGTGCGACAGCTTCTCCCACTCGCCACGATACTTCCACACGCTTTCGCGGCA
This sequence comes from bacterium, assembly GCA_027484025.1. Lineage (GTDB taxonomy): Bacteria > Gemmatimonadota > Gemmatimonadetes > Gemmatimonadales > Gemmatimonadaceae > Gemmatimonas. The sequence goes on from JAIXTI010000155.1 coordinate 4,223, forward strand.
GCGGCGATTGAACTCCGCGACGCCGACCTGTTCGATGAGCTGCTTGCCGCCAAGCTTCGCGATCTCGCTCGGGTCAACGCCCTGGCGCGCCGCTTCTTCGCGCTGCAGCTCTTTCTCGACTTCGATTTCGACCGGCAGGCCGTGCGTGTCCCAGCCAGCCTTGCGTGGCACGTAGAACCCCTGCATCGCGCGATGGCGGCAGAAGAGGTCCTTGATGGTGCGCGCGAACACATGGTGAATACCGGGACGTCCGTTGGCCGTTGGCGGTCCCTCGAAGAACACGAACGGCTTGGCGTTCGCACGCGCCGCCTGCGACTGCTCGAAGAGCTTCTCGGCGTCCCACTGCGCGAGAATGCCACGCTCGAGCGCGTCGGCGTTCGTATCGGGAAGCAACGGGTACAACACGGCGTCCTGCGTCATAATCACCAGAAAGGGAAAGCGTCGATCAGGAAAGCTTACAGGCGGGCGAGAACGCCCTTCACCACGGCGGTCAGCTTGGGCTCGGCGCGCTTGGCCACCGCGATGATCTCGGGGACGAACGCGGGCTTGAGCGAGTCAGGCAGACACTGATCGGTAATGATGGACAACCCGAGCACGCGCATGCCGCCATGCACCGCGACGATGACTTCGGGCACGGTGCTCATGCCCACGACATCGGCACCGATGCCGCGCAGAAAGCGGTACTCGGCGCGCGTTTCGAGATTGGGGCCCTGCACCGCCACGTACACGCCTTCGCGCAGCGCCACGCCGTTGGCGAGCGCCACCTCGCGCGCGATAGCGCGCAACGCGGGATCGTACGGCTCCGACATGTCGGGAAAGCGCGGGCCGATGGTGTCGTCGTTGGGGCCGATGAGCGGATTGTCGCCGAGCAGGTTGATGTGATCGGCGATGAGCATGAGATCACCGGGCGCCCACAGCGGATGCATCCCGCCGCAGGCGTTGCTCACGATGAGCGTCTGCGCACCGAGCGCGCGCAGCACGCGCACCGGGAAGGTGACCTGCTGCAGCGAGTAGCCTTCGTACGCGTGAAAGCGCCCCTGCATGGCGATGATCGTCTTGCCGCCGAGCGTGCCGCACAACAACCGTCCACGATGGGACTCGACGGTGGACAGCGGGAAGTTGGGAAGCTCACCGTATTCGATGACCTGCTCCACCTCGATCTCGTCGGCGAGCGCTCCGAGCCCGGTCCCCAGAATGACGGCGGCGTCGATGGGACGAGGGAAGCGCTTGCGCACCGCTTGCGCGCACGCCTCGATGCGTTCGCGCGCATGCAGGCCGAGGGCCGGATGCGACAGGCCGACGGCGTTGTGCTCCTGGGTGTACTGGAGTTGCGGACGCGACCCCGGTACGGTCGTGCCGGGGGCATTGCCGGTGCTCATCGTTCTTCCTCCATCACGGCGTCGAGCCATGACGGGGTGGGCGCCATGTTGCGCTGTGGCAACTGCCGCAACTCCTCGACGACGGCGGCATCAGGGCCGGCCGGACGTGGCGCCGTAAAGTCGGGCACAGGTTCCTGTTCGGTGGAGTTGAGCTCGGCCAATTGGCGCTCGAGCTGGTGCCGCAACTGCGCCACATAGGAGCGACGCGTGCGCCAGAGCGTCTGCAGCTCCTGCTGCGCGCGCGCCACTTCGTCGCGCACCGACTGCAGCTGCCGATCGGCTTCCTGCTGCGCCTCACGCACGATCAGCTGCGCTTCACGCTCCGCCTGTTCGCGGATTTCGCCGCGCAGCTGCTGCGCGCTGACGAGCGCTTCGTTGAGCGCCTTGTCGCGCTCGCGGAAGGCCTTGAGCTGCTCGTGAAAGTTGCGCGCCTTCTGATCGAGCTCCTGATTGGCGCGCGCGAGGCGTTCGAGCTCCTCGGCGACCTGATCACGGAACTGATCGACACGCGTACGATCGTAACCACGCAACGCGTTGCCGAAGTCGAATCGGCGGGCGTCGAGCGCGGTAAGATGGAACCCCTGATAATTCTCGTCGGTCATTCGCTGTCTCGTATGCGTCAGGTCCGACTGCCGAAAAGCACGGTACCGAGGCGCACATGCGTGGCCCCTTCCTCCACGGCGATTTCGTAATCGCCGGACATCCCCATACTGAGCCACTCGGCGCTGTGCCCAGCCGCCTGCAACGTCGCGCGCAGCGCGCGAGCGCCGGCGAACACGTCGCGCAACAGCCCTTCGGCCGCATCGAACGGCGCCATCGTCATCACGCCGCGTACCCGAAGCGCCGACAACGCATGCAGCCGATCGGCGAGTGCCGGTACATCGTGTGGGGCCACGCCGCTCTTGCTCGCTTCCCCACTCACGTTCACCTGCAGCAGTACGTCGAGTGTGCGACCAGCCTTGGCCGCTTCGTCGTGCAGCGCCACCGCGAGCCGTTCACTGTCCATGCCGTGCACGAGGGAGAAACGAAGCGCCTGCTTGGCCTTGTTGCGCTGCAAATGACCAATGAGGTGCCACCGTACTGGCACCGTCACCTGCGCCATTTTGGATTCCGCTTCCTGCACCCGGTTCTCGCCGACGTCGGTCACACCGCACGCGTACGCCGCTTCAACGGCATCCGGTCCGTGCGTTTTGGTGACCGCGACAAGCGTTACGTCCTGCCCATGTCCGCCGCGAGCGCGAGCCTCGGCGATGCGTGTCCGCACCTCCGCCACCGCCTCCTGAACGGCCTGCGGCACGACGGCCGCAACATGGTCGGAAATTGGCATAGCACATAAGGTTAGACACCGCCACACCCTGACACAAGTAACGAGTCCACCACCGTTGACACTCGCGTGCAGCGAAGCAGTTCCTGCACCGTTTCCGCGGCGGGATCGGCGGCCGGCGGCAGCGGCGCGAGGGCACTGGCCGGCACCTGCTCACGGCTTCGCCGCAACGCCGCCAGATCGAGCCCGGTGGTGCCGGACGCCAACAGGCTGTCGGGGGCGTACACGAGTCCTTGCAGCGCCCAACCACGTGTGGGGTCGAGCAGTACACGATCCTTCCTCGTGAGCAGGGTGCTCACCCGCACGGCGCGCCGGCGCCCTTCGGCGTGAATCATGACCGACCGCAAGACGGCCGACAGCCCGGGCCAACGGGTCACGGCTTCCGGGGCGAGGAGCTGCTGCCGCGCGAGCGAAGCCCGGTACCAGGTCGCGCCCATGAGCGGCACTGTGACGACGGTAACGTCGGCGCGGTACTCCTCCACCATCTGCAGGTACCAGAGGGGAAAGCTGTCGTTGTCCCCGGCGGCGACCAGCACGCCATTGCGAGGGACGGCATCGAGCAACAAGCGGGCATACGTCCGCGGCAGCGTGGCAACCGGCTCGCGCGTCCGGTCGGCCACGTCGCGATTGCCGATCACCGGGACCAACACGAACGCGAAGGGGAGCAACGCCACCGGCGCGGGCAGCCGGCGCGCGAGCGTCGCGGCGATCGCACTCACGCCCACGCCCGCAAGCAGCCCCCACGCCCAGAAGGCGAGCACGAAGAAGTAGTCGCGCTCGCGGGCCTCATGCACCGCGCCGTCTGGAAGGATCCCCACCCCGAAGGTTGGGCCGGCGCGCATGTTGAGCCATACCGCCACGCCAAACGACGCCGTGAGCAGCAACAGCAGCATGGCGCGCCCCACGCGCACATCGTGTCGCCACAGCTGCCGCACGCCGAGCCCCGCGAACCAGCACCAGAGCACCGTGATGGAGGTGCGCCAGAGTCCAGCGGTGGGCTGGGGATGCAGACCGAAAGCGACCTGCCAATCGGCCCATTGGAAGACGTTGCCCAGCTGCAGCCAGAGCGGCGCCATGCGCGGCCAGAGTCCAGCGACCGCGTACTGCTCGCGGCGCAAGACCGCCACGAGCGAGCGCCACGTCTCGGGATCGCCGGAGTCGAGTGCCGGATTGCGCGACGAGAACAGCGGCAGCAGCGCGACGGCCGAAAAGCCCAGCGCCGCCAGCCCGCCCCACGACAGCAGGTCGCGCAGTCGCGGACGTTCGCCCCGCCACGCCAATGCGACGGCGGCCGGCAGTGCGACGAGTACGGAGAGATGCAGCGGCACCGCGAGCCCGCACAGGAACGCGATGAGTGCGCGCGCCCTGAGACGCATTGGCGCCGGCGTGTCCACGCGGCCGGCATACTCGCCCGCCGCGAGCATGACGACGCTTGCCAGCAGCGCCACGGCGTACACTTCGGTCTCGGTGGCGTTGTTCCACACGCTGTACATGGCGCCGGCCATTACCGCGCTGACCACGGCGCCGCGAGCGCCAATCCATTTGGCGGCCATGAGCACCGTTACGCCGCCCGTGATAGCGCCGCTCCATACCGACAGCAGCGTGATCGCGCGCGGTGGTGGCGCACTGCCGAAGAGCATGGCGGCGACTTTCCCCAGCAGCACCCAGAGCGGTGTGCCTGGCGGGTGCGGAATACCCAAGGTGTGGGCAGCCGCCATGAGTTCCGCGGCGTCCCAGAAGGTGAGATCGGGCGCCGCGGTGGAAAGATAGAGGCCTAAAAGCACCATCGTCGCCACAACTGCGGCGACGACGGGAGACGGCAACTTGAACTGACGCGAGGTACTCAAGGCGGCGTCGGCTTACGCCGGCGAAACCTCGGGACCGCCAAGCAGCGGCGGCGTAACCGGACGCGATGACGGCACGCTCGGCGCAGAGAGCGGAGCAACCGGCGCCGCCGGGAAGTCCGGGCCCGTGCGCGGCGGCAAAACACCACCGCTCTTGAGCACGATGATGTCGTCGCGCGTGAGCGTTTCGCGCTCGAGGAGATTGGTCGCCACGGCGTCGAGCAGCGTGCGATGCTCGGTGAGCACCGCCACGGCCCGCGCGTGCGCCTCGAAGGCAACGCGCTTCACTTCGGCGTCCACCAGCTGCGCCGTCTGTTCCGACACTTCGCGGCGCGACTGGATCTCGCGGCCCAGGAAAAGCTCCTGCTCGTTGTCACCCACGAGGATGGGGCCGATGGTGTCGGAGAGTCCCCACTGCGTGACGTAGCGACGGGCGATGTTGGTGGCCTGCTGAATGTCGCTGGCCGCCCCCGTCGTCACGCGGTTGTGACCGAACACGATTTCTTCGGCCGCACGACCGCCGTACGCCATGACCAACCGCGCCTCGAGCTGCTCACGCGTGACCGAGACGCGATCGTCTTCGGGGAGCGTGAACGCAATGCCGAGTGCCCGTCCACGAGGGACGATGGTGACTTTGTGCAACGGATCGTTGCCATAGACCATCATCGCGCACACGGCGTGGCCGGCTTCGTGGAACGCGGTGAGACGACGTTCGTCTTCCTTCATCACGAGCGACTTGCGCTCGGCGCCCAACATGACGCGATCCTTGGCTTCTTCGAGATCGCTCATGAAGATCTTGTCGTGATTCTTGCGCGCCGCGAGCAGCGCGCCTTCGTTCACGAGGTTGGCGAGATCGGCGCCGGCCATGCCCGGGGTCCCACGCGCGAGCGAGGTCACGCTGACGTCGTCGGCGATGGGCTTGTTGCGCAGGTGCACCTTGAGGATGCCCTCGCGGCCGCGGAGGTCCGGGGCGTCGACCACGATCTGACGGTCGAAGCGGCCCGGGCGCAGCAGCGCCGGGTCGAGCACGTCGGGGCGGTTGGTGGCGGCGATGAGGATCACGCCGTCGTTGGACTCGAAGCCGTCCATTTCGACGAGCAGCTGATTGAGCGTCTGCTCACGTTCGTCGTGTCCACCGCCGAGGCCGGCGCCGCGATGGCGACCGACGGCGTCGATTTCGTCGATGAAGATGATGCACGGCGCATGCGCCTTGCCCTGCTCGAACAGATCGCGCACGCGCGAGGCGCCCACGCCGACGAACATTTCGACGAAATCGGAGCCGGACATGCTGAAGAACGGACGGCCGGCTTCACCGGCCACGGCCTTGGCGAGCAGCGTCTTGCCGGTACCCGGCGGGCCTACCAGCAGCGCACCCTTGGGCAACCGACCGCCCAGCTTGGTGAACTTCTGCGGATCCTTGAGGAACTCGATGATTTCCTGCAGCTCGACCTTGGCTTCGTCGGCACCGGCCACATCGGCGAACGTCACCTTGGGGGTGTCGCCGCTGAGGAGCTTCGCCTTCGACTTGCCGAAGGAGAACGCCTTGTTGCCCCCGGACTGCATCTGGCGGAAGAGGAAGATCCAGAAGCCGATGAGCAGCAGGTACGGCAGCATCGTGACGAGCAGGCTGCCGTAGCTGGCGCGCGGCTCGGCCGCGGCCGTCTTGACGCCGGCTTTGTAGAGGTCTTCCTGCTCCTTGGGCGCAATCCCGTTCACGAGTCGCACCGTGAACTTCTTGGCCGGCCGGTTCGAGATGCGGACTTCCTGGTTGAACTGCCCGCTGAGCACGTTGTCCGTGAACGTGGCCGTTTTGATGTTGCCGGCGGCGAGCTGCTGGCGGTAGTCGGAATAGCCGATTTCCGGCGCGGCCGCTTCGCGGCCATTGCCGTACGAAAGGAACGCCACGGGAATGAGGAGGACGAGGATCCAGAACGAAACCGTTTTGGAGATCCGACCCCAGTTGGTGGGCTTCTTCGGCGAGGGCGTCATGTTTGTTGCCATGGGATAACCGCCTTACTGCAGGCTGGCGACGTACGGGAGGTGCCGGAAATTCTCGGCATGATCAAGCCCGTACCCTACCAGAAATTCGTGCGGCGCATCGAACCCGATGAACCGCGTGGGATGATGAAGCTCCGTCGCAATGTGCTTGTGCAGCAGTGCGCAGATTTCGAGCGACTTCGGCTTGCGCTCACCGAGCAATTCGATGAGCCGGTTGAGCGTACGGCCGGAATCCACGATGTCTTCAACAAGTAGAATGTGTTTGCCTTCCAATTCCGTTTCCGGATCGTACAGCAAACGCACGACACCGCTCGATTCCATGGCATCGCCGTAGGACGACGCGACCAGAAAGTCCACCTGCAACGGACGTGCAATGTGGCGCACGAGGTCGCTAAGGAAGATGAAGCTTCCCTTGAGCAACCCGAGCACCAGCAAATCGCCATCGGGGTACGCCGCCGTGATTTCCTCACCCAACGACTGGACGCGCGCATTGATCGCGCTCGCGTCATAGACGATGCGCTTGACGGCACGGCCGTCGAGCCGAGGATCCTCGGACGGGACAGAATGTTCAGTCAAACTCGCGCTCACACCGATACCAGATCAGTTCCGGCCTTCCGGGCCGGGACGGCGCCGCAAGACCGCGGCAAACTCCGGGGATCCACACCGGCTCTCCTGCGACCACGACCACTGGCCAGGAGGGCCGATCGAGAACCGGAACCCGGGACTCCGTAAAGTACCGGGTTACCCGTCTCCCTGCTGGGGCCCCTGCCGTCCGGATGCGATCGCCCTCCGTCCACGGACGGACGACGACCGGTGTCCCCGTGGGCAACCCGATGCACCACGCATCGTGCGCCAACGGCTCCACGCCCAACCGACGAAAGCGCCACCGCCCGAACCGGGGCGGCAGCGCATCTGACGGCCCTTCGTACACCGACCACATGGCGACGTGGGAGGCCGCGCGGCGCACTTCGAACAGATCGCCCCGTCCATCGTGCCGGCGTTCGATGGTCGCCCCGCCGGCCAACGTGATATGCGCCCCACGGCGCTGCGACATGGTAAACCCGACCGCAGCGCGGGTTCCGTTGGCGTCGAGCGTGACCCCGACGCGGGCACAAATGGCGGGCCACAGCACTGCCCGCCCCCCATCGGTGGTCTGCTCGAGAAAGCGCGCGGGCACGGTGAGCCGCCCACCATTGGCGTGCACGGCGATTCCGCTGCCGTCGAGCAGGCGCTCCACGTCCCGGCGCCATGCGGCGGCCCGTTCCCCGAGGGCGAGCATTGCCTCGGCAAAGTCGGGAGCGCTCTGGGCAAAGGTGGGGAGCCACTCGTGGCGCACCCGGCCGCGCAGGAAGCGGAGCGACGCGTTCATGGGGTCTTCGAGGTAGAGCAGCGCTTCGCTCTCCACCCACCGCGCCAGCTCGGCCCGCGACACCCCCAGCCAGGGGCGCAACACAGGACTCGGCGCGGCGAGCGCCGCCAACCCCCGGGCGCCACTGCCGCGCAACGCGCGCATGACGATGGTCTCGAGCTGGTCATCGCGCGTATGCGCCGTGACGACTCGGGCCTTGAAGCCGCGGGCGACGCGGCGCAAGAAGCTCCAGCGGGCGTCGCGCCAGCCGGCCTCATTGACGGCGGAGGTGCGGGCACGCTCGCGGACCACGGTGAGCCCCAGCCGGCGGGCCTGCGCCGCCACGAGACTCGCGGCGTCGGTAGCATAGCTGCCGGTGCCATGATCGAAGGTGGCCACCGTCGCGATACGCTGCGGCGCCCAGCGGGCCATGGCATGGAGGAGCGCCATCGAGTCGCGGCCGCCGGAAACCGCGAGGACGAGCGGATCGTCGCTATCCTTGAGTGCGACCTCGAGCACGGCGCGCAGGAGGTCGCTGGGGGCGACGTCGTACGCGGGGGCATCGAGTGGCGGGAACTCCGTAAGCGCGCGATCCATTTTGCACAAAAGCGATTTGGTCATCCGGCGTCAACCGGCTGACCGATACCCCCTACCACCGGCGGCCGAACTCGACTACCCTTGTCGTGTTCTGGCGCACCGCGTCGCCATCATTCGCTTCCGGAGAACCACAGTGGAATCGCACGGCACCCTCGGCACTATCTGGGCTTCGTTCGGGATGACCGCCTACTACATGGCGCTCACCTGGATCAACATTCTGCTCGGCCTGTTCCTGTCGCCGCTGTTCGTGATTCCGCTGACGTGGCTGAAGCAGAAGCAGGGCGGATTCGAGTCGTAAGACTCGTGCGCGGGGCTTGAACGATTTGGGCCGGCTCTTTTGTGAGCCGGCCCTTTTTCGTGCCTCGCCGGGTCGTGGTCGAGGTCGTGGTGTTGGTCTGGGTACAGCCACTACGGTCGGGGCACAGCTACTACAGTCGGGGCACTGCTACCACAGTCGGGGTCTACAGACAGTCGGGGTCTCGGCCGGGTCGGGCGCTTCGCTGCGCTTGCTGTTGGGGTCGGGGCTCAAAGGGCGGGGTCGGGGGCGGGGGCAGCCCCGACAGTTTCTCCCCGACCCCGACGCGCCAGCGCAG
>JAIXTI010000056.1 GCA_027484025.1 bacterium
ACGGCCGCCGCGCAGGGCATCGTACTGCGGCAGGTGAAGGGATTGGGCGACGAAGCATACCGGCTGGACGTGACGAGCAACGGCATCGTCGCCGAGGCCAGCACGCCGGCGGGCGCATTCTACGCGCTCGAGACGGTCAAGCAGCTGCTGCCCCCTGCCATCTATCGCGACGCGCCTATTCCGGGCACCGTGTGGTCGGTCCCCGCGGTGCACATCGAAGACGCGCCGCGCTTCACCTGGCGTGGGTCGCACCTCGATGTATCGCGGCACTTCATGCCGAAGGCGTTCGTCAAGAAATACATCGACCTGCTCGCGCGCCACAAACTCAATCGCTTTCACTGGCACCTCACCGAAGACCAGGGCTGGCGCATTGAAATCAAGAAGTACCCGCGCCTCACCGAAGTGAGTTCGTGCCGCCCGCAAACACTCGTGGGCTCGCACACCGACGATCCGGCCAAGCAGGTGTTCGACGGCACGCCACATTGTGGCTTCTACACGCAGGATGATGTGCGCGAAGTGGTGGCGTATGCTGCGGAGCGCATGATTACGGTCGTGCCGGAAATCGAAATGCCGGGGCACGTGCAGGCGGCGGTGTATGCGTACCCGTTTCTGGCCAGCACCACCGATTCCATTCCAGGCCTCCGTACCATCTGGGGCGTGAGCAAGTACATCCTCAATCCGTCGGACAGCAGCGTCGCGTTCATGCAGGATGTGCTGAACGAAGTGCTCACGCTGTTTCCGTCGCCGTGGATTCACATTGGCGGCGACGAAGCCGTGAAGGATCAGTGGAAGGCCAACCCGCAGATTCAGGCGCGCATCAAGTCACTCGGCCTCAAGGACGAGCACGAGATGCAGAGCTGGTTCATCCGGCAGATGGACACCTTCCTCACGAAGAAGGGACGCCGTCTCATTGGTTGGGATGAGATTCTCGAAGGCGGCCTCGCCCCCAACGCCACCGTGATGAGCTGGCGTGGTATGGACGGTGGCATCGCCGCCGCAAAGGAAGGACACGATGTCGTAATGGCGCCGGGGAGCCACACGTACTTCGATCATTACCAGTCGCAGGACAAGAAGAGCGAGCCGCTGGCGATTGGCGGCTTTACCAACATCGAGAAGGTGTACAGCTTCGAGCCGGTGCCGCCGTCGCTCACTCCCGACGAGGCCAAGCACATTCTTGGCGCGCAAGCGCAGCTGTGGACGGAGTACATCCCCGACCCGCGGAAGCTCGAGTACATGGCGTACCCGCGATTGGTCGCGCTGTGCGAAGCCTTGTGGAGCCGCAAAGACCGGCGCGACTTCGGCGACTTCATGACCCGCCTGCCAGTGCACCTCAAGCGGTTGGATGCACTGGACGTGAATTATCGGAAGCTCGACCGGGCGAAGGTTACGCCGTAATTACGGCTTCCAAGTCCCCTGCCCGACCTGCGGCACGAACTTGTCGACGCCATTCTCCTTGTACTCGAGCGTCTTGCCCAACTCGGCGCTCTTGTACGCGTGCATGAGAATGCGCACGACATCGAGACCGTCGTGCCACGTGAGCAGCGGCTTCTCCTTGCCCAGGAAGGCGCGCACGAAGTGGTTGTCTTCGGCTTCGTAGCCGTAGGCAATCGCTTCGTTCACCACCACCGGCATCTGCCCCTGCTCGGCCATCTGCTTCTCGACGATATCTTCGCCGGTCTTGCCCTTCACCGCGCGTGAGAAGAAGAGATCGAGTCCCGACTCGAGCGTGTTCCACTTCATCGAGTATTCGGGGCCGAGCAACTCGGCGCTGAGCCGGAGGCCAGGTCCGACGAAGCTCCACGACGTGGTGGCTTCACCAATGGCCATGCGCCCTTCGGGCGTTTCGAATTCGATGTTCACGCTGGCGAAGTCTTCCGACGGCGCCTTGAGGAAATCGACTTTCATGTCGCGCTTGAGCTGCGCGGCGTACTGCTTCTGCGTCCACTTGAGCGACGCAATATGTCCGGTGACGCGCTTGACCTTGAGGTCGGAGAGCGGCTTGCCGGGCTCGGAGAGCAGCTGGCGCACGACGAGCGCCGAGTGGCACATCATGTCGTTGAGTACGCCGCCGCCCTGCTGAATGCCGTTCCAGAACCACGGGCCGTGCGGACCGCTGTGCTCTTCGGCGGCGCGTGCGAGATACGGACGACCCGAGTTGGCGGCGCCGCGCTTCCAGATGAGGTTGTGGCCGACGGCCACCTGCGGCGAAAAGAACTGATTCTCGAGATAGCCGTGCATGATGCCGGCCTTCTCGACGAGCTTGAGAATATGCTTCGCTTCGGCGACGGTGCGCCCGAGCGGCTTCTCGCACGCGATGCCCTTGAGCGTGCCCTTCCCGCTCGTCACCGCGTCGACGATTTCTTCGACGTTTTCGATGCGCGCGTGATTGGGGCCGTTGAGCCAGATCGCGTCGATCTGCGGATCGGCAACCATGTCGGTGATCGTCTTGTACGCCTTGGCGTCGCCGACATCGAGATCACGCGCGTACTTGGCCGCCGATGCGGCGTTCTTGGCGTTGGGGCTCCACACGCCGAGCACGTCGGCGTCGCGAACGTAGCGGAAGCCCTGCATGTGAAAGCGGGCGTTGAAGCCGGATCCGATGAATCCGATACCGAGGCGCTGGCCAGACATTCGTCGATGGTGGTTCGGGGGGAGTGCGTTACTGAAAACTGGGGGACCTGCACGAAATTACCACGCCGTATGGAACGGCGTACAGTCTCTCCGTACTACTGGGAGAGCGGGCGGGCGGCATTGGCGCGCTCGCGCTCCACCAGCAGGCGTCGGAGGATCTTTCCCGAGGGGGATTTGGGGATGCTTTCGACGAACTCCACCAGCCGCACCTTCTTGTAGGGCGACACGTGTTCCGCGACGAAGGCCATGACCTGCGCTTCGTCGATGTCGCCGCGGCGCACGATGAACGCCTTGGGAATCTCGCCGGCGTCGGCATCGGGGACAGGGATGACCGCGGCGTCGGCGATGAGCGGGTTGGCAAGAAGCAAAGCTTCGAGCTCCGCGGGGGCCACCTGCAGCCCCTTGTACTTGATGAGCTCCTTCACGCGATCGACCACGTGGTACCAGCCGTCTTTCTCCACGGCGACATCACCGGTCTTGAACCAGCCGTCTGGCGTAAGGCACGCCGCGGTGGCCTCGGGCTTGTTGAAGTAGCCCTTCATGACCTGCGGCCCGCGAATCCAGAGCTCGCCGCGCTCGCCCGACGCGACGTCCGCACCTGTGTCGGGATCGACGAGTCGACAGTCCGTGCCCGGGATACTCGGCCCCACCGACCCGGTATCGGCCGACGTGGTGGTGAAGGGATGGAAGTGCGTGACCGGGCTGGTTTCGGTGAGCCCATAGCCTTGTCGCACCAGGCATCCGAGTCGCGCGGCGCAGGCGTCGGCGAGATCGGCACCGAGTGGGGCGGCGCCACTCATGATGACGCGCACGCTGCTCAGGTCGAAGTTCGCCACGATGGGGTGCTTGGCCAGCGCGAGAATGATGGGCGGCACCAGATTCATGTAGCTGATGCGATGCTTCCTGATGGTGCCGAGGAATTGTTCGAGATCGAAGCGCGGCATGCTCACGATGGTCGCGCCTTGTGAGAGCGCACCGCCGAGCACGACGACCATGCCGTAGATGTGAAAGAACGGCAGCACGCCAATGACGGTGTCGTCGGCGGTTATGCCCATCCCGGCCGCGTCGCACTGCACGAGGTTGGCGACGAGGTTGCGGTGCGTGAGCATGACGCCCTTCGGCACGCCCGACGTGCCGCTGGAGTACGGCAGCGCACACACGTCGGTCGCGGGGTCGATGTCGACACGCGGAGGTGTGTCGCCGTGCGCAAAGAGCGCGGCGTACGGCGTGGCGCCGGCGGCGTCCCCGAAGACCACGATGTCGCGCACGGTGCCGGCGATTCTTGCGGCCGTGCTGCACTTCTCGTAGAGATCGGGGATGGTGACGAGCATGACCGCTTTGCTGTCGGCGAACTGCGCCCCGATTTCTTCGGCCGTCGCGATAGGGTTGACGGTGCTGCAGACGGCGCCGATGAGCGTGACGGCGTAGAAGACGACGGCGAAGTCGGGGATGTTCGGGCTCACGAGGCCGACGACATCACCTTTGCGAATGCCCGTGGCGTGCAGGCCGGCGGCGACCGCACGGACGCTGCGTTCGAGTTCAGCGTAGGTGAGCGATCGGCCCGTGGCCGCGCAAACGATGGCCGGCTTGTCGGGGTGCTGCGCGGCGCGACGCAACACGAACGGCACGAGCGTCGTGTCGGGAATGTCGACGTCGGGATACGGGCTCGCGATCACGCGCATGTCGTGGTCTTGGTCGGGGGTATGGTCGGGGCACCGCCACTACGGTCGGGGCACTGCTACCACAGTCGGGGCACTGCCACTACGGTCGGGGTCTACCGGCGGTCGGGGTCTCGGCCGGGTCGGGGTCTCACGGCAGTCGGTGGGGCGGTCTTGGGGCCTTGCTTTGCTCGGCGGTCGGGGTCGGGGTCACACCGTCGGGGCATGGGTCGGGGTCAGCCCCGACAGTTTTTCCCCGACCCCGACGCGCCAGCAAAGCGCCGCGCCAGACCCGAGCCCGTCCCCCGACTGTTTGTAGACCCC
>JAIXTI010000248.1 GCA_027484025.1 bacterium
CCAGACACTGGAAGGGAGAGCCTCGACCGGCCGCCCGTCCAGCCAGCGCTGCAAATCCTGACGTAAATCCTGCACCGTGGCGTAGCGATCGTCCGGATCCTGGGCGATGCACTTGCCGACAATCCAGTCGAGATCGCTGCAGAGCTGCATCGAGAGTCCGTCCGTCGACAGCGCGCGCAATTCGGCAATCCGCTGCTGCTCCGCGGGACTCAGCCCGGAATAGCGGGTACCCATCGCCGGGGTCTTGGTATCTCGCAGGCGTCGCGCCAATTGGGCGGGCGAGTCGGCATCCAGTTCCTGCGCGGAACGCGGTGGCACGCCGGTCAGGATTTCGTAGAGCACCACGCCCAGCGAGTACAGATCAGCGCGGGTGTCGATCTCGCGGGTCGGGTCGGTGACCTGCTCGGGACTGCTGTAGACCGGGGTGCCGACGAAACTGCCGATGCGGGTATGCAGGCCGGTGCCCAGCCCCCCTGAAATCGACTTGGCGATGCCGAAGTCGATGAGCTTGACCAGCGCCGGTTGCTCGGATTTCGGCTTGACGAGGATATTGCTGGGCTTGAGGTCGCGGTGGATCAGGCGCTTCTGATGGGCATGCAGAACGCCGTCGCAGACTTGCAGAAATAACCGGATGCGCGAGCGGATACTGAGCTTGGCGTCGTCGCAGTGGGTTTTGATGTCCTTGCCGGGGACGTACTCCATGACGAAGTACGGATAACCGCCCGAGGTGGTTCCGGCATCGAAGATGGCGGAGATGTTCGGGTGGTTCATCAGCGCCAGCGCCTGCCGTTCTGCGGCAAAGCGGGCGAGCACTTGCGCGGAATCGAGGCCGGCGCGGATCAGTTTCAAGGCGACACGGCGCTGGACCGGTTCGCTCTGTTCGGCCAGATAGACCACGCCCATGCCGCCCTGCGCGAGTTCGTTGAGGATCCGGTAGCGGCCGATGCGGTCATGGATCTGCGGTGGTTCAACGGGTGGCAGTGCGTCGAATCCCGGCTCGGTCGGGGCAATCGGCGCCGCGGCCTGTGGCAAGACTGGCGCCGCGGGCGCGTTTTCGCTGTCCGCAACGGGCTCAGGCGCAGCGACAGGCACCGGCTCAACAGGCACAGATGCGGACCGTGCCAAGTCGGCGGCCGACGCTGCAGGCGCATCCGACAGTGCAGGCGCGGATGCCGGCGCTTCGGCCGGCAAAGCCGCCGCCAACGGTTCCGCCGCCCGCTCGATCTGCCAACGCACCGGCTTCGGCTCACTCAGCTCGCGCAGGCCGGCCGCCAGTTCGGCCGCCGTGGGGCGCGACAGCGGATTCACCGCGCTGCAGCGCTGCAGCAACTCGCGCATCTCGGCGGGCAGGTCCTCAATGTCGGAAAACTCCAGCCGCTGGAAGTCTCCGCACACGGTCTGCGCAATCACCGCGCCGAATGCGTACACGTCGCTGGACGCCGTGGCCGGCGCGCCGGCCACGCATTCGGGCGCCGTGTACACCGTAGCCTCATCCAGCAACTGGGTCTGCAGGCTCAGTTCGCCCGGATCAATCCCGAGCTCGACCAGCCGCTTCCGATCATCCAGCGCCGCCAGGCCGAACTCCCCGAGCAGTGCTACCCGCTCGCCGTCGCGGCGATCGACCAGCACGCTGTCCGGCGTCAGGTTCCGATGCACGATGCCGGCGGCATGCACTGCCGCCAGCGCCTCGGCCACCTGCTGCAACAACTTCCAGCGCTCGACCCGCACCGGCGGACTCTTGCTCAGCATCACCCCGCGCAGGTTGCCACTGGCCGGGGCCGCCAATTCCAGAAAATACGGGGGTTCTTCCAGCTGCCAGTCCAGGATCGTCGAGACGTACTTCTGCTCGGCCAGCGCCTCGCGCAGGTAGCGCATCAGCACGATCTCGCGGCGCAGCTTGCGCAGATACTGCTCGTTGCAGCAGAAACGGAAGATCCGCCGACTGCGTCCATCCTCCGCCAGCCAGCTCTCGTGCGCCTCGGTCTGCTTCAGCAGCTGCTTCAGTCGCCAATCCGGCCGACCGTCGATCACCGAGCCGGCCACGAAAGCCACCCCGCCATCTCTGGAAATCCATCGAATGCTCGCTCGCAGCTGGTAACCACGCCGCGGAATCGTCAGCACGATCGGGTGATCACGATCGGTATCCAGCAGCGAACGGCGCAGCGCCGAGATGGTGTCGGTCAGGCCCTGCTCGCCGATCGGATTGCCGTGCCAGATCTGCTCGATGAAGGCGCTGCGCGGCACGACGCTATCCCCCGCCTCCGCCAGCAGCGCCAGGACCTCCAGCTCCTTGCGCCGCAAGTGCTTCTGCACCTCGCGGTAGCTCAGCGTGCCGGTGATCGGGTCGATCCGGCGACCGGCCAGCAGGTACGGATGGTCGAGATAGCGGGCAGTCGACATGAGCACTCCTGCGGCGATGCGTCGACCTCGTTGTACGGTGTAGCGCGTTGATTTTCCAGCTGGCGATTGCGAACTCTTGGAACGGCCGACGACATGGCGGAATCACGCGCGTGAAGCTCGTGGCTGGCGAAGTGGTGGCGGGCGGTGAGCGGTGCAGGCTGGGCAGGCGTACGCGCCTTTTGGGGGTGCCGGTTTAGTGCTTGTGTCTGGTACTGGGGCGAGATCGGCCACGCGCTGTGATCTGGAATCGGGATGGAATCCTGATGGGCGACCTTGTGGGACTGGCTCCGCGTGCACCACGCGCTGGCGTCGATGGGGCGGTGCATGGCGCCATGTCTGTGACGGAAGCTCTCGGGAGCGCCTGGAAGCTCGGCGTGACCCGGAAAAGCATGGATCCGGCATTGAATGTAATGGCGGTGTTACTGAATCTTATGACGCCTGCTGAAATTGGTTCGAGGCGGGATTAATGTTCCCCCACCGGCAGCGATGAGCAAATGCCCAAGTCAGCCGGAAACAACCACACCATGGTGGTGCGGTTGCACGAAACTCGAGGAGAACATTGTGAAAAGCAAGAAGGTTTTGAGTGTAGCAATCCTGTGCTCCCTGGCGATCCATGCCAATGGATTAAGTGCTGCAGCTCGCGATGACTTGGCGTTCGTCCCTGGTCTCGCGGAAAATGGGTTCTCGCCTTCCGCGGAAGCTGTTTTCGCCTATGATCAAGCAATCGTCAAGGCCGCCAGGAAAAATCTGCACGTGGTCTATCTGGGGTCCGATCAGTTCAAGAACCAGTTTTCTGGTCGCATGGTGAATAATTCGCCATTGGACGAAAGCAGTTCGCAGCAAGTTGTGATTGTTGAGCGCGACAAAGTCGATCTTGATTTGGTTCAGCGAATCATGGCCAGGGGTAATTTTGTCA
>JAIXTI010000220.1 GCA_027484025.1 bacterium
CCGCCTTGCGCGGCTGGTGGGGCCGGAGGTGGGCGTCGAGGCCCTCCGGGATGCTCTGAGCCGCCGCGTGGTGACGATTGCTGAGCTCAGACGCGTAGAGGAGGTACTCCCCTCGCGTGCACTTCGGGCGCATCTCGAACTGCTCGCCCTATGACGCCAAACATCGCCGCGTCGGTGCGCGCTCGGCTTCTAAACGTAGCCAAGACAACCGGGGAAGAGTTCGAGCGTACGCTCGTGCGTTTCGCTTCGGAACGGTGGCTTTACCGGCTGGGGCAGTCTGCTGTACGTGATCGCTGCATTCTGAAAGGGGCCGCACTGCTGGCCGTGTGGCTACCAAACCCACATCGAGCAACACGCGACGTGGATCTCCTGGGCTCGGGGGCATCCGACGAGGACGCTCTCGCAAAGCTTGTTTCCAGCGTTTGCGAAACACCTTGTCCAGAAGATGGGGTCACCTTCGATATCGGCGAACTGAGTGTCGAGCCAATTCGCGAAGAAGCGCACTACGCCGGAATGCGGGCGCTGTTTTGGGCGCGTCTCGCGAATGCCAAGGTTCGCATGCAGGTGGACTTCGGCTTTGGCGACGCAATCGCTCATGGTCCTGAGCTGGTGACGCTCCCGCTCATGCTCGATGCGCTACCCACGACGACCCTACGCGCATATCCGAGAGAGCAGTCAGTGGCAGAGAAATTCGAGGCGATGGTGCAGCTGGAAGCGCGAAACAGCCGTATGAAGGACTTCCACGACGTGTGGGTACTCGCCGGGGCGTTCACCTTTGAAGGTGAACGGCTGTCAGATGCGGTCGCAGAGTGTTTTGCGCGGCGGAAGACGGCGTGGACTGACGAGATGCCGGCGGCACTTACCGCCAAGTTCTACGAAGATGCCACAATGCGAGCGCGCTGGGCCAGCTATGTGAAGGCGGGTGTCGCGCAGGACGCACCACCGCCGAACTTCGCGTCCATTGGAGAGCGACTGATCAGCTTCCTGGGACCAGTGCGCGACGCGGTGATGGCAGGAGAGCCCATGCCGGGCCGATGGATGCCGACAGGGGAGTGGCTGAAAGTCACAGGAGATGAGAGCTGATGAGCGAGACAATTGAAAGTGTGCTGAAGGGCGAACTTCGCCGATTCAAGGCGTACCCGATGTACAGGGATTCGGGCGTCGAGTGGCTGGGGGAGATTCCTGCGGGTTGGGAGGTGAAGCGCATTCGCTTTATCAGCGATTCCAATCCGGTAGCGAGCGAGGTTCGCAGCCTGCCAGGCGATACTGAGGTCTCCTTCGTTCCAATGGAGGCCGTAGGCGAGAACGGCGGTCTCGCACTCGAGACCACCAAGCTTCTTTCGGACGTGAAGGCCGGCTACACCTACTTCCGTGATGGCGACGTGGTCGTTGCGAAGATCACGCCGTGTTTTGAGAACGGCAAAGGCGCACTCGCAGATGGACTGACGAATGGCATCGCATTCGGTACGACTGAGCTTCATGTTCTACGTACGAAAGCGGAGGCTGATGCAGGGTTCGCGTTCTACGTGACACTTAGCGATGCCTTTCGGAAGATTGGCGAAGCCGACATGTACGGCGCCGGCGGCCAGAAACGCATCTCAGAGACTTTCGTTCGCGACTTCCGTATACCGCTTCCACCGCTACCCCAACAACGCGCTATCGCGAAGTTCCTCGACCGGGAGACTGCCCGCATCGATACGCTGGTGGCGCGGAAGAAGCGACTGATCACGCTGCTGCAGGAGCGTCGTTTGGCGTTGATCACCTGTGCCGTCACGAAGGGTCTCAATCCCGCCGCGCCGATGAAGGATTCCGGCGTGGAGTGGCTGGGGGAGATTCCAGCACATTGGGAGGACACAAGGCTCCGGCGTGTGCTGACATGGATCGAACAAGGCTGGAGCCCTGACTGCGAGAATCGTCCCGCCGACGAAGATGAATGGGGGGTGCTGAAGGCAGGCTGTGTGAATAGAGGGGAGTTCGTTGAGTCGGAGCACAAGACGTTGCCGCAGAGTGAGCGACCGATTCTCGAACTCGAGATTCGGGAAGGAGATCTACTCATGTCGCGGGCAAGCGGATCGAGAGACCTCGTCGGATCGGTTGCGGTTGTTCGGAAGTGCCGGCCACGGCTTTTGCTGTGCGACAAGGTGTTCCGCCTGCATGTGGACGAACGTCAGGTGAGCAAGACATTCGCAGCGCATGCCCTGAACTCTCGTGTTGCACGGTCCCAAATCGAGAGCGTGCTGAGTGGCGGTAGTGGGCTAGCGAACAACATCGCACAAAGTGTGGTCAAGGATCTGATGATCGCCCTTCCTCCGCGGGATGAGCAGGAAGAAATCACGGCATTTATCGATAATGAAGCGGCTCGCCTCGACGGGCTCATCGCTCACATCCGCAACGCAATGTTTCGTCTCAACGAGCTCCGCATGGCGCTCATCTCCGCCGCCATCACAGGCAAAATCGATGTCCGCTACCCCACCGATCCCGCGACCGATGCCGACGCCACCGCCTGAAGACGTGCCCTGGGGCCATCAGTCGCGCCACTACGCCTCGCTCGAAACTGGTCGCGCGGATGTCAGAAACGACGGGCTGGGGGACATCGAAAGACGCTGGGGTCACCTCGTTCGGGCGGCGATGCCGAAGGCGCGCGAGGAGGTCGAGCAGGCATTTCGTCAGTGGAACGGGATCGTCCGTGACCAGCTACGTAACGAGATGGGGCTTCGTCTCTCCGTAGGCGGTGAAGCGCAATCGGTACCAGTCCGGATCTGCGACGGGCTGCCAAGGCCGCTGGCTGCGGCACTCCAAGAGTTCCCCGACTGGGAGTGGCTCATGCTCCATCGCCCAGACGTGGAAGCCACCGTACGCGGAGCACAACTGCTCGCACACCATTACGACGAGGCAAGACTCACCATAGGAGACGCCGCCTCGATGGCGCCCGAATCGTCGCTCATCGAGGTCGCTAGTTCGGCGAAGCAGCTGCTGGAGCGGTTCGACAAGCTGAACGCCATCAAGCGTATTGTCGACTGTCAGGAAGACGTGTTGGGCGGCTATCACTTTCGCATCCCAGAGGTAAGGCTCTACTGGGTACCTATCAGCATCGTATCCCGACTGCTTGGCATTCCCGTCGACGCACTCACGCTCGTGGTGCTCGCGCACGAACTTGCTCACGCGTACAGTCACCTAGGTCGGGATATCGATGGCGAGGCGTGGAACACGAATACGTTCGCCAATGCTGACATGGCAATCGTTGAGGGCATCGCCCAGTTCTATGCGCAAGTGATCTGCGAGTCGCTGAACATGCGATTCCCTGCAGCCCGACATGCCTTCGAGATCTTGCTGGCTAAGCAGAGCGGGGCGTACACCGCATATCGCGACTGGCTGGATAGCACGGAAAGGTCCGGCGAAATCATGCGTGTAGCCATGATCGAATGCCGCTCGAGAAATTCGACTTCTACGGCAGACTTCGAGAGCATGGTTGATCGCCATCGCCAGCAGGTGAAGGGCCGACCAGGAAGGGCTCGTTCGGGGGTAGCGGCAACTTCCTTTGACTCATCCAGTGGAGTTCAATAGCGCAATGGCAAACATCTCCGAGCGCTCCTTCGAGGAATCCATCGAGTGCGCACTACTCGCAAGTGGCCCTGATGCATGCGCCGGTGGCGCTCTCGTAGCAAAAGAGACAGCGTCGCCGTACGGCGACACGCCGCCGGGCGGGTACCGCAAGCGAGGCCCTGAAGAGTACGACCGTGCGCTTTGCCTTCTGCCCCGCGACTTGGTGGACTTCGTGCTCGCCACGCAGCCCAAGGAGTGGGAGAAGCTCAAGCAGCATCACGGTGCCAACGTCAAGGAGCAGTTCCTCAAGCGGCTCGCGGTTGAGCTGGAGCGGCGCGGTGCGCTCGATGTGCTGCGCAACGGCATCAAGGACTCAGGGTGCAAGTTCCGGCTTGCCTATTTCCGGCCGGCCAGCGGGCTGAATGAGGAAACGCGGCGGCTTCACGCCGCCAACCTGTTCTCCGTCGTGCGGCAGGTGCGATACGGCATCTCTCACGAGAAGAGCCTCGACTTGGTGCTCTTTTTGAATGGGATTCCCGTCTTCACCGCGGAGCTGAAGAACCCACTGTCTGGCCAGACGGTGGACGACGCGATCCGTCAGTACCGGCGGGACAGGGATCCTCGCGACCCGCTGCTCGCCTACGGCCGCTGCCTCGCGCATTTCGCTGTGGATCCGGAACTGGCATTCGTGACTACGCAGCTCGCTGGCGCCAAGACACGCTTCCTTCCCTTCAACCAGGGAAAGTTTGGTGGCGCCGGTAATCCACCCGTATCACCCACCCGCGGGGGGTACGCCACCGCGTACCTGTGGGAGGAGGCGTGGGCGCGCGACAGTGTGCTGGATCTCATCCGCCAGTTCGTGCATGAGATCGAGGAAGAGGACGACAAGGGGCGCAAGACGGGGAAGCGGTACCTCGTATTCCCCCGTTACCAGCAGCTGGACTGCGTGCGCCGCCTCGTAACGGATGCGCGCAAGCGTGGCCCCGGGCAACGCTACCTTATCCAGCACTCAGCGGGGAGCGGCAAGAGCTTCACCATCGGTTGGCTTGCCCACCAGCTGGCCACGCTGCACGACGCCACGGACGCTCGCGTGTTCGACTCCATCGTCGTGATCACGGACCGTCGCGTGCTCGACCGTCAGTTGCAAACGACCATGCGGCAACTCGAACAGACGCTTGGCGTGGTGGAGAACATCGACACGACCTCCCGCAAGCTCAAGGAGGCGCTGGAGTCGGGGAAGACCATCATTGTCACCACCCTCCAGAAGTTTCCGGTCATCGCCAAGGAGATCGGCGAGCTCTCGGGCAAGCGCTTTGCCGTCATTGTTGACGAGGCGCACTCCTCGCAGTCGGGCGAGAGCACGAAGAGTCTCAAGAGCGTCCTGAGTGTTGGTTCGCTCGAGGACGCCGAGGGCGAGGAGAAGGAGGCGGCGACGCCGGAGGAGGAACTCGAGAACACCATCCTCGCGGAGATCGCCGCACGCGGGCCGGTGCCGAATCTGTCGATGTTCGCCTTCACCGCCACACCCAAGCCGAAGACGTTGGAGCTGTTCGGAACCAAGCAGCCCGACGGGACCTTCGCACCGTTCCACCTGTACAGTATGCGGCAGGCTATCGAGGAAGGTTTCATCCTCGACGTCCTGGAGAATTACAGCACGTACACGGCCTACTGGCGCCTGCTCAAGCGGGTGGAGGATGACCCTCGGTATGACAAGGGTCAGGCGGAGTACCTGCTCAAGTCGTTCGTTGAGCTCCATCCCCATGCGATTGCCGAGAAGGTACGCATCTGCGTGGAGCACTTCGCGGCGAATACGCAGGGGGAGATCGGCGGCAAGGCCAAGGCGATGATTGTCAC
>JAIXTI010000072.1 GCA_027484025.1 bacterium
GAAGCACAATTTTACGAAACACAGTACACCCACACTGCGGTTGGTGTACTCAACTAAACCAGTCTCCTGAATACCCGGGGCGGTTCAGTGGGGTGTGGGTGCTGTACATGTATAGAGCGGAAGCGCTCTATTTTGACCGCACGGGTACGCATACGCGCACTCTACGGGTGCCAACTCCGAAGCGCTGGGACATCGACGCTCCGTATTCGTTGATGTCCAACGACGGCATGTCGTACATCGTGGTCCGGCCAACGGTAGCAGACGACATAGCGGTCGACGATAGTGGGACAGTGTTCGTGCTCGTTTCTCTAGGTGACGGGGAGGGTCGCGAAGCACGATCGGTGTTGCACGTGTACTCGCCGAAGGGTGTGCTGCGGTGCTCGACCGTATTGCCGGGGCGATATCGGGCCGTAGAGCATGACCGCAACCGGCTGCTGCTGCTGCGGCACATGCGACTCAATGAAACCGTCGGTATAGATACGCTGCTGGTGCGATGACCTCGCCGTCGCCCAGTGGGTGCGCGGGGCGACGTATGCTTTGATCAAAGAGCCCGCCATGGGGATGGCGAGCTGACGCGCTTGTGCGGACGGCGTGGCGCACGGGTGGCTGCAGTCCTTCCACGCTCTGGCGAGGGAAAGTCATGTCAAAGTGGCGAATCAGGACGATTCCACTGGTATTGCTCAACCTGTTCATCTTCGGAGCTCTGGCGATCGATGCTCCCACAGCAAAGGCAGATGAAGCCGGCGCCTACTACGCTCAGGCATGTATCTGCAAGAGCGAGAAATGGGTGAATGGGGTGAAGAAGTGCTACAAGTGGCAGTCCGTGGGCTGTCCGCGCTCGCCCGTGCAAACCTGCGGCGTAGAATGTAGCGGCGGCGGCGAGTCACCCGTGGGCTAGTTTCGGTACGGCCGGCGCCGAGCTACTCGGCGCCGGCTCTGCGAGTGAAGGCAC
Organism: bacterium; assembly: GCA_027484025.1. Classification (GTDB taxonomy): domain Bacteria; phylum Gemmatimonadota; class Gemmatimonadetes; order Gemmatimonadales; family Gemmatimonadaceae; genus Gemmatimonas. Next base: position 953 of record JAIXTI010000072.1, read on the forward strand.
AGTGTAATGCGCTGATTGGGGAATCGGCCGAAGTATTGGGCGACCCAGGGTGGGCAGATGGTACCCACCTAAGCCCGGCATATGCGCGAAACTTCGTTTCTCGCCGTCTGTTAGTTTAAGGGATGTGCTAGTCCGTGCGGCGCAAGAAGTGCCTGCTGCCGCCCACAGATCACTCCCCGACTGACCACGGCAAGTTTCACATATGAAGTATTTCGATACCATCGCCGAGATGGGCCATGAACAGGTCGTCTTCTGTCATGACAAAGCGTCCGGCTATCGCGGCATCATCGCCATTCACGACACCACGCTCGGCCCCGCGCTGGGCGGGTGCCGCTTCTGGAACTACGCCTCCGACGAAGAGGCGGTCACCGATGCGCTGCGCCTCTCGCGCGGCATGACGTACAAGAACGCCGTTGCCGGCTTGAATCTCGGCGGCGGCAAGTCGGTCATCATCGGCAACAACAAGACGGCGCAGCGCGAAATGCTCTTCCGCGCGCATGGCCGCTTTGTGGATTCGCTGGGTGGACGCTACGTCACCGCCGAGGATGTGGGCACGACCGTCGAAGACATGGACTTCGTGCACATGGAAACGCGTCATGTCACCGGCATCGGCTCCAAGTCGGGCGACCCGTCGAGCGTGACGGCGCGCGGCGTCTTTCGCGCGATTCAGGCGTCGGCCTTCGAGAAGTGGGGAAGCAAGGAGCTCACTGGCCGTACGGTGGCCATGCAGGGGCTTGGCCAGGTGGGCTACTACCTGGCGAGGGAGCTGCACGCGGCGGGCGCCAAGCTCGTCGTGACCGACATCGACGCGGGGCGCATCGACCGCGTGGTGCAGGAGTTCGGGGCGACGGCCGTGGCACTCAACGACGTGTACGGCGTCCAGGCCGACATCTTCGCTCCCTGCGCGTTGGGGGGCACCCTCAACGACGAGACCATTCCGCAGCTCAAGGTGCAGATCGTCGCTGGCGCCGCCAACAACCAGCTGCTGGAAGACCGGCACGGTGAGGAGCTCGACAGCCGCGGCATTCTGTATGCGCCCGACTACGTGGCCAACGCCGGCGGGGTGATCAACGTGTACAGCGAGCTGACCGGCTGGAGCCGCGACCGCTCCCTCCGCAAGGCCGACGAGATCTACGAAACGGTCCTCAGCGTCTTCGCGTTGGCCAGAGGTACCGGGATTCCGACCTACAAGGCGGCGGACCGGGTGGCCGAGCAGCGCATTGCCGCCGTTGGCGGTATGATGAAGACGTGGCCGCAGTACCCCAACAAGGACGCCTGATCGCGGCGGGTTTTCCCGTTCGTTGCCGTATACGCGCAGTACCCCTTTTCCCCCAGTGAGCTGACCATGGTTGACGTTGCACGCCCCGGAGAGCGTATCCCCATCGCTTCCGACCACGCCGGTTTCGAACTCAAGGAACGGCTGCGGGTCGTGCTCGGCGAGCTGGGGTACGAAGTGGACGACATCGGTACGCACAGCACCGCCAGCACGGACTATCCCGACTACGCGCATCCGCTGTCGCAGCAGGTGAGCGACGGCGCGGTGGAGCGGGGGGTGCTGCTTTGCGGCACCGGGCTGGGCATGAGCTACGTGGCCAACCGGTACGCGGGGGTGCGTGCCGCCGTGGCGTGGAACCCGGAAATCGCGGGGCTCGCCCGCAAGCACAACGACGCCAACGTGCTGGTGCTGCCGGCGCGCTTCGTGTCGGACGAAGATGCCGTGGCCATTCTCAAGACGTGGCTCGAGACGCCGTTCGAAGGTGGCCGTCATGGGGCGCGCGTGAGCAAGATCGAACAGACCAACGAACAGAACGGGGCCGTGTCCCCCGGGAGTGCATCATGAGCGGCATGGGTGAAGGAGCGAGCGCCGACTGGTCGCAGTGGGATCGGTTGCCCCCGGGTGACGCGCTGTCGGCGGTGGACCCACAGATCGCGCATCTGATCAGCGAAGAAACGCAGCGACAGAGCGATGGCCTCGAACTGATCGCGAGCGAAAACTTCGTATCGCCCGCCGTCATGGAAGCCGTGGGCTCGACGCTCACGAACAAGTACGCCGAAGGGTTGCCGGGCAAGCGCTACTACGGCGGCTGCGAAGTCGTGGACAAGGTGGAGCAGCTCGCTATCGATCGTGCCAAGCAACTGTTCGGTGCCGATCACGCCAACGTGCAGCCGCATAGCGGCGCGTCGGCCAACGCCGCGGTGTTCCTCGCCTTCATGAAGCCCGGCGAAACGTTCCTCGGCATGGATCTGTCGCAGGGCGGTCATCTCACGCACGGCTCGCCGGTGAATTTCTCCGGTCTGCTGTACAACGCCGTGTCGTACGGTGTTACTGGTGATGGCCTCATCGATTACGACCACATGCGCGCGCAGGCCCGCGAGCACAAGCCCAAGATCATCATCGCGGGCTACAGCGCGTATTCGCGCGTCATCGACTGGCAGGCGTTTGCCGACATCGCCAAGGAAGTAGGCGCGCTGTTCTGGGTGGACATGGCGCACTTTGCCGGGCTGGCGGCCACGGGCATGTATCCGTCGCCGGTGCCCTTCGCCGACGTGGTCACGAGCACCACGCACAAGACGCTGCGCGGTCCGCGCGGCGGCATCATTCTGTGCAAGGCCGAACACGCCAAGGCGATCGACAAGGCGATGTTCCCGGGCATGCAGGGTGGCCCGTTGGAGCATGTCATTGCGGGGAAGGCTGTGGCGTTTCACGAAGCGCTGCAGCCGTCGTTCACGGCGTACTGCCGTCAGGTGGTGCAGAACGCGCAGGTACTGGCGCAGGCGCTCGTCGACCGCGGCTATCACATCGTGAGTGGCGGCACCGACAATCACCTCATGCTCGTGGACCTGCGCAACAAGGGGCTCACCGGCAAGGTGGCCGAAAAGGTGCTCGACCAGGCTGGCATTACGGTGAACAAGAATACCGTGCCCAACGAGACGCAGTCGCCGTTCATCACGAGCGGCATTCGCATCGGTACGCCGGCGGTGACCACTCGCGGCATGGACGCCGATGCGATGCACCAGATTGCGGCGCTCATCGATCGGGTGCTGAGCGCGCCCGAGGATGTCGCGTCTATCGACGCTGTCAAGGCCGACGTCAAGGCGCTCGCCGATCGCTTCCCGTTGTACACCGCGGTCTCGCGCGTCTGACATTCGGCAACCGGTAACTCACACGCACAGCGACGGTTCCGTACGGGGCCGATCACAAAGCTGTGATCGCGTGGTGATGCAGGACCAGTGCGGGCGGCCATGGGAGTTGTGGCCGCCCGCATCTGTTTGCAGTATTCTGCACGTGCAATTGTGGCCGTTCTACTTCAGGAGCAGGAAAGCGTGACCGAGCTGGCGTTCCGTGACGGCATCATGGATCAGATCCGACTGCGTGAGCAGCGGTTCGACGAGCGTGCCTATCTGTTTGTGTTGTCGGCGCTCGAGCACAGCCAGACCAAGCTGACGGAACGTCGGCACATCACGGGGCCCGAGCTCGCGCACGCGTGCCGTGATCTTGCGCTGCAGCGCTTCGGCGTCATGGCCAAGGTGGTGCTCGATCACTGGGGGATGCGCTCGACGATGGACATCGGCGACATCGTGTTCACGCTCGTCGACCTCGGTCTGCTCATCAGCCAGCCACAGGATTCGCGCAACGATTTTCTCGGCGTGTTCGATTTCGCCGACGCGTTCGACCGCGAGTATCCGTGGAGCACGACGCACGTCTGAGTGCCCGCGTCCTACGGGGCGGGTAACGTGGTATGAGCGCGCCCAGAGTCACGACTGCCGCTGAAGCGGCCGCGCGCGATCGCAGTGCCATTCACGGCGGTACCCCGTCGTTCGATCTCATGGTGCAGGCTGGCAGCACCGCGGCCGCGTTCGTGCTTCGCGAATTCCCTGCGGCGTTGTCGCATGGCGTGGCCTGTTATGCCGGCAGCGGCAACAACGGTGGCGATGCGTACATCGTCGCCGCACAGCTGGCCCGCGCCGGCGTGGTGGTGCGCCTGCACGCCTCGCTGCCGCCCAAAACCCCGGATGCCCAGCGCGCCGCGCATCTTGCGGCGCCGTATCTCGTGCACGGCACGCCCACCGGCGATGAACGGGTGGTCATTGACGGGGTGCTGGGCACAGGCCACCAGGGTGAACTGCGTGGCGGCTCATCGGCCGATTGCGCGCGCATGGCGATGGCCCGTGATCGCGGTGCGCAGATCGTAGCGCTCGACGTACCAAGCGGCCTCGATGCCACCACGGGTGCCATTGCGCTCGGCAGTGTGGCCGCCAGCGTCACGCTCTGTCTCGGCACGATCAAGCGCGGTGTGCTCATGCAGCGTGCGCATGCGGGGCGCATCGTGCTACTCGATATCGGCCTGCGCCAATGGGCGGATGTGCCGGGTGAGCACGACGATGCCGCGTGGCGATGGGCCGACGCACACACGGTGCGCGACATGATTCCGGCGATTGCGTGGAACGCGCACAAGGGGACACGCGGACGCGTGGGCCTGGCCGGCGGCGCCCAGGGGATGGCAGGCGCCATCGTGCTCGCCGCGCGCGCGGCCGCGCGATCGGGAGCGGGGCTCATCCACGCCATGGTGCACCCGCTCAGCGTGCCCGCGGTGCAGTCGCTCGTGCCGCAAGCGCTCGCGCATGCGTGGACCGCTGCGGGACTGCGATACGATGTGTTGGCGGTCGGCCCCGGACTCGGTCGCGACAAAGAGGCGTCGCTCGTCATGCACGACTGGCTCGATGCGCATCGCGGCACACCGCTCGTCCTCGATGCCGATGCGTTGTGGCTCGCGGCCGATGCGGCCAACGACCTTGGCACCAACACCGCGTCGCTGCTCAAACACATCACGCGTGACACGGCGCACGTGGTGTGCACGCCCCACCCCGGTGAGTTCGCGCGGTTGCTCGGGGAGCCGCTCCCCGACGAGTGGGAAGCGCGCGCCGCGTTGCTGTCGCACTTCGCCACGCGCGCCAACTGTACGGTGCTGCTCAAGGGAACGCCCACGCTCGTGGCGACGCCCGACGCGGAGCCGCTGTGGGTCGTGCCGCACGGTACCGCGATGCTCGCCACCGGCGGGAGCGGTGACTGCCTTTCGGGGATCATCGCCACGTTGCTGGCGCAGGGGTGCACTGCGCGCGATGCCGCCGTGGCGGGCGCCACCGTGCACGGCCGCGCCGCCGAACGCGCGACCTCGCTGAGAACCGTGCGCGGCCTCGTGCTCGACGACATGCTGCAGGCGCTTCCTCAGGTGTGGCGCGAGCTCGACGCGCCGAGCGGTTTTCCGCCAGGCGTCTTGGCCGAGCTCCCCGCGCTGTAGCGGTTTGCGCGGCGGGAGCATTCGACACGCTACATTCCGCCATGCGTCTTTTGCTCGCCGCCGCGTTGTGTGTAGCTGCCTGTGCGCCTTTGCCTCCCGGTTCTTCGGGAGCGGGGGCAAGCGGCGGCGGCAGCTATTCGCGTCAGGAAGAGCGACAACGCATTGGCAGCTTCGCGTCGGTGCAGGCGGTGGCGGTGTCGCGGCGCTACGTGTTCGCGGCGGCCAATAGCGGTATTGCGATTTACGACCGCTTTCAGGAGCGGTGGTTGCCGCCGCTCACGCGCGACCTGGGGCTCGCCGAGCAGCAGATCACGGTCATTGCCGGCGATCCCGTAGAAGACGCGCTGTGGATTGGCGTGCCGGGCGGTGTCATCATGTACCGCCCGCTCACCGAGCAGGTGCAGCGCAGCATCGTGACGGGCGTGCCGCAGGTCATCGCCTTCGACCGCTCGGGCACGGGCGACGCGTTCGTGCGCAGCGGCGGACAATGGACGCGTGTGTCGCGTGTCGGGATGTCGACACCCATGACGGGGGCACCCATTGCCGCGCAGACGTTCGTGCCGCGCAGCATGAACGACCTGTACGCGCAGTTCCCCACGTTGCGTTCGCAGCCGCAGCTGTTGCTGCGCACGCAGACCCCCAATCGTCCCTTGCGTCCGTTCGCGCTGCTGTCGGGCGCGGCGTCTCCCGACCGTGCGAGCGAAGTGTGGCTGGGGACCGACGGGGAAGGGCTGTTCCGACTCGATCCCAACTTTCTGCAGGGAACGCCGCTGCCCTACGGGCTCATGGAGCCGGGGGTCGGTGCGCTCGCACCGGCAGCCAATGGGGTGTGGGCTGCGGGGCTCGGGCAATCGGAGCGTCATGGTGGGCTGACCTTCGCCACCAGCGATCTGCAGCAGTGGCGTTGGATCGAAGGCACCATTGCCGTGCCGCTCGTGGGCGTACGCACCTTTGCGCTGGCCACGCGCGCGAATCGCGCGTGGATGGGCACCGACCGTGGGCTCACACGGGTGCGTCTCGATGGCGGCAACGACATCACGTCGTGGACGGTGCTCGACGGCCTGCCCGACGACCGCGTGCTCGCGGTGGCGCCGCGTGGAGAAGGCGTGTGGGCAGGCACCCTGCGCGGGCTCGTGTACGTGAACGACACCAGCGATACCAAGGCGCCGCGGACGCGTGGGCTGGGCGCGCGCCTGCTCGACAACATGGCGGTGTACGCGCTGCAGTTCACGGGCGACACGCTCTGGGCGGGGACCGATGTCGGGCTGATCGCGTTGCCATCCCCCAACACCGCCGTCGGCGGCACGCTCATGCGTCCCGCCGGTGCCGACCCCGCACTGCGACGGGCCATTCGCAGTCTGGCGTGGAGCGACAGCGTGTTGCTCGCCGCCACCGACGATGCCGTGCTCGCGGTGGCGCCGCGCGGTGGCGTGGAGCCGACGCGCGTGCAAGCGCTCGACGTGCTGCAGGTGGGGCGCGTCACGCGCGTGGCGATCGACGAGCGGGCCATGTGGCTCGCCGGTACTGAGGGTGTGGTGATGGTGTCGCGCACGAGCGGAGCGGTGCGCGTGCTGCGCGTGGGCGTCGATCTTCCGGGGCCCGTGCTGGACGTGCTCGCGCAACGGGACTGGCTCTTTCTCGCCACGCCGCAGGGCCTCGTGCGCTATCGCCGCACGGCCGACGGCATGGTACCGTAAGCCGATGTTCAATTCGCACGGCACCGACCCCGCCGACGCGCCGTTCCGCGCGCACCAGACCATGGGGCAGGGGATCGAGTTCGACACCATCCGCATGCTCATGGAACGCTGGGGTCCGCTCGCCGTCGACATTGGCGACGACGCCGCGGTGCTGCCCCGCATCGCCTCGGGGCACCGCGTGGTGAGCACCGACGCGTGTGTCGAAGACGTGCATTTCAAGCGCGCGTGGATCACGCCATTCGAGGTGGGCTCGCGTGCCGCCGCTGCGGCGCTCAGCGATCTGGCGGCCATGGGCGCGCGCGCCGAGTGTCTCTTGGTGGCGTTCGTGGTGCCGCCGTCGTGGGAGGCCGATCTGCCAGCGGTCGCCGACGGCATAGGGCATCAGGTGCGCGAGGCCGGTGCGCGCATCGTGGGCGGCAATCTCAGTCGCGGGCATGCTTTTGCCATTTCGCTCACCGTGATTGGCTGCGCGGAGCGGCCGGTGTCACGTGCCGGGGCACAGGCGGGCGATCTGGTGGTGGTAACCGGGACGCTGGGCGGGCCCGGCGCCGCGCTCGACGCGTGGTTGGCGGGCGCGTCGCCCTCCGCGTGGGCACGGGCGCGCTTTGCGGCCCCGTCGCCGCGGCTGGCCGAGGGCCAGGCGCTGGCGGCCGCCGGCGCCACGGCCATGCTCGATATTTCCGACGGGCTCGCCGCCGATGCCCGCCACTTGGGGGCGGCGAGCGGCGTGGTGTTGCAGCTGAACGCGACGCAGCTACCCGTGGGGCCGGGCGTGGCGCCCGCCAGCGCCCTCCAGAGCGGCGAAGAGTACGAATTGCTTGCCACGATACCCTCGGCAGCTTTTGCGGCCTTGGCGGGGCGCTGGGAGGCCCTTGGCGGAGTGCCGCTCACGGTCGTGGGCACCGTGGTCGCACTGGAAGACGGGGCCGCGCCCGTAGCCGTCGCCCCGGGGCACGATCACTTCGCCCGGCGCTGAGTCACGGCTATTCCACGATTCGCGGCCACGCGTTGATTCCGTCGCCCGAACTGGCGACTTTCCGACCATGTTCCGGACCGCCATCACCTTCGTCGCGCTGCTCGTCGGGACATTCGTCTTCGGGGGGCTCGTGCTGCTCGCGCAGTTGTTCGGCGTGAAACAGGGCCCCGGCAGCATCTACGAAAAATGCCCGCGTTGGTGGGCCTGGTGGCTGCTGCGCGCCGCCGGGGTGAAGGTGGTCCTGCATGGCGATCAGCAGCTGGTGACCGGCGCCCCGCGCCTGTACGTGGCCAACCACGTGAGCTGGTTCGACATCCCGGCGATGATCGAGGTGCTGCCGCACTACGGCTTCGTGGCCAAGCGTGAGCTCGAAAAGGTCCCCATTTTCGGGCCCGCCGCGCGCGGCGTGGGTGTCATCTACATCGACCGCGAAAACCGCAAAGCCGCCTTCGGCGCCTACGAAGACGCCGCCAAGAAAATCCAGCAGGGGAACGCCGTATTGGTGTACCCCGAGGGGACGCGCGGCGGCAGTTACACGCTGCGTCCGTTCAAGAAAGGGCCGTTCGTGCTCGCGCTCGCCTCGGGGGCGCCGATCGTGCCCGTGGTCATCTACGGCACCATCGAGGTGAACCCGCGCGACGAGTTCCGCGCCTCACCCGGCACGGTGCACGTGCACTTGCTCGACCCCATTCCCACCGCCGGCCTCACCTACGCCGACCGCGAAACGCTCGCCGATCAGGTCCGCGAGCGCATGGCCGACTGCCTCCGCACCGTTTACGGGGTGGAGCCGGCGATGGAGCTCCGCGAGGGGCGCCGCACCGGGACGGTCAGCTCGGAGACGACCGCCGCCTGAATCGCCCGCGCGGTTCCGCGCGGTTATCCTGCACCCTGCCGCCTTTCGTTCCTGCCGTCCGCCGTCTAGCAGTTCCCCAACCCGCCCTTTACCAAATATTCGCCCTATGGCTCCTATCGTCTCCGTCTCCGCCCGCGAAATCCTCGACTCGCGCGGCAATCCCACCGTCGAAGTCGACGTGATTCTCGAAACCGGCGCGGCGGCCCGTGCGGCCGTGCCGAGCGGCGCCAGCACCGGCGAGCGGGAAGCGGTCGAACTGCGCGACGGTGACCCGGCGCGATACGGTGGCAAGGGTGTGCTCAACGCCGTCAACAACGTCAACACCGAAATCGCCGAAGCGCTCGAAGGGATGGACGCGACCGACCAGATCGCGATCGACCGTGCGCTCCTCGATCTCGACGGCACCGAGAACAAGGGCCGTCTGGGCGCCAACGCGACGCTCGGCGTGTCCATGGCCGTCGCCCGCGCCGCGGCGCTCGAAGTCGGCCTGCCATTGTACCGCTACCTCGGCGGCCCCATGGCGCGCACGTTGCCCGTCCCCATGATGAACATCATCAACGGCGGCGCGCACGCGACCAACACGGTGGACTTCCAGGAGTTCATGATCATCCCCGTCGGCGCCGATTCGTTCGCTGAAGGGCTGCGCATGGGCACGCAGGTGTTCCACCAGCTCAAGAAGGTGCTCGTGGGCCGCAAGCTCTCGACGGGTGTGGGTGACGAAGGCGGCTTCGCCCCCAACCTCGGCAGCGACGAAGACGCGCTCAAGATCATCATCGAAGCCATCGAAGAAGCCGGCTTCAAGCCGGGGCAGGATATCGCGCTCGCGCTCGACGTGGCGGCCAGCGAGCTGTTCCGCGATGGCCAGTATCACTTCAAGAAGAGCGGCGCCGCGTCGCGTTCGCCCAAGGAGATGGCCGAGCTGTACGCCGGCTGGCTCGAGCAGTATCCCATTGTCTCCATCGAAGACGGCATGGCCGAAAACGACTGGAAGGGATGGAAGCATCTCACGGAACTCGTCGGCGACCGCTGCCAGCTCGTGGGCGACGACCTGTTCTGCACGAACAGCGAGATCCTCGCCAAGGGGATCGAAGAAGACGTGGCCAACGCCATTCTGATCAAGGTGAACCAGATCGGCACGCTCACCGAAACGCTCGAAGCGATCGAGCTCGCCAAGAGCGCCGGCTACAACAGCATCATTTCGCACCGCAGCGTCGAAACCGAAGACACGTTCATCGCCGACCTCGCGGTGGCGACGCAGGCCGGGCAGATCAAGACCGGCGCGCCGTCGCGCAGCGATCGCGTGGCGAAGTACAACCAGCTGCTGCGTATCGAAGAGCAGCTGGAAGGGTACGCCGAGTATCCCGGCGGCTCGATCTTCGGCATCTGAGCAGGTACGTCGTGGCCAGAAGCAGCAAGCCCGGTCGGGTGTTGATCCGGCGTCTCGCATGGGGCGCCGGCACGCTGTTCGTGCTGTGGGGCGCGGTCGAGGGGGGCGAGTACGGCTCCAGCGATCTGCTCACGCAGCGCGAGGAAAAGGCTCAGCTGGAGAGTGACCTCGCGTTGCTGCGCGATACCGTGGCCACGCTGGATGCAACGCTCAAGCGGGTGAGCACTGACGACTTCACGCTCGAGCGGATCGCGCGTGAAGAGCACGGGCTGGTGAAGGGGGAGAAAGAGCTGCTGTACTGGATCGACGATCCGGAGGCGAAGGCGCGTGCGGATAGTGTGCGGGCGGCGGCCGACAGTGCGTCGCCTACCCCCTGATCGCGCGAGCGAATTGCTGATCGAAGTCGACGCGGCCCCGCGCTCCCCGTGAGTGCGGGGCCGCAGTCTTGCGCAGTCAAGTGATATAGTCATATATATCACTATGTTCACCGCCGTTCACTCGGGAAGCGAGCTGCCCATCTACCGCCAGATCATGCGGCAGGTGGTGGATGCCATTGCGGCCGGTCGCCTGAAGTCGGGGGACCGCATTCCGTCGCACCGCGAGGTCAGCGAGCAGTTGGTCGTGGCGCCGCTCACGGTGAAGAAGGCGTACGATGAGCTTGAGCGGCAGGGGTACCTCGAGTCGCAGCGGGGGCGGGGGACGTTCGTGAGCGGGCAGCACCTCTCCACCGCGCGCACGGCGCAGCACGCGGCCCTCCGTGAGACGGCGGCGGCGCTCGTGGCACAGGGAATTGCGGCGGGGTTGGATGTCGAAGCGATCCTGGAACTCGTGCAAGACGCGGCGGCGCACAATGCGTCGTCCCGATCCACCTCATGAGGATGTCGTGCCAATGACGAACACATTGTCGGGACGCTCGAGCGATACCGCCCTCGAGCTGTCTGAGCTCACCTTTGCGTACGTGCGCAATGCGCCCGTCTTGCGGGAACTCTCCCTCACCATTCGTCGCGAGGAAGTGGTCGCGCTGCTCGGGCGAAATGGCGAAGGGAAGAGCACGTTGCTCTATCTTGCGCTCGGCCTGCTGCAACCCGGCACAGGACACGTACGTACGCTGGGGCACGATCCGGTGCGCGTTGCCGCGTCGGTGAAGCAGCGCGTGGGCTACGTCAGTGAACTGCCGATGTTCCCGGCGCACGCCACGGGGCGCGATATCATCGCGTTGCATCGACTGTTGTATCCCACGTGGGACGTGGCCTTCGAGCGGGAACTCGTCGAGCGCTTTGGGCTCGGGCCCTCGCTCGACAAAGCCAACGACGCCAGCAAGGGACAGCGGCAGCAGCTTGCACTGCTCTGCGCGGTGTGCCATCGCCCCGAGCTGCTGCTGCTCGACGAGCCTGCTGCCGGGCTGGATCCTGCGGCGCGTCGCGAGTTTCTGGAGACGGCAATCCGGCTTCTGAATCGCGAGGGGACGGCCATTCTGTTTTCGTCGCACCACATGGGTGACGTGGAGCGGCTCGGCGGACGCGCGGCGCTACTGCACGAGGGGCGCATCGCCCTCGACGCGTCGCTCGACGATCTGCGGGAGACCCATACGCTGGTGTCGCTGCCCATGGCCATCGCGAACGCAGAGGCGTGGCAATCCGTGCACGGGGTGAAGCGACTACGCGCACGCGACGGAGAGTGGCGCGCCATCGTGGCCGGAGTGCCCGCTGTCGTCGAGGCCCGTCTTTATCAGCACTTCGGCAGCGATGTCCTGCACTGTTCGGCCATGTCGCTCGAAGAGCTGTTCGTGGAATTCACGGGCCGTTCCGATGTGTTCAATCGTGAGGGGCAGCAGGTATGACGCCCGGATCGTCCTCGATGCCGCGCGCGTTCACTGTGCCACCTGCCGGAGACACGGCGAGCATTCGCCTGTTCATTCGGCTCGTGCGCCTGCATCTCACGCGGCTCTCGCTGATGTTGGGAAGTAGCATAGTCCTGGCTTTCGTGACAATCGTGTCGTTCGTGTCGTTCGCGAATGACGGCATGATGTTCGTGGTCGGTACGCCGCTGATGCTGGTGGGGCTGGTCATCCCGGCTGCGCCGTCGTTGTTCGAGCAGAGTTCACGAATTCCGGTCCGCGTGCTGCTCGCGGCACGACTCTGCGCACGCGCGCTGGTCGTCTTTCCGGCGCTCGGCGTGGGACTGATATTGTTGCGTATCATGCGCGGCGTTACGCTGCCGGGGATAATGCTGCTGCAGTTCACGTGCGTGGCCGTCATCACGGTCGCCGCTCCATTCATGCTGCATGCGGCACCGCCGACTGCCGAACGCCGACATAAAACGCCAAAATCGGCGCACCTCGTGTTGATGACGGCGCTCATCTTCGCGCCGCTCGGTGCGCTGTTCCTGCCGCAGTCAGTGCACCTGCCACTGTTGGCCGTGCTTGCCGCCGTCAGCATTACGGGCGCGGTCGTGGCGTGGCGACGCGCCATTGTCGCCGTTGCCTCGGCCGACGTCGAGGTGCAACACGTCGGCCGGCCCACGACCGCCGTCTCCTCTCCTTCGCACCGCCGCACGCGCCTCGAGCACTGGCCAGGCGTCGTGCAGTTGTTAGGCATTCTGCTTCAGCTGAGTACCCGGAGAGCGTGGTGGATTTGGCTTTTTTATGCTGCCGCGCTCTTCACCGGCTACGGCATCGGGTTGTCGTATTTCATCGCTGTGGCCACGGTGACGATTACGCAGCAACTCGTCCGGGAGACGCGTTTTCTTTCTGTCCTGGCGATGAGTTCGTCACGGCGCCTTGCGGGAATTCTGCTGCTGGGACCAGTGTCGCTCCTGCTGCTCGCGGGCGTTGGCGCTGGCGCGCGCATCGGATACGAGCGGGTTACGCGTCCCGCGGGACAGCTGGACATGGGAACCCCACCGTGGCGGGGCGCGCCCCTGCACGGCGACGCAGCGAAGGGTTTTCGCGATCCGTCGCGCGTGTCGCTCGCGTTTTGGAAGTGGGCACCGCGCGGAGCGGCGCCGGAGATCGTGGCTCCCTGGGGTGAACGGGTACAGCCGTACACGATGGCGGCCTTCGGGCGGACGCTGTACAACCCATTTACCGTCCGACCGGCAAACAGCGGCCGATTTTACGGGTGGCAGTGGTCGCGGCTGCTTCGCACGGTGTACGGCGCACCGGTGGTACGGACATTGGACGAACCGTTTCCGTGGCCGCCGGCAGTAACTGAGCGGTGGCCGGTTCGCCTAGTGATTGGCTCCTTGGTACTCAGCGGGTTACTGGCGCTCGCGGCGCTGGTCTGGATGGCGCGCAACGGTTCTCCTCGGCGCCAGTTTGTGGTGCTGCCGTTCCAGATGCTTACCATCTTGTGGCCGATCGTGTTCGACTGGTTCGTTCCGGAAGGCGGGCCGGGCGCGGCGATGCCGCTCGTGCAGGGGGCCGTCCTAAATGCGATGTCGTGGTTGCCGCACGGATCGCAAGGCGCGTTCACGATTGCGGCGGCGTGTGTCCCTCTCCTACTTGTGGCGGTGTGGCTGCGGTATCTGGGCAGGCAAACGGCATTCGAGTTTGGTGAGCTGCGTGCTGCGCGGGGTTGACTCTCAGGGTTTGCCGACTAATATCCCAAGACTGCCGCGGGGTGGAGCAGCCTGGTAGCTCGTCGGGCTCATAACCCGAAGGTCGCGGGTTCAAATCCCGCCCCCGCCATAGCATCTGGCCAGTCCGCAAGGGCTGGCCATTTGCGTCCCGGAATCCCGTCACTGCTCGACGGGAGAAGTTTTGGGGCTGGGTAGCTCAGCCGGTTAGAGCGCACGACTCATAATCGTGAGGTCGGGAGTTCGAGTCTCCCCCCAGCTATCGATCATCGGATCCGCAAACGGCCGACTCTCAACGAGTTGGCCGTTTTGCGTTGGCGGGCCCCGATCTTCTGCTCGACTCGTTCCGGTGGCGCCAGCACGAGAGATGTATGCGCCCGTTTTGGGCTGTGACATCATAAAGTTATGATGTCCGCTCGCGCCCCGACGGCTACGTCGGCGCCGACCCCGAGACTCCTGCGAGCCGGCGAGCTGTTCGCGCCGACGAACCCTAGTCAAATGCCTGCGATTCGTTCGAACAAGTTCCTGGTGATCCTCGGGGTCACGGCCCTCGTTGGCTGTCATCGCGCGCAGCAGCAGGCAAAAGTCGCGCAGCCCGAGGCAGAAGTCGCGCAGCCAGATATCGCCGTGATAAGGCGGACGTTCGGGGCACCAAATCCCGAGTATGTGAGGCTTGGCTGGGGGCGCGTCGACATCGTGTTACGTCTTGCTGAGCAGCCCACCCTCAATATTCGGGGTATCTATCTCATTGTGAAACGCGACAGCGCCGAAACCAGCATTCGACGCGTTGCGGACTCGTTAGGGGTAGTGCGGTTCGACTCGCTGCCGGTTGGGCGGTACACCGTGCAAGGAATGCTCGCTCCAATCCATTTCAAGCTGAACGTCGAGGCGGGGTGCCGCACGGACGTCGAGCTATATCAGGGCACCGCTTTCATCGGGATCGCGCCTCCGCCCAACATGCCGCCGCGTGCGATTATCACGACGTGCCCGACATCAGCGTCCAATCGCTGAGAGAGCGTTACGAGGTGACCAGATATCAATCGTGACTGCCAAGCTGAGCTGTCACTTCACCGCATTCACGACATCGAAAACGAGTGGCACCATACTCCGTGCGATCTGCACGGCGACAATGCTGCCCGCAATGGTCGACCCTATAACCGTTGCGCTGACCATTAGCCCGCCTCTGTCTGGCCACCGACGGGCAGACCATCGGGCAAGGCCGGTCGTCACGAGTGGCACCACGCTGCAACCGAACGCGTACACGACGCCAAACTTCCACAGGGGCACGATCTCCTGAGGAAGTATTCGATGGAGCGCGGTGACCACGGCGCCCGTGAGGGCAACACACGTGAGCGCGTGTATCCCCCATATGAAAGGGCGCACCGACCGCAACGCGAGCGGAATGGCAAGAAGGCACAGAGGTATGGCCACGGCGAGTAGCGGCAACTCGAGCAGCCCAATGCCGAGCGTAATCCAGAATGGTGTGGTCATGATGTTGCCTGATCGTTGCTCATCTCGAGTGTTGTCGCGGAGCGAGACGCACACGCGACGATTCGCGCAACACGCCGCGAATTTCGCGGCTCTCGACGAGCTCATGGCCCAGCAGCGCCATCACGCGGTCGCCAATGAAGAGGGGGCGCGAGTTGCCGTACCAGTCCACGCACGATGTGCGACACGTATCGTCCACCGCGCTGGCGGGGACCGGCCGCAGTAGGCCGACCTGCGTAAATCGGTCGCGCGTCTTGCGCAGGAAGAGCACGGCGGAAGACGATTCGAACAGATGCGAATACCCCGGGGCGACTTGCTGACGAACGGGGATGCCCACGAGCCCGACACCGGGCGCACCGGCGGTGGGGCGATAGAAGAAACCGTGACTCCGCATCTCGCCCTCCGAGGCATTGGGCAGACGAAAGCCATACGCCAGCCGCGGTTGGCCGCCAAGCCGCACCGCGCTCAACTGCAGATCGCTCGAGTCGCTTCCCACGATCAGGGCGTGATCGCCGAGCGCCTCGATGCGATCCACTCCGTGAGGAAGATGCACGACAGTCGCTGCGCCGCTGCTCAACGGCACCACCTGTAGCAACCCCTGTCGCGCGGGGGGCGTGCCCCACCTGCGGCCTTCACCGTACAGCAGATGATTGCCAACGAACCGGACCTGCAATGCTCGTGGTCCGGCAGCGGCGGTGTCGGCAGAAGTCACCGGCTCCGACCATGGCGCCGGCAGCGATTGGTATGCAGCTGAGGGCGCCATGGTGCTACCGTCGGTCAACCCGCGCAATGGCAATCGCAGCAACGACAACGAGGCGCGCGAGTCGTACGGCCCCTTAATGCGACCGTCGGCACCATCGGCGCGCACCACCGCGTACAGGGAGTCGCGACGCTCCAGCAGCGAGAACTGGTCGATGGGAACACCCTGCACGCCAATGGCGGTGGGTGCCCCGTTGTCGAATGGGAGTCTCACCAACATGGCGGGCACGCGCTGTCGCTGGCCGGCGGCGACCTCCGGTCGCGAATCGCGATACGAGGACATCCAGAGATACGCCGCGGTGCGAGTCGCGTAGAAGGCGCGATGCGCCGCTCCCAACACCACGGTGGATTGGCACGCGAAGCGCGCGGCGGCGAGATCACAGGTCGTGATGCTGTGCAGCGCCTCGATACTCAACGGCGCGTCGGGGCCGGCCGGCCGGAACACGCGTGTTGCCGGCGCCGTGCGCTCGAAGACTCCGGTGTCGCTTCCGGCACGCCACCGGCGAAGCTCCGGCAGTGATGACGAAAACTGCCCCTTTTCATCGTACCGCAGCGAGATGGGTGCGTAGAAGACCAGCCGTTGCCCCACGAGGCGCGACGCGTAGTTGCGCGTGGAGTAGTAGTCGTCGCCGGTAAGGTGATAGGTGTCGATGTGTGTGAGGCGCCCCGACGGCCGCAGCTGGAGAATGCCGATCTCCGTGCGGTGGCGACTGTAGGCGTATCCCACGACCACGAGCTTGTCGCCCCATGCGAGCAGTTCGTCGTACCACGCGCCCTCAGGATCGATGCCCGGCCCAAAGGCATCGACGACGTCGACGAGTTGAAGTCCACGGGCACTCGAAGACGTACGCAGGCGAACCGAGTACAAGCGTCCGCGGCGCAGAATGATCAGGTGGTCGCCCATCTGCTTGACGATGTCGCCCTCGTCGACACCCGCCTCCTGGACGTTCGTGATCGTTGCCGCCGGGGATGGGATGACCACCATACTATTCAGCTGCATCGCGGCAGCGCACAGCGACACATCCAGCTGCACTCGGCGACCTCGCGCGAGCGGGAGGGCATAACGTCGTGCTTCGAACCCGAGTCGGCGGAACTGGACGGATACGGTACGCTCGCTTCCGAGGCTTTCTGCCGGGACCCGAATTTCGTACCGCCCATCGGCGCCCGTGAATGCCTGTCCGTTGAGCGGCCCGAGCGAGACGCTGCCGTTGCTCAGCGCGCTCGATGGTTCGGCGCCGAGATGCTGGCGTATCGTACCGCTGACGATGGCGTCGCCGTCCATGCGGGTCGAATCCACAGCGATGTGCACGGAGCCACAGGGTGGCGGTGCCGCGGCCTTTTGTACACTGGCTACCTTGTTGAGATACGCGTACAGGGAATCATCGGACTGAAACGCGCGCATCGCTCGCGAGGGGCTCGACTGGGCCTCAACAACGGACGTGCTGATTGTCGCAAGTATTGCTGCGCGCATCAGATGTTGGATCAGCTTCGGCATTCATGCAAACGGATGTGGTGACGATACAACCCCCATCGATGGACGCTCGAAGCGCCGAAACGTGCACATGTAGTTGGTGGACTTTCACTCCACCGGCATCAGCAAGGTCCGGTTCGTCCCTGCGTCCGCAATCTTCTGGTCCAGCTGCTCGGCAGGAATGCCGCGCCCGGAATCCTGCACGTCGATCGCGAGAAAGTCCGGAGCCACGCTGCATCTTGTTCACCGCCTCCCGCTGACCGGCAGTCAATGGGCCCGTAGTCTCGTGCAGTAGCAATGCCGTATACGAGTAGAAAGACAGCAGTGGGATTCGACCCTCGTGACTCATCTCGGCAAAGAACGCGCTCCTTTCCTGCGAGGTACGGGTTTGTTCCCCCAGCTCTGCCGGAGTATGACGACCTTCCTCGGGTGTTGGTATTCACTGGTAATGAGGAGGGACAAACGGGCAGCACGGAACGGTGCCCGAAGCCGGCAGCGCAGCAAAGATCCGCAAAGTTGTAGCAGTCGCCGAAGAGCGGGCAACAC
>JAIXTI010000176.1 GCA_027484025.1 bacterium
CATAACGTGCGGACCCCTGTGACACCACGACGAACGTGGCCCGTTCGACGACCGGGCGGACGCGCCGTCTGGCCGCCAACCCGCTCGTGGACCGAAAGGGGGAGGTCACGGCGCGCTGCTCAGGCCGAGGCGGCGAACGGCGACAGCACCGGCAGACGCTCGAGCTGCGCCGAGAGCGCCAGCGGCAACTCGTCGAGGGAGGCAACGGCGTCGGCGCCGGCGGCGCGGCGTGCGGCCTCGGGCATGCCGGGCACAATGGACGACGCCTCGTCCTGCACGATGCCCCGCCCGCCGGCGGTGCGGATAGCGCGCAATCCGCTCGCGCCATCGCGTCCCATGCCCGTCAACACCATGCCCACGGCATGTGAGCCGAAGAGCTCCGCCACCGACTCGAAGAGCGGATCGGCCGCCGGCCGTACGCCCCACTGCGAGGGATCATTGCCAAGCACGAGCCGTGGCGCTTCACGCGGCCCCTGCACCCGCAGATGGCGACCGCCCGGCGCGATGTAGGCATGCCCCGAACGCAGCGGCACGCCGTCGGCGGCTTCGTGCACCGTCAGCGCCGACGTGGCGTCGAGGCGCCGCGCAAAGCTGGTGGTGAAGCCGGGAGGCATGTGCTGCACGATGAGCACGGCCGTATCGGGCCAGGCGGGGAGCGCCGGGAGGAGTTGGGCCAACGCCGCCGGTCCGCCGGTAGACGCCGCGATGCACACCACGCGCGCCGGAGGACCCGCCAATGGCAGGAGTGCGGGAACAGTGCGATGCGGAGCCGGCATGTGTCCGGATGCCAACACCGGATGCGCGGTCACCCGCACCGTCGATGCGGCGCGCAGCGCCTGCAGCAGCTGATCGGCGACGATTTCCAGGTCGAGACTGATGGAGCCCGACGGCTTCCTCACGAAGTCGACAGCGCCCCGCTCGAGCGCGCGCAACGTGGCGTCGTGCCCACCGTCGCTACCACCGGCGCTGAGCATGACCACGGGGCGCGGGAAATCACGCATGAGAAACTCGAGGGCCGCGAGGCCGTCGAGCCCCGGCATATCGACGTCGAGCGTTACCAGATCCGGCTGCAGGGTCCGCACTTGTGCCAGCGCGTCCTGACCGTCGCGCGCCGTACCCACGACGGTGAATTCACCGGTCGACTCCACAATTTCGCTGACGAGCTTGCGCATGAACGCGCTATCGTCGACGACGAGAACGGTGTGGCGCACGCGCGGTGGTGGCACGCGGTCAAAGCTCGACATGCGGCCCTCGCACGCTGCGCACCTGGACCGCGCCGGTGGCCACGTTGAAGTACACGGAGCGCCCCATGGTGCCGCCGACCTCTTCGCCAACGATCGGTACGGCGTGATCGGCACACGCCTGACGCGCCGCGCGCAGGTTGCGCACCCCGAGCCCCACCGAGCCGGCCGTCAACAGCGGCGCGAACATGGAGGCGCCGCCAATGAGCCGCGCGTGAATTTCCCCGTGCGCGCCGAGTGCACGCATCTGCGCGAGCATGGCGGGCACCGCCGTCGAGGGGAACTTGCCCGCGCGCGGCGACTGCGACGACAACGCCGCATGCGGCAACAGCACGTGCGCCAACCCGCCAATACGTCCCGCCGCATCGTGCAACGCGATGGCGACACACGAGCCCACCCCGGTGGTCACGAGTAGCGTCTCGTCATTCGCAACGGCAAGATCGGCGATGGCCACGGTCTGCTGCCTCATGCACCGGTCATGAATCGCGCCCGGTGAGCGCGGCGGGGCCATTCATCTGGTCGACGACAAAGATCTCGATGGGGTCGTCGTCGCTGATCTCATCGGCCTGCGCAGGCAACGTGGCGTCGTCTTCCGCGCCGCCGCCCGTGCCCTGCTGACGCGGAAGCGCGAGCAGATTCGCCTTCACGATGCGGTTGTCGGGATCGAGCGCGAGCGCCTGCTCCCACGCCGCATGCGCCTCGTCGAGCGCGCCGCGACGGTAGTGAATGTTGCCCAGCTTGAGATGGACGTCGGGACCGTGCAGCGGTGCGAGTCGCACGACGCGCGTGAAGGCGTCGAACGCTTCATCGTAGCGCTGTGCGCGATACAGATAGTCGCCCAGATTCTTGTGCAGGTGGGCGCAATTCGCGTCTTCGAGCAACGCATGCTCCAGCGTGCGCGCGGCGAGTTCGTAGCTCCCCCGCCGTTCCTGCACTGCGGCCAGGTTGTTGTGCAACGGCACCGCATGCGGATACACCGCCAGCCCTTCCTCGAGCAGCGCCGCCGCTCGCGCCGCGTCACCGCCGACCGCCGCCGCCAAGCCTGCTGCGTGGAACCACGCCGCCGACGGCTGGCGGGAGCCCCACAACGTGCGCGCCTCAGCCAATTGGGCTTCGGCACCGGCCAGATCGCCCGCGGCGAGCAGACTCGTGGCCCGTGACAGCGCGAGACGCGGGTCGGGCATGCCACCGGCGCGGCGCACCGCTTCATCGAGCGCGTGTGTCGCATCGGCGTGCCGCCCGAGGTGCTCGAGACAGAACGCAAGGTTGTGAAAGACGGCCGACGGCGCGTCGGGCTCCTGTGCCCCACGTTCGAAGGTGGCGACAGCGTCGGCCCACTCACTGCGGCGCGCGTGCACGAGTCCAATGTGAAAGCGCGAAATCCCGTCGGAGTCGCGGAGCTCGAGCACGCGACGGAACTCACGCGCGGCTTCATCGAGCATGCCGGTGCGGTAGAACGCGACGCCAAGGTTGCGGTGCTCCGCCACCCGGCTTTCCGGCGGCGGCTGACGACGCGCGGCGCTGCGGCCCACGCGCTGCGCGTAGCCGGCCGCCAGCAACCCGTATATCGCCTTACCGGCGTCGAACTCGCTCAGCCCCGAGCGTTCGAGCACATCGTGGACATCGTGCGTGCCGTCGAGCAGCAGGAGAATGCGCTCCTGCTCTGCCGACAGCGGCACTTCGCGCGCGTTGAGTCGCGCCGCATCGACTTCGAAGATGAGATCGAACGACGGAATCTTCTTTTCGATGAGCGACCAC
>JAIXTI010000281.1 GCA_027484025.1 bacterium
CAGGCGAATGCCGGATGGACGCTCAAGGAGAATACGTCGATCATGAACGGCATGATTGCGCAGCAGAGCACCTTGCAGATCGATGCAACGCTGTCGCCGACGTCGTTGCAGCAGGGGATGTCGATGCAGGGGCAGCAGCTCAAAACCGACGTGTCGTTCGCCGGTGGACGCGCCAAGGGAAGCGCCCAGACCATGACGCAGCAGGGTCCCAAGTCGCTCACCATCGACACGGAACTGCCCAAGGGCACGATTGCCGCTGACGCGATCACGGCGGCGCTGCCGCTGTTCCGCTGGGCCGACAAGGCGACCTTTACGGTCAACGTGTTCGCTGCCGGAAAGGGCACGGTGGAGCCGATCAAGCTCGCCGTCGTCGGCAGCGAATCGGTCACGGTCCCCGCCGGGACCTTCGACACGTGGAAGATCGAACAGACGGGCGGCGAGTCGTCGAGCGTGTACTACGTGGACAAGCAGAGCAAACGACTGGTGCGGATTGCGCCGGTAGGGCAGCCGATCGAACTGCGGTTGGCGAAGTAACGGCGGTTCAACAACGGGGGGTTGGTCCGGCGGTTCACTGCTTACGGATCTAGCCCTCAGGAAAAAGAAAGCAAGAGCACAGGGGGAAGCGCGGTACCGTCCACTACAACTGCAACCGCAGTTCCCAGTGGACCGAACCGCACTTCTCCCTGTGCTCTTACGTTCTTTCCCCTGAGGGCTAGATCCGTAAGCAGTGAGCCGCCGGACCAACCCCCGTTGTTAAACCGCAGTCGCCTGTCCTGCGGCCCGCCCTGTCACCCACGCCCAATAAAAATTGTAGCCGCCAATCGGACCGAACGCGTCGAGCACTTCGCCGCACAGGTACAGGCCTTTGTGCAGGCGGCTCTCCATCGTGCGCGGATCGATGTCCGACAGGCGCACGCCGCCGCCCATGACTTCGGCTTTTTTGTAGCCCTCGTCACTATTCCACGGGAGCGGTCCGCGTACCAGCGTGTCGATCAGGCGGCGCCGTTCGTCGCGTGTCAGTTCGGCCAGTTTGCGCGTCGGCTCCACGTTGGCCTGCGCCATGAGCACATCGGCCAAGCGGTCGGGCAACTCGTGCCGCACCACACTCGACACCTGACGTGAGCCGTGCGGCTGCAGGAGTGCCGTCCACGCCGCCTCGTCGTGAGCGGTCCACTGTACCGAGATGCTGGCGGCACTCGCCGCCTCGTGGCGCGCCCGCACCGCCACGTGCGACACGTTGAGCACCGATGGCCCACTATATCCGCGGTGCGTGAAGAGAAAGCCGCCGCTCGCGGTGGCTCGCCGAGCCTCTGAGGTGGCCGTCAGCGACACCTTGAGCGAGATCCCCGAGAGTTCGCCGTACGCGCTGTTGTCCGCGCACACCGGCGTGAGTGCGGCATACGTGGGGTGGATCGTGTGCCCCATCGCGGCCAGCATGTTGAGCCCTGTCCCATCGCTGCCGGTGTTGGGGACCGACAGGCCGCCCGTGGCCACGATTACCGAGTCAGCGCGCAGCGGCACATCGTTGTCCAGCGCGACCAGCCACTGCGCTCCATCGCGCTCGAGGCCGGTGACCTTCGTGTCGAACAGCAGGCGCACACCGGACCGACGCGCCAGGTCGAGCAGGCCATCGCGTACGTCGCGCGCCTTGTGCGAGGCAGGGAACAGCTTCGCGCTTTCGACTTCCTCCTCGAGCGGAATGCCAACCTCCTGCTCGAAGAACGCGATCTGTTCAGCCAGCGGCCACGCACGAAGAATTTTTCGCAGCGTGTTCGGCGACGAGTCGGTCACGTAGCGCGATTCATCGAGCCGCGACGGGAGCACGTTGCACCGTCCGCCGCCGCTGATGAGAATCTTGCGGCCACCGTCCTTGGTGCGCTCGATCAGGATCGTCTCCGCTCCACCGCGCGCGGCGAAGATCGCGGCCATCGTTCCCGCCGCGCCCGCACCAATCACGACAACTCGTTGCATCACTCCACCTGCCCAAAGGACTGCCGCACCGCCGCCTGTTGCGGCGCCGGTCAACGCGGGACGACACACGGCACCACGCCGCACGGGTGAAGTATCGCCCGCCGGCAGACGGCGGGGAATGGGCGGCCGAGTCATGCGCGGCGCGCTACATTGCCGGTATGACCGTCATGGCTGCACCAACGGCGTCGTCGCCGTCGCCCCAACCCACCATCTCTCCCGAAGACGCCGCCGCCCGTAAGCGGCTGCTCACGGTGCTCTTTGCCGGCGTGTTCATGGCGGCGCTCGACGCGGCCGTCATTGCCCCCGCCATCCCCGCGCTACGGACGGCGTTCGGCGTCGACAACCGGCAAGTCGGACTCGTCACCATCGTGTTCAGTCTCTGCTCGATGACGAGTACGGCGCTGATGGCGGCGCTCAGTGATCGCTTTGGCCGGCGCACCATCTACCTCATGGATATTGCCGGTTTTGCCATCGGCTCGCTGATCATCGCGCAGTCGAGCACCTTCGGCGTGCTGCTGCTGGGGCGCGCCATACAGGGGTTGAGTGCCGGCGGAATTACGCCCACGGCAAGCTCCGTAGTCGGTGATACGTTCCCGCCCGAGCAACGCGGGAAAATTCTCGGGCTCATCGGCGCCACCTTCGGTATGGCGTTTCTGTTCGGCCCCATCCTCGCGTCGGCGATTCTTGTCGTCGCCAGCTGGCACTGGATATTTCTCATCAATCTGCCGTTTGCGGCGATTGTGTTCGCCATGGGCTATCGGTCACTGCCACGCGTCAGCAAGCCCGACGCGTTGCCGCCGTTCGACTACGCCGGCATCACGGTCCTCGCCATCATGCTGGCCAGCCTCACGCTGGGGATCAACCGCGCGGTCGATACGCTCACGGGCGTGACGGTATGGCCGGCGCTGCTCGTCACCGCCGTCCTCGCGGTCCCGTCGCTTATTTGGGTCGAGCGTCGCGCGGCCATGCCCATCGTGCCGCTCACGCTCTTCGGCACGCATCAGCTACGCACGACGTGGGTGCTGTGCACGGGCGCCGGCTTCGGGATGGGTAGTGTGATCTTCATTTCGTCGGTGGCCGTGGCCGCCTTTGACACGCCGGCTAGCAAGGCCGGGCTCATGCTGCTCCCGCTGGTGCTCTGTTCGTCGGTGGCGTCGGCACTGTTTGGGCGACTGCAAAACACGCTGGGCCCGCGCGCGGTCATGTTTTGGGGCTTCGGCACCCTCGGTATCGGGTCGCTGCTCGTGGGACTGCTCGCACAACAGTTCTGGGCATTCATGGTGGCCACGCTGTTCATCGGGGCCGGTGTGGGCATTGTGGTGGGCGGTACGCTGCGCACCGTCGTGCTCGATGAAGTGAGCGCGCAGCAGCGCAGTGCGGCGCAGGCGCTCGTGAACATCGGCATTGCCATCGGCAATCTCATGGTGGTGGCCGTGCTCAGCGCGCTTGCCGACGCGGCCGGTGGTGGACTCGTCGGACTGCAAACCGCGTATCTCACCGCCACCGGTGTGATGGTGACGATGATGGTGTTCAGCGTGCGGCTGAGGGCCAGACGAACGGCGTAGCACGCTCGCGTACGGCGGTGCGAATAACGGTGGCTGGTCCGGCGGTTTGCTGGCTACGGCACGAGCCCTCAGGGGAAAGAACGCAAGGACATAGGGAAGAGCGCGGTGCCGTCCACTACAACCGCAACTGCGGTTCCCGGTGGACCACCCCGTGCTTCCTCCTGTGCTCTTACGTTCTTTACCCTGAGGGCTCGTGCCGTAGCCAGTAAGTCGCCGGACCAAACCCCATCTGCAGGACTCCGCAGTTAGAGCACTCGCTCCGAGTACCGTTCCTTCGCCGTGTACCGGTCAACGCGCCACGGCGGGTTGGCCAGCCCGCCATACGCGTGTTCGCGCAGCCACGCTTGTTCAGCCTCGAGGTCACTTTCCGGCACATCGCGAAACCACGTCTTGGGGCGCGTGGAGCTGCCGTTGAACCAGCGGTAGCCACGCGCCTTCAGGACATCCTTGGTTTCGATCGGTGTGCCGATCGCCGACAAGCGTGCGGTCGTCTTGCGGGCGTTCTCCAGCAGGAGCGTGAGTGGCGACACGTCACCATCGCGCGGTGTCGCCAGCACGTGCAGCGTGGCAAGACAATCGTCGCCCGCCCGGTGGCCCGTGTGAAATGCGCCGCACAGCTGGAAGAGCAGATAGTCGAGTTTGGCGCCGCGAGAGCCGAAGCGCGCCCATGGGACGTCGTTCAGCGAACAGCCCCAATGCTTCTGGGTGAGCGCGGGATATCGCCGTTCGAGCATGCGACGGTCGAAGCTCGCATTGTGCGCGATGATCAGGTGGGCGCGGGCGATTTCCGCGAGTACTGCGTCGTCGTCGATGCGCTGGCCACGAACCATGTCGTCGGTAATGCCCGTGATCTCCGTCGCGAGGTCGGGAATGGGAACACCGGGATCGTTGAACCATTCCCGCTTGCGGTCCACGCCGTACACGATGCCGGCGCCGTCGAACTCGAAGGGCACCAAGCCGAGCTCGATGACGTGATCATTGGTGGTATCGAGCCCGGTCGTTTCGACATCGACGATGAGCCCACGCCGCATGTCGATGCCCGGCGCCGCGGGGGCGTACCGATCGCGCGCCTCGAATCGCCGAAGCACGCGGTAGTCGCCGGTGGCTTCGAGGGTCTGGATCATGTCGTCCATATCGTGTCGCGTGGTCTGGTCCATTATCTTCCGGGTATGAGCGATTCTGTCTTTCCCGCGGCCGTCACCGACGCCGAGTTCACGTCGCAGGTCCTGCAGTCACCGGTGCCGGTGTTGGTCGACGTGTGGGCCTCCTGGTGCCAGCCCTGCGTGACCCTTAAGCCGGTGATGGCCAAGCTTGCACAAAGCTATCGCGATCGGGCGACGGTGCTCACGCTGGATGCCGACAGCAATCTGGAGACGGTCACGAAATATGACGTACGGGCGCTTCCCACCGTACTGCTCTTCGATCAGGGCGCCCTCATTGGCCGGCAGTCGGGGGCGCAGGCGCTCTCGACGTACACCGCCATGATCGACGCGAGGCTGTCTGCCCGACAGGCCGGCGAGGCCGCGACACCCATGGCCACTTCGACACCGAAGGCCGTAGCGCCCACCGTCAACTCGCCCGCCATGCGCGACGCTCGTGAACTCGTCGACCGCGATACACCGGTCGTGATCTTCAAGCACAGCGCCACCTGCTCCATATCGATCAGCGTCAAGCGCGAGTACGACGCGTTCGTGCGCGAAAACCCCGAGGCAGAAACCCGGCTGCTCATCGTGCAGAATGAGCGCCCGCTCTCGACCGCACTTGCGGAGCTGCTGCGCGTACAGCACGAGTCGCCGCAGGCGCTGGTCGTCCGCAACGGACAGGTCATCTGGCACGCGTCGCATCAGCGTATCACCGCATCGCGTATCGTCGACGCGCTCCGTACCGCCACGACAACGGC
The DNA here is from genome assembly GCA_027484025.1 of bacterium. Taxonomy (GTDB): domain Bacteria; phylum Gemmatimonadota; class Gemmatimonadetes; order Gemmatimonadales; family Gemmatimonadaceae; genus Gemmatimonas. Next base: position 5,437 of record JAIXTI010000281.1, read on the forward strand.
CTGACGCGCCTCGACGTTCGCTTCTACGGCGCCGAATCACCCACCGGTGTCGTGTTGACGCTCGCGAGTTTCACGAGCATCGCATCGACGTCCTGCTGCCGGAACGGCTTCGCCATCAGCTGACACCCCGTGCGCGCCGCGACCGCGGAGACGGCGTCGTTCACCGTGTCGCCCGTGAGCAAGACGAGGCGCGCCAGCAGGGCGGGATGATGCTGCTCGAGCCAAGCCGTGAACTCCACACCGTCTTCCCGCGGCATGCGCACGTCGCAGAAAATGGCAGACCAGCTGCCCTCACCGCGCGACTCGATGGCGTCGCGCGCTTCGATGCCGTCACCCGCCAGCTCCACCTGCACTCCGTGACGGTGGAGCAGTCGCGCCAACACGCGACGAATTCCGACTTCGTCGTCGATGACCAGCACGCGGTGCGCCAACGGCTCGTGCGGAAGCGCCACGGCCGGCGTCAACGACGGAGGTACACGAAATTCCTCGGTCGCCGAAGGGACGCCGTCGGCGATGTCGCTCGCGGCGGCGACTGGCGACACGAGCGGGATTCGTACGGTGAAGCGGCAGCCGACGCGACTTGACGGTTGCGACTCCACATCGAGGCGGCCGTTGTGGCGCGCGATGATGCCCTTCACGATCGTCAGTCCCAAGCCGGAGCCTTGGCCCGCCGCTTTGGTCGTGAAAAATGGGTCGGCCAATCGTCGGCGTGCTTCGCTCGACAGCCCGGGCCCTTCGTCTTCGATGGTGAAGATCGCCTCCGGCCCCACACGTGTCACGGACGCCACAACGCTGCGTCCGCGTGGCGTGGCATCGATGGCGTTCCGCAGCAGGTTGATCATCACCTGCTGCAGCGCGATCTCTTCGGCATCGAGAGTAAACGCCGCACCGGTGCGCGACGTGAGCAGGACGCCGCCACTCGCGGCGTGCAGGCGGACGCTGTCTACCGCCTCCAACAGGATCGCGTTGGCGTCACACGCCGCCACGGGCGGTCGCTGGTCGCGCGAAAAGAGCAAGAGTTCGCGGGCGACGTGGCGACAGCGCATCGCCTCACGCCACATGAGTTGCAGATCGTCACGTACTGCCCCTGCTACACTGGTGGTGAGCAGATGCTCAGCGGTGCCCAGCACGACAGACAACGGGTTGTTGAGCTCATGCGCCACCGTCGCCGTGACACGACCCAGCGTCTCCAGGCGCTCGGCTGTCATCAACTCGCGTTGCAAGGCGCTTTGCTGCGCGCCGCTGCGTTGCGTGAGCATCCGCTGCTGCTCGAAGAGCAGCGCGACTGTCGTAAGCCCCATCAGAAACTGCGCGAACAGGTCAGGCAGACTGCCTCGGTCTACTATACCGATAGCAAGTTGCCAGAAGTCCGAGGTGACCCGCACATTCGCGTAGCGCCACCCCAACAGGTACGGCAGCGACAGCAGCCCGTAGAAGGCCGTCGTCAGGGCGAGGAGCGTGGAGGCGGCGGTGCGAAATGGTGGACGGGCACGCCACAGCGCCGCGCTGCATCCCAGCATGAGGACCATGCCGATGACACCCTGCACGGGAAACGTTTTCTGGATGATGCTGGTATAGACGCCACTGGCGTACCCGATCACCAACACGACTGCCAGGATTGACCCGCGCACGGCATCGGTAGACGCTCGCCCCAGCATCTCGGCCGTCCCGAGCGCGATACACGCGTAGAAAGCCAGCTTGCCCGTGACGTACGCGCCGTTGCAGACGTGGAGGAGCACCGATGTGTCCCCCGGTGCCGTCCGCACGGCAGTCGTGCCGACCACAACGGCCACCAGCGCGATGGCCAGGGAGACCTGCGCCGCCACCCAATACCCGCCCCTTCGCGAGCCGGTCGCGCGTTGCGCGACGATGAGGGCAAGCGCGGTGAGAAGCGCCAAGAGTCCCTGAAGGGTGGCGCCAACCAGCGACAACACCTGCAGATCGGTCCACTCCACCGACATGAACGGGGCTCCCGGGCGCAGCGCAAAAGGGCGTTTGTCTTGCCAACGGCAGAGTTGCTCGCAGCCGCCTGCTGGGACGAATCGTACGGCCAACCGGCCCGTTCCGTAACTCATCTGGTGCAGCAATGCGGCGGCATTGCCGCGATCGCCATCCCGTCGTAAGCTGCGAAAAGGCGCCGATGCCTCTCGTCAGGACATACGCCGAACGGAACGGAATGATGAACGCACCAGAGACTGGCGCTCGCGTGCTGGTGGTAGACGACAATGTCGACGCGGCGGAGAGTCTCGCATTGCTCCTGCAGCGGGAAGGGCACGTCGTCGATGTGGCCTTCGATGGACGCCGCGCTGTCGAGCAATACGAGATGCATCATTACGCCGCGGTCATTCTCGATATCGGCCTGCCCGTGCTCGACGGGCATGAGTGCGCTCGTGCCATGCGTCAGCGGCAGGGCGATCGGCCACTCCTGATCATTGCGCTCACGGGGTGGGGGCACGCGGAGGACCGCCGCCGGACCGAGGCCGCCGGCTTCGACCACCACTTGGTGAAGCCCGTGCTGCCATCGGAGCTGCAGGCGTTGCTGGCGGCGGGCGTCAGGGGCTAGCGTTCGGGGTCTCCTTTTCCCCAGAGCGTCCATGTTCCGTTCGTCTTTTGCTGTCGCCGCCCTCGTGGCGATCTGTTCGGCGTCCTTCCCCGCGTCGTTATCGGCGCAAGCGGTTCCGCCCCGCGCCGTCCGGCGTGACATTCCCATCACGAATGCCATCCGCAAGGCGATGGCCGCCGGCACGCGCGACTCCACCGGGCGCCCCGGAGCCCGCTACTGGCAGCTGCGCACCGATTACGCCATCGACGTCGCGCTCGATCCGGCCACGGCCCGGCTAACCGGCAAGGCGCGCATCACGCTGCACAACAGCAGCCCCGACGCGCTGTCGGCCATCGGCCTGCGTCTCGATCCCAATCACTTTCTGGGCAACGCACCGCACTCCGCTCCGTGGGTCCCCGCCGAGGTGACCGACGGGATGGTCATCTCGCGCATGACCGTCGATGGCAAGTCCGTGAACGTGGCTGGTGCCACTGTCGCCGGAGCCGAAGGGGCTCGCGCCATTCAAAACCAGCAGCAGGCCGCGGCGGCCGCTGCCGCGGAGAACACCCTGCTCAGTGGCCGCTCGACCAACGCGCGCGTCCGACTGGGTACGCCCATCGCGCCCGGCGCCAAGGCCGTGCTCGAAATCGAATGGTCGCACAAGCTGCCGGGCGGTCCGGGCACCGGCCATCGCATGACGCAGCGCTGGGCCGATACGCTCTTTCAGCCCACGCAGTGGTATCCGCGCGTTGCCGTATACGATGATCTGCGCGGCTGGGACTCCGAGCTCTACCTCGGCCCCTCGGAGTTCTACAACAACTTCGGCACTTTCGATGTGAACATCGATGTGCCCGCCGGCTGGATCGTGAGCGGCACCGGACTGCTGCAAAATCCTGCCGACGTGCTCACCGCCAAGGCGCGTGCGCAGCTGGAGAAGGTCACCACGACCAACGAGGTTACCACCATTGTAGGCGCCGACGAAGTCGGTCCGGGGCAGGCGACCGCCACGAGTGGCAACGGCAGGCTGGTGTGGCGCTTCCATGCCGACACGGTGAACGACTTCGCGTGGGCCACCGCCAAGAAGTACGTGTGGCAGGCCACGCGCGCGACCATCCCCGGCAAGGGCGTCGTGCCCATCCACATGCTGTACCTGCCGGGCCGCGCCAATCTGTTCGCGAAGGCCGGTGAGGTCACGCGTCACGCGCTCGAGTTCTACTCCAAGCTCTGGTTCCCCTACCAGTTTCCGCAGCTCACGCTCCAAGACGGTCCGAGCGCGGGCATGGAGTACCCCATGGTGATCAATTCGAACGTGGGTGCCGCCGATCATGAAACGGGACACATGTGGTGGCCCATGGTGGTGAGCAACAACGAAACGTGGTACGGCTGGATGGACGAGGGGTTCAATCAGTACATGAACATCCTGTCCGATGCCGATGCGGCGGGAAAGCCGCCGGTGCTTGATGGCGAGGGTCAAAGCTACGGCGCCATCAGCGGTCGTGAGACCGAGCCGCCGATGATGTGGAACGCCAACTATGCCGGCCCCGCGTCGTACGGCTTCACGACTTACAGCAAGACCCCGCTCATGTTGTCCGCGCTGGGCGGCATCGTCGGAGATAGCGCGGTTCAGCGGGCCCACCGCGAGTGGGCCACCGCCTGGATGTTCAAGCATCCCTCGCCGTGGGACTACATGTTCTTCATGAACAAGGCGCTGGGCCGTGATCTGGGGTGGTTCTGGAATGCGTGGCTCTTCACCACTGAAAGCGTGGACCACCGGTTGGCGAGCGTGAAGCCCCAGGGCATCCGGACCACGGTGGTCGTCGCGCACGACGGACAGATGCCGGCGCCCGTCATCCTAGACGTGAAGTTTGCCGCCACGGGGCCGGCGATTCGTCCCATGAAGAACGCGGTCATGCTCGATGCGACCACGGCACGCGTTTCATACCCGGTAGATGTGTGGTTTGGCGGCAATCGCACCTTCACCGCCGATTTGGTCTTCGGCGGACGGGTGATTGAATCGATCACCCTCGACCCGCAGCGGCGGTTCCCTGACCGGTCACCGGCCGACAATGCCTGGAAACGGAACGCCCCCTAAAGCTCCGGTTCGTCCCATCCGATATTAAGAAAGTGCTAAAGGGCGTGCCCCCTGCGGGGGGCGCGCCACTGATGACGGCGCCGCAGCCGCATATCGCGTGGTGAACTCTGTGTGACCCCCTGAAATGTTTGCTCTACGGTCCGTTCGGGCGCGCTTGCGCGCCGTTGCACTACTTGGCGCGGCGGGTATTCTCGCAGTCGCGGTGGCCGGGCAGGCGGCGCTCCGTCTGGCTCGCGCCTCTACCACCGAGCTGGTGGCCAACAATACGGCGCAGCGCTACCAGATGGACAGCGACATGATGCACGACGCGATGCGCGCGGATGTGCTCGAGGCGCTCTTTTCGGCGCAGCGCGGCGACAGCGCCGGCGTGCGCGACTCGCGCAAAGCCCTCCAAGAACACGCCGCCCGCTTCATGGCATCGCTGAATGCCGCTGATACACTACTGGCGCACACGCCCATTGCGGAGCAAATGCCCGCGCTCCGGAAAAGCGTGTCGGGATACGCGGCCGCCGCGGCCGCCGTGCAGGAGGTCGCTCTCGTCAATCCGGCGCAATCGGCCGAACTCTATCAGAAGTTCCTGGTGAGCTTCTCCGAAGTCGAAGACGGTATGGAAGCGTTCGGTGATCGCATTCAAAGCATGAGCACCGACGTCAAGACGAGCACCGCGACGCAGTTCACGCGGGCCATGTGGTTCATCTGGAGCATCTTCGCGGTCTTCTTTGTGGCGGGGCTCTGGTATGCCTGGCGCATCGCCTCGTCCATCGGCACGCGGCTCACGAATATCTCGGCGCACATTCAGGCGCTGCAGGAACGCGGGATGGGGGCAGTCTCCGCCGCGCTGACGTCACTGGCTCGCGGAGAGCCGGTGGCCGTCGCGCCGTATGCGCCGGAGGCGTTGCAGGATACCACTGGCGATGAGCTCGGCGTCGTGGCGCTGGCCGTCGACACCATGGCCATCGAGTGCGCGCGTTCGCTCGACGCGTGCGATCGTGCGCAGAACGCGGTGGGCTATACGGTCCAGGAAATCGACCGACTGGCCACCTCCGCGCGGGCCGGTGAGTTCGATGTACAGGCCAAGCTCGGGACGCTCGAGGGGCGCTACACCGACGTGCTGCGCGGTGTCGAAGGGGTCATGCGTGCGGCTGCGACCCCACTCGCCGAGGCACGTCGCGTGCTGGAGCAGGTGGCCGATCGCAATCTGGAAGCGCGGATGGACGGCGACTTCCATGGCGAGTTCGCTCGCGTGCAGGAAGCGCTCAACAGCGCGATTCAGTCGCTGTCGCAAACGCTTGGGCAAGTGCGCGCCGCCGCCTATCAGGTGGATGATGCCTCGTCGCAGCTGAGCGAGGGGAGCCAGCAGCTGGCGCAGGGTGCGTCGACGCAAGCGGCAAGCGCCGAGGAAATCGCCGCATCACTCTCCGAACTGAGCTCTTTGGCCACTGTGGCCGCCGGGCAGGCGGCCGACGTGCGCGTCAGCGCGACCAACGCGTCGCAGAGCGTGAAGCGCGGCTCGGAGGCGATGCTCGCGCTACAGGCCGACATGCAGCGTATCAAACAATCGGCCGACGCCACGCAGCGCATCGTGAAGACGATTGACGAAATCGCCTTTCAGACGAACTTGCTTGCGCTCAACGCCGCCGTCGAAGCGGCGCGCGCTGGCGATGCCGGTCGCGGATTTGCGGTCGTCGCCGAAGAAGTGCGGGCGTTGGCCATTCGCTCCGCGGACGCGGCCAAGCAAACGGCCGCGCTCATCGACGAAGAGATTCAGAACGTCGATGGCGGTGTGGCGCGGGAGCAGGCCGTTCGTGAGCAGCTCGATGCGGCGCGTCAGCACGTCGAGCACGTGGCGCTCGTCATCGACGAGATCGTGACGGGGACCGAGCAGCAGGCGCGTGGGATCAAGGAAATCGGCCAGGGCGTGGCCGTCATGAGCGATGTCACACAGCAGGTGGCCGCCAACGCCGAGGAATCGGCCGCCGCCGCTGAAGAGCTGCAGGGGCAATCGGCCCACTTGGCCGCCGCCGTGAAGGGCTTCAAAACCCGTGACCTCGAAACCCGCCAACCGGACGCCCAGTCGGTCAATGCCCGGAGACGTCGGGCCGCGTGATTCCCGGATCTCAAGAGTCTCAGTACTTGACCAGATTTGTTCGTAGGGCTAAGGTCCTAGAACAACTGCTTCGTGGTCATTTGCCGCCTCTTGCCGCCACGTAAAACAACGAGCTAAAACGCGACGCCCGGGCGGCTCACACTGCCCGGGCTTTGTCGTATCCGGACGGCATTACCGCAGCTTCAGGAGTGCGCCATGTCCACGATTCGCCCGCTCGCCATTTATCACGAGCATCCCGACTGGTTTCGCCCGCTGTTTGCGGAGCTCGACAAGCGGGGGATTCCGTACGAGCGGCTCGACGCCGCCGCCCACGTGTTCGACCCGTCGGAGCGCGAGCTGCCGTGGTCGCTGGTGTTCAACCGGGCCAGCCCCTCGGCGTACTTGCGCGGCCATGGGCAGACCACGTTCTACACGCTGCACTGGCTCCGCCATCTCGAGCGGCTTGGCGTGCCCGTGGTGAACGGCGTCGAGGCGTACACCAACGAATTGTCCAAGGCCACGCAGCTCGATCTGCTGCGTGAGCTCGGGCTGCCATTCCCGCGCTCACGCGTCATCAACCATGCGTCGCAGGCGCTCGCCGCCGCCGACGGTCTACGCTACCCGATCCTGGTGAAGGCGAATGTCGGAGGCAGTGGCGCCGGCATCGTGAAGTACGAGACTCCCGAGATTCTGGCGGCGGCAGTCGCGGCGGGAACGGTGGATCTCGGCGTCGACGGCACCGCCCTCGTGCAGGAGGCGGCGCCACTGCGCAATGGACACATCACGCGCGTCGAAACGCTCAACGGCAAGTATCTCTACGCCATCAACGTGTATCCGGCGGTGGGCTCGTTCGACTTGTGCCCGGCCGACGCCTGCCAGACCACGAGTGGCGCGGAGCTCGTGCGCGGCGCCTGTGCAATTGATGCGCCCAAGAGCGGCATGCGCGTCGAGCGCGCCGATCCGCCTGCGGAGATCATTGCGCAGGTCGAACGCATTTCGCAGGCCGCCGGGATCGATGTGGGAGGGATCGAGTATCTCGTGGACGACCGCGATGGGCAGCACTACTTCTACGACGTCAACGCGCTGTCGAACTTTGTGGCCGATGCCGTCAACGTCGTGGGCTTCGATCCCTTCGTGAAGCTCGTGGATTTTCTCGAGGTGCGCGCGGGGCTCATCGGGGAGACGGTCTGATGCGCTTCGGATACTGGTTGCCCGTGTTCGGTGGGTGGTTACGCAACGTCCCGGACGAAGGGATGGAAGCGAGCTGGCCGTACGTGCAGCGGCTGGCGCGTCGCAGCGAGGAAATCGGCTTCGATCTCACGCTCATCGCCGAGTTGTTTCTCAACGACATCAAGGGCGTGGAAGCGCCCGCGCTCGATGCGTGGAGCACGGCGGCCGCCCTCGCGGCCGTCACGACGCGACTCGAGCTCATGGTGGCGGTGCGTCCCACGTATCATCACCCCGCCACGCTCGCCAAGCAGGCGGCGAACATCGATCGTATCAGTAACGGTCGTCTCTCGCTCAATGTCGTGTCGAGCTGGTGGAAGGACGAGGCGCGTCGCTACGGCTCGCAGTTCGACGAGCATGACGATCGCTATGCGCGCACGGCCGAGTGGCTCGATGTCCTGAAGGGGGCGTGGTCGGAGAAGGCGCTGTCGTATCGCGGCGCCTACTACCAGGTCGATGAGCTCATCGTCGAACCCAAACCGGTGTCCAGCCGCGGACGCCCGCATCCGGTGTTGTACGCGGGTGGTGAATCGGAAGCGGCCAAGTCGCTCATCGCGCGCGAGTGCGACGCGTATGTCATGCATGGCGATCCGGCCGAGCGCATCCTGCCCAAAGTGCAGGACATGCAGCGCCGTCGTGAGGCGGCAGGACTGCGTCCCATGCAGTACGGCATGGCGGCGTATGCCATTGTGCGTGACACCGAAGCAGAAGCGAAGCGTGAGCTCGAGCGCATCACCAATGTGGCGCCAGGCTCGCCGGGGTTCGGCAATTATCAGGATTGGATTGCCAACACGCAGCTCGATCAGCAGTTGTCCTTGCAGGATTACTCGGTCTCCAACCGGGGGCTGCGGGCAGCGCTGGTGGGCACGCCGGAGCAGGTGGCCGACCGTGTGCGTGAGTTCGAGCGCGCGGGTGTTGGGCTCTTGCTGTTGCAGTGCAGCCCGCAGCTCGAAGAGATGGAGCGGTTCGCCGAGCAGGTCATTCCGCTTGTGCGGGGGGCGCAGTCGGCGGCGGCGTAACCGCGCAACACGACGGTTCCCCCCGTCGCGACTTGGCGGTTAATTCTGCCATGCGCTCACTACGTGCCCTCCTCGTCGTCGTTCCCGCTGTGCTGTCGTCTCGTCTGCCAGCACAGCGGGCACCGTTTCCCATCGACACCGCGTCCATTGCGACGGTGCACGCCGCGTTCAAGAGTAAGCGGCTGACCTGTCGCGTACTGGTGCAGCAGTACCTCGCCCGCATCGACGCGCTCGACAAAAAGGGACCGGCGATCAACAGTATCGTGATCACGAATCCCGCCGCGCTCGTCATCGCGGATAGTCTCGATGCGCGCTATGCGCGGTCGGGGCCGGTGGGGCCGCTGCACTGCATCCCGCTCATCGTGAAAGACAACTTCGAGACCGTCGGCTTGCAGACCACGGCGGGGTCGCTGGCGCTCGAGGGGTGGAAGCCCAAACAGGACGCCACGATGGTGCGTCTCGTGAAGGAGGCGGGGGCCATTGTGCTGGCCAAGAGCAACCTGGCTGAGTGGGCCTTCACGCCGTACGAAACGGTGAGCTCCATTTTGCCGGGATACACGCGCAACCCGTATGCACTCGATCGTGTGACGGCCGGCTCGAGCGGCGGGACCGCCGCCGCCGTGGCTGCTGGCTTTGCGACACTCGGGCTGGGCACCGATACCGGCAACAGTATTCGTGGGCCGTCGGCGCACCAGGCGCTCGTGGGGATTCGCTCCACCATGGGGCTGACGTCGCGCGCCGGCGTCGTGCCACTCAATGCGGTCGCCGATGTCGCCGGGCCAATGGCGCGGTCGGTCGCCGATGCGGTGGCCGTGTTCGATATCATTGCCCACAGTGATCCGGCCGACACGGTCACCGCGCCCGCGGATAGCAAGCGCCCGGCGCGCTACACGGACGCGCTGCGCGCCGGATCACTCCGCGGCGCCCGTATCGGGGTGCTCCGTCAGGCCTACGAGCGGCCCACGCTCGACGCCGAGGTCAAGGCGGTATTCGAGCGGGCAGTCGCCGATCTGCGGCGTGCCGGCGCCATCGTGTTCGACACGGTGCGCGTCGATTCGCTCGACGCCATTCAGCGGAAGCAGCAAGGCGGATGCAACCGCTTTGGCGCCGACCTCGAGCGCTACCTCGCCACGCGCGGTCCGGAGGCGCCCGTGAAGAACGTGAATGACGTGGTGCGCAGCCGCCGGTATCACCCCACGGTGGAACAGCGTCTCCGCGACGCCGCGCAGGTCACCGAAGCGCCCGAGCAGAGCGCCGGATGCCAGTCGCGCGAGCGGGTGCGCGCGGCGCTCCGCGTGGCGGTCACGCAGCTCATGGACTCGCTGCAGCTCGACGCCATGATTTACCCCACCTGGAGCAACCCACCGCGGCTCATTGGCGATCTCAACACGCCGCACGGTGACAACAGCCAGCTCTTCTCCCCGTCCACCGGTTTCCCGTCCATGACGGTGCCAATGGGCTACACCCGTGATGGGCGCCTGCCGGCGGGGATTTCGTTCTTCGGACGGGCGTGGAGTGAAGCGAAACTCATCGGGCTGGCGTTCGACTACGAACAGCAGACACGGCACTGGCGGCGTCCCGCACTTCGGTAGCGTGCGGCGTCCATGAAACCGTGGCATTTTCCGACGCCGGTTCATACAAATCACCATTGCGTCCGGTCGGTCCCACATGCCTATTGAGAGGTACAGTCGAGCTCGACGTTGAGCTTTCTGCAGGTCTAGTCCCCTCGACTCCGTTCTGAGTGCACGTCACCGCCGTCGAAGCCGGCCAGCTTCCTCTCGATCTGCTCCCCGATGCGCACATCGTGCTCGACGGGGACGGGGTGTTGCTGGCCGCCAATCAGGCATTCGACAGACGACTCTTGGCCGAACCGCGCGCGATGCGCCTCATGGCCAGCGTGCTCGATTCGCCGCTCGATGTCGCCGCAGATATCGGTGGACGCCGACGCGTGTTTTCGGCCATGTGGTCGCACTGCCTGTACAACGGGGCACCCGCGCGGCTCGTGCGTGTTGCCGATGTGACCGAAGAACGCCTCCATGGCGATCTGCTCGAACGGCACGCGCACGATGTCGAGGAAGTCCTCGATGCCTTGCCGGCCAGTCTGCTCCTGGTCGATAGCGATGGGGTGATCCGCTCCGGCAATGCCCGTTGGCACGTCTCGGTGCTCGCCAACGCCCTCACGCTCGCTGGCGCCGGCGTGGGCGCCAGCTACCTCGAGCTCTCCAAGCGCGGCAATTGGTTTCGCGAGCCCGATGCCCGCGCCATTGCCAACGGGCTGCAGTCTGTCCTCCAGCGGCGGGCGATGGCGTTCGAGCTCGAGTACCACGCGCCGGACGAGTCCGGCGATCGGTGGTATCAACTGTCGATCAATGCGCTCAGCGGACAGACGGGCGCCGTCATCCAGCACATCGAAACGACAGACAAGCATCGGCAGCAGGACGAGCGCCTCGACGCGATGGCGCATTTCAAGGCCGTCTTCGACGGCGCCCTCGACGCGATCGTGATTTACGACGACGATCTCCGGGTGTTGCGCGCGAACGCCGTCGTGGGATCGTTTCTCGCGACCAGGCCGTCGACCACCCCCGACTTCACGCTCCTCGACCTCGTGGTGCCGGAAGACCACGAGCTGCTCATGCGGCAGCATGCGGAGCTGTTGCGCAGTGGCACCGGACGCGGCGTCGTGCGTCTCCGGCGCCACGATGGCACTGTCGTCGAGGTGGAATACGCCAGTCGCGCCAACGTCGTACCGGGGCGCCACGTGGCCGTGGCGCGCGACATGACGGCCGCGCGAGAGCTCGAGGCGCAGCTGCGGCAATCGCAGAAAATGGAAGCGCTCGGCCAGCTCACCGGCGGCATCGCCCACGACTTCAACAATCTGCTCACCATTGTGTTGGCCCACGCCGACCTGTTGCTCTCGGGCGATGGGCTGTCGTTCGAAGCGCGCGAAGGATTGGCGGAAATTCTCCGCGCGTCCCAGCGTGGGGCGGACATGGTGCGCAAGCTGATGGCCTTCGGGCGGCGCGAGCAGCTGCGGGTCGAGCCCACGCTGCTCGAACCCGTCGTGCAGGATGTCTCCGGCATTCTGCGACGGGTGCTCCCCGAAACCATCGTGGTGCAGTGCCTCACCCACGGAGATGTCCCACTCGCGTTCGCCGATGGCAGTGCGGTGCAGCAGATCCTGCTCAACCTCGCCACCAACGCGCGCGACGCCATGCGCGATCGCGGCGGTGAGCTGCGCATCGTGCTGCACGCGCAGGCCGGCCCCGCACGAACCCCCGACTCGCAGTCACGCGCGTCGAGTGCCCAGCGCCACGTGGTGGTCTCCGTCAGCGACACCGGTTGCGGCATGAACGCCGAAACGCTGGCCCGCATGTTCGAACCGTTCTTCACCACGAAACGACTGGGAGAAGGCACCGGGCTGGGCATGTCCATGGTCTACGGGCTCATGGAGCAGATGGGGGGGCGGGTGTCGGTGGAAAGCCAGCCGGAGCAGGGCACCACGATTCACCTGCACTTCCCGGCCGTCGCGGACGCTCGGCTCACTCCCTCCTCATTGCCGAGCATTACGCCGCATGTGGGGCGCGGCGACGAGCGCATTCTTCTCGTCGAAGATGACGACGCCATCCGGGCGCTGTCGGCGCGCGTCCTCCGTCGCGCCGGCTACACCGTCACCGAAGCCGCGAGTGGTGACGCCGCCTTTGAGTTCCTGCGCCAACAGCGCGACGAGGGGCAGCCGCCGGTCGATCTGGTCGTCTCGGACGTCGTCATGCCCCACGGCGACGGTTACCGGGTCCTCGAAGCGACTCGCCAATATGCCGCTGCCTCACGTATCGTGTGGGTGACGGGATACGCCGGTGGCGGCTACGCCGATGGTGATGTCCACGCCCCGTGTGACGCCCCTCTGATTCAGAAACCGTGGACCACCAGCGAACTCCTGGCCCGCATCCGTGCGGTGCTGGATGGTCCACCGAACGTACCTCCAGACAACTCCCGTCAGCATGACAACCACCGAGCAGGGTAGCGCAACGGGCGACGTGCCCGGCATGGGCGACAGCCCCACGATCGCCATTTGCGCGATCGGGGCCAGCGCCGGCGGGCTGGAGGCGCTGCAGCAGTTCTTCGACAACGCCGACCCCAATCGGGGCATCGCGTACGTCGTCATCCAGCACCTCTCTCCCGACCACAAGTCGCTGATGGTGGAGCTGCTGCGGCGGCACACCACCTTGCGCGTGCTTCGCGCCGAAGAGGGGATGCGCATCGAGGCTGACACCGTCTACCTCAATCCGCCCAAGACCAACCTCACCATCGACGGTGACCAGTTCCGCCTCGCGGAGCAGCCAACCGGTCAGGGGTTGCACCTCCCCATCGATGGCTTCTTCGCGTCGCTCGCGCAGGCGCGTGGAGAATACGGCGTCGGGGTCGTCTTGTCCGGCACCGGCAGCGACGGCACGCGCGGTGCCCGCGAGCTCAAGGCGGAAGGGGGGCTCGTGCTGGTGCAGGACCCCACCGAAGCCCAGTTCGACGGGATGCCGCGCAGTGTGGTGGCCACTGGGCTGGCGGACCAGGTGCTGCAGGTGGCCGATATTCCGGCCACCGTGGCGCAGTTTTTCCTCCGCCGCGGAGGAGTGCGCGCGTACGCCAGCAATGATCAGGCGGCGGGGACCGCCTCGCAGGTCCAACGTGTCCTCGGCATGCTGCGCGACCGGCTCGGTACCGACTTCACGGGCTACAAGCCCAACACGATCATCCGCCGCATCGAGCGCCGCGTGCTCATGCACCCGGGACTGGGATGGGATGACTATGTGCGCCTGCTCGAAGACTCCAAGCCCGAGCTCGTGCAGCTGCATCGCGATTTGCTCATCAACGTGACGCGCTTCTTCCGCGACGTTGAGGCCTTCAACATTCTCGAGCAACGCATTATCCCGCAGCTCATCGCCGATACGCCCGCCGACGCCGAGCTGCGCCTCTGGATTCCGGCATGCTCCACCGGTGAAGAGCCGTACTCGGTCGTCATCCTCATTCTCGAGGCCCTCGAGCGCGCCAAACTCAGTCGCAACGTGCGCGTCTTTGCGACCGACGTCGATCAGGATGCCGTCGAGTTCGCGGCCGCCGGCAAGTACGGCGATTCGATCGCGGCCGACATGACCCCCGAGCGTCTCTCGCGCTGGTTCGTGGCCGACGGTGACGGGTACAAGGTGAGTCGTGCGCTACGCGATCGCGTCATCTTCGCGCGCCACAACCTGCTCAAGGACCCGCCGCTGACGCGCATGGACTTCGTGTCCTGCCGCAACATGCTCATCTATCTCGGCACCGATCTGCAGCGCCGAGTCATTGCGCTGTTGGCGTATGCGCTCCGCGCGCGCGGGTTTCTGTTCCTCGGCTCCAGCGAAACCCTCGGACCGTTGTCGACCCTGTTCGATGTGGTCGATGCCAAGTGGAAGATCTATCAGGCGCTGCAGCCGGGACGGCACACGCTTGCCGAAGCGCTGCCCAGCCGCCCGCGGCGCCCCATGATGCAGTCGTTCTCCGTGACGACACCCGCGGAGCAGGCGGTTATGGCCACGCGCATGGGGCCGGTCCGATCAGCGAGTGAAGACGGGCTGCTGGAGCATGTTTTTCAGGAACTCACCGACGTGCTCAAGCTGCGCTGCGTGGTACTCGATGCCGAGTATCATCTGCTGCATACGTTCGGCGATGTGTCGTCGCTGCTCAAGGTACCGGCTGGCCGGTCGACGCTGGAAATCTTCAAACTCCTGCCGCGTCCGCTCGGCACGGCACTCCGCGCCGCCCTCGCGCGCGTGGCCAAGGAACACCGGGATATTCTGTACGAAGGCATCGAGGTCGAACCCAACGAGCCTACCGTGCGCCTGCACGTGCGGCCACTCGATGTCGGCCCGGATCGCAGCCGCACGTACGTCATCTTCTTTGAAAGCGGGCCCAAGCCACTGGCTGGCGGTACCGTCGACCAGTATGCGCTCGACGACTCGTCCGCACTTCGCCTGTCGCAGCTCGAACACGAACTGCAGTACACCAAGGAGAACTTGCAGGCGACGATCGAGGAGCTCGAGACCTCGAACGAAGAGTTGCAAGCCACGAACGAAGAGCTCTTGGCGTCGAACGAAGAGCTGCAGAGCACCAACGAAGAGCTGCAGTCGGTGAATGAGGAGCTGCAGACGGTCAACGCCGAGTACCAGGAAAAGATCGCGGAGCTGATCAGCCTCAACAACGACATCGAGAACCTGCTGCGCACCACGGGCGTGGGCACCCTCTTCGTCGATTCGTCGCTGCGGATCCGCAAGTTCACCGATGCCGCGCTGCGGTTGCTCAACGTCATGCCGCAGGATATCGGGCGACCGCTCGAGCACATCGCCGCGAAGATACCGGGCGTGGACATCGTGTCCATGTGCCGCCGCGTGATGTCGGGCAATGCACCGGAATCGCACGAAATGCAGGCTCCGGACGGGTCGCATTTGCATGTGAAGGTGCTGCCATACCTCACTGGCGACTCGGGGGCGCACGGCGTCATCGTCAGCGTCATCGACGTTACCGAGGTGAAGCGCGGCGAAGAGCGGCTGCAGCACATCCTTGATTCGATTCCGTCATCGATTGCCGTGTTGGGCGCCGATGGGACCATTCTGCAGACCAACGCGAGCTGGACACGCTTTGGGGAGCTCAACGAGGCGCCGCAGCCGCTCGTGTCCGGAATCGGGCTCAACTACGTCACCACCTGCATGGCGAATCCCGACGATCCGATGGCGCAAGCCGTCGGGCGAGGGCTCCGCGACCTGTTGTCGGGGCGCCGTGAGCGCTTCGAGTTGCAGTACCCTTGCCATTCACCTGACAAGCGTCGTTTCTTCCTCATGCAGGCCACGGCGCTCACGCAAACGGTGCCGCGTGGCGCGCTCGTGCAGCACTTCGACATCACGCCGCAGATCACGCGACTGGAGCGGCTCACGGAATGGGTGGAGCAGGTGCAGGCGCTCAACCTGCAAGGGGTGCCCGCAACGCCCGAGTAAACGCCCAACCGCGCAGCGCCCAGCGGCGTCCACTCAGGACGAGTAGTACGCCGCGTTTTCTTCGATGTAGCCCTTGGTGAAGTCGCAGCCGTAGGCGGTTGCTTCACCGGTCCCCACGCCGAGGGCCACGCGAAGTACCACCACTTCCTGCGAGAGCGTCGTGCGCACGATCGCGTCGTCGAACGACAGTCGTTCGCCGTTGGCCACGACCTGATAGCCGTTGATCCACGCATCGGTGGTGGACGGACGGATCGTGCAATCGAAGCACTTCCCGACCGCCATAAGCAAACGCCCCACGTTCGGGTCGGCGCCGTGCACCATGGTCTTCACCAGCGGCGAGTTCACGATGGACTTGGCAACCACGTGCGCTTCCTGCGCCGTGAGCGCGCCTACCACCTCTACGCGGATGAGGTGCTCGGCGCCCTCGCCGTCGCGCGCGAGGATCTGGGTCATGCGCGTGCAGCCGGCAATCAGCACGTCGAGAAACGCGGCTTCGTCGACAGCACCCGCGAGACCGTTCGCGAGAATGGCGCAGGTGTCCGAGGTGCTCGTATCGGTATCCACCGAGAGCATGTTGAACGACGGGGCCACCGCTGCACGCAACAGACGGTCGAGCGTGGGCGCGTCGAACGCCGCGTCGGTGAAGATGTACGAGAGCATCGTGGCCATGTTGGGCTCGATCATGCCGGAGCCCTTTGCGACCCACGTGATCGTCGCATCCCCCACACTCGCCGATAGCGCCTTGGGATGCGAATCCGTCGTCATGATTCCTTCCGCCCCAACCATCGGATCGCCCAGGAGGTCAGCGGACATGCCCACCACGCCGGCCTCGATCTTTTCAATAGGCAACGGGACACCAATGACGCCGGTGGAGCTGACCAGAATGCGGTCGGCGCTCGTCCCCAGTTCGGCGGCGGCGGCGCGCGCCATCCGCCGCGCATTCTCCACCCCCCGCTCGCCGGTGGCGACATTGCTCACCTTACTGTTGGCAATCACGGCGCGAAGGACGCCCCCCTTGATCGTCTCGCGCCCCAGAATGATCGGCGCCCCGGGGAAGTGATTGCGCGTGAATACCGCGGCGGCCGACGCATCGACGTCGCTCACGAAGAGCGTGAGATCGCGGGCGGTTGGCTTGAGCCCCACGTTGCGGCTTGCACAGCGGAAGCCACGCGGGAAAACCGGCGTGGCGTGAAACAGGGAGGTGTCGGACATTCGCGTAAGCTGAGTTGTCCCTCGCATGGGCGCCAGTTGCCGCTACGGTGCTGTGGCAGACGGCTGAACCAGCGTCAGCCCGATGCTCAGGCTCCCTGGAAATCGACCTGAGGATTAAGTCCGCTTTAACTGTACTGATCCCAGTCGTTCTCATTGGAATGTAAAGGGTGCAAACGGGGTATAAGGCGTAGTTTTATAGGGACGATGCGATCCGTCGTACACCCCTGGTTCGGTAAAGAAGCGGTAAACTCATCTGTCCGCCGTCTTCTCACTTTCTGACCGAAACCAGTGCCTTCGCAGCCTTCTCTCCGGCCGTTCGACATCGCGGTAGCGCTCCGCCTCGTTCTGGTTCCCGAAGATCGATATGAGCCGCTCGCGATCGCCTTGGCCACCAGTACAAGCGCCGTACACCGCTCGGTGGCCCGTCTTCAGCATGCTGGCATTTGCGGATCGGGGAGCCGGACGGTCGTGGATGCCTCGCTGCACGAGTTTCTCGTGTATGGAGCCCGGTACGCCTTTCCGGCAGTCCACGGACCGGAGCGGGTGGGACTGCCGACCGCCGGATCGCATCCGGAGCTTGCCAGTGTCTTCGGCACCGACGAGCCCGTGCGCACCCTCGTGTGGCCCATGGAAGGCGGGACCGTTCGTGGGGAGGCCCTGGTTCCGCTATTCAACGGTGTCACCAAGGTGGCGGCGCGCGACGCCCGCCTGCACAAGATGCTTGCGTGCGTCGACGCCCTGCGCGTCGGGAACTCGCGTCAGCGCGGCACCGCCGGCGAGCTCCTGCAGCACATGATCACCGCGCGTCCGCAGTAACCCGCCAGATCACGTACCCGTCGCGGCTACCGGCCGTGGCGGGCGTCCAGCCAGGCGACATAGCCGCCCGTCACATTCACGGCATCGTGGCGCCCCATTCGGTGCAGGAGGCTCGCGGCGACTGCCGAACGCGCCCCTGACTGGCAGTGCACCAGCAAGGGGCCGACAGGCAATTCGCTCCGTCGGTCGGAAAGCTCACCCATGGGAATGTGCACCGCGCCGGGGAGATGGCCGGCCGCCCATTCCGCCCGCCCGCGCACGTCGAGCACGGCATGCGCCGCCGGCAACCCTGCACCATTGGCCAGCGCCGCTGCCGTCACTTGCTGCACGGTTCCTCGGACCCCGCCCCGTGTCGTATGGGCGGAAAGCACCGCGTCTGTCGTGGCCCATCCCACGATCCGATCAAGGCCGATTCGGGACAGGTCACGTTGGGCACGGTCGACCAGCGTCATGTCCGCATCCGGGACCAGCAACACGATGTCGACATCGTATGGCACCAGTGAACCGACCCAGGTGCTGAACGACTTGCTGTAGGGCACCGACAGACTGCCTGGCAGAAAGCCCGCCGCAAAGTCGGCGGCACTGCGTAAGTCGACTGGCCACGCGCCGGCTTCCACTCGGCGGCAGACGTCTCCGCCGTCCAGAAGGGGCAGGGGAGAGAGCGCGCCGAGCACGGCCGGTCCGTCGCGATTGATCCGCTTCATCTCTGCGAAGTAGCGTGGCGGTTCCGGCTGCCCCTCGAGCACGGCCTCCACGAACTCCGCTTCGCTGGTGGTGCCCACCCCCCAGTTGGCGAGCTTCTCGTACCCGACGGTGCTCGACGGCACGGCGCCAAGCGCCTTGCCGCAGGCCGAGCCCGCGCCGTGCCCTGGCCATAGCTGCAGGTGATCCGGCAGGGCACGGAACCGCTCCAGCGAGGCGAAAAGGGTGCGCGCGCCGGCTTCCATCGTATTGGCTACCTTGGCGGCCTTCTCGAGCAGGTCGGGGCGGCCGACATCACCGACAAACACGAAATCACCGGTGAGCACGCCCATGGGACCGGCGGCACGCGGCGTATCCGTCACGACGAAGGACAGATGCTCCGGCGTGTGCCCGGGGGTGTGCATCACGTCGAAGCGGAGGTTCCCCACCATGAAGTGGTCGCCGTCGTGCAGGAGGGTCGCGCCATCGGCGGCGGCGAAGCGGTATTGCCAGTCGTCTCCCCCTTCTCCGGACAGCAGCAGAAGACCACCCGTGGCGGCGTGCAGCTCACGTGCGCCCGAGACGAAATCGGCGTGGATGTGGGTCTCGGTGATATGCGTAATCCGTAACCCCTCGCTGCGTGCGAGGTCGATGTACGGCACTGGGTCACGCAGTGGATCGATGACAATGGCTTCGCCAGTGGCCTGGCAGCCAATGAGATAACTCGCCTGGGCCAGCGGCTGATCATAAAGCTGTTTGAAAAACATGGGCGGAAATATAGACGGTCCGGACCGCGGTACTCGCGCCGTGTGACAAGCGGTTCGTCACGAAAATGTTTGTATCAATGCTGCCGCTGTGACGGTCGTGCCGATGCCGCTATGCCAAGGCAATCGTCCACTTCGTAACATGCCCGCATGCCCAATTCACCATCCCGTAGACCCTCGACCCTCGCGGCGGACAAGTTCCGCGCCGCGCAGCGTCCGCTTGGC
The DNA here is from genome assembly GCA_027484025.1 of bacterium. Taxonomy (GTDB): domain Bacteria; phylum Gemmatimonadota; class Gemmatimonadetes; order Gemmatimonadales; family Gemmatimonadaceae; genus Gemmatimonas. The sequence continues at coordinate 25,117 of JAIXTI010000281.1, forward strand.
GTCAACGCGGAGCCGCGTCCGGTGACCTATCCCCGAACGGTGCCAGTGGGCAGAGGTACGTCGAGCTATCCTGCCGCGGCGCGTGTCAGCCGGCCCGCCGTTCCTCCGCCGCCGGCCGCTTCGCTGCCCCGCGCGGCCGCCACCGCCGCGTCCGTCGCCTCGACGGCGCGCGCCGAGCGGGACAGTGTGCTCGTTACGAGTGTGGTGGTGGTATTCGTGATGATTGCCGTCGTCATCGCTGGCCTCAAGGTGAACGGCAGCATGCAGCAGGACCGCAGCCGCACTGCCATCGCTGGAACGCTGTCAAATGTGTACGAGCAGCAGTCGGCGTTCCGCATCATCAATCAGCGGTTTGCCACATGGCCGGAGCTCAAAGCGCGTGGCCTCAGCATGCCTGGGGAGCAGCGTGTGGTCACCAGCAACGCGTCGCCTTCGCACTGGTTCATGGCGGTTCGCGATACGAATACCGGGATCGTCTGTTCCCGCACCGGTGAGCTCATGGACGAGAGCCCCTTCGAGCGGAAGCCCACCTGCTCCGACGCGGGTCGCTGACTTCGCGGCGGCGAGTCGGGGGATTCCCTCCGTTCCGCCTTGGCGATAGATCGCAGGGTGCATTCAAACCCTGACTTCCTGGCTGGCCGCGCCACCCGCCGTGCCGGTGCCCCTACCGTCGTGTCCGCCGTCGGTGCCCTCGTGCTGCTTGCCACGGCAAGCTCGGCTGCCCGTCCGCTGCATGCGCAGTCGTCGCGCGACACCACGCAGCAGTTGCAGTCGGTGCGCGTCACGGTCACGCGAGACGCTGCGCGCTCGCCGTTCGAGTTGCCATTCGCCGTAAGCACGGCGCCACTGTCGGCGCGGCCGGCGTTGCGTCGAACCGGTGTGAGTGATTTGCTGCTGGCGGTGCCGGGCGTGCAGGTGCAGGACCGGGCCAACCCGTCGCAGGATCAGCGCATCTCGTTGCGCGGCTTCGGTGCTCGCTCGGCGTTCGGCGTACGCGGCGTCCGTGTGCTGCGCGACGGCGTTCCCTTGTCGTTGCCGGACGGACAGACCCCCACGGATTGGCTCGATCTCGAAACGATCGAGCGCGTCGATATCGTGCGCGGTACGGCGGCGGCGCTCTATGGCAACGCGGCGGGTGGCGTTATCGACATGCGTTCGCGCTCGCCCTCGGCGACGCCCTTCAGCGGTCAGGCGCGTGTGTGGGATGGCGGCGGGGTGCAGCGCGGCAACGTGCAGCTGTCGGGATCGATGGCCGATACGTCGGGGCAGTGGCGACAGCCGGCATGGCTGCTCTCCGCGACGCGCACCGCGGGCAACGGACCGCGCACTTGGTCGCGCCTCGATGCCTCGAGTGTCTTTGCGCGTGCGCTCGCCACCGTGGCGGGAACGCGGCTGGAAGTGCAGGGCACACACTACGATGCTCCGCGCGCCGAAAACACCGGTGCGTTGACCGCCGCAGAACTTGCGCGCGATCCGCGTCTCCCCGATTCGCTGAACATTACACGCCGCTCGCGGAAGGCGGTCGTCCAGTCGCAGATCGCGCTGCTCGCCGAACGAGATCTCTCCTCGGGGACGGTGCGCGGATCGCTGTTTACCGGCACGCGGTCCCTCGATAACCCGTTGCCGTTCGCCATCGTCGATGTCGATCGTCGCGTGGTGGGGGGCAGCATGCACGGCGCATGGCGCGTGGGGGCGCTTGCATGGCCCGTGCGACTCGGTGCCGGTATCGATGCGCAGCGGCAGGTGGATGCACGCGCCAACTTCGAGAATTGCGCCGCAGTGGCACCTACCGCGCCCGTCACGGCGCTCTGTCCGGTGGCTCGTGCCGAGCGCGGCGCCACGCGACTCAAGCAGCAAGAGCGCGCCACCAACGTGGGTGGGTATGCTCGCGTGGAAGTCGAGGCCCCGCACCAGCTGTTCGCGAGTGCTGCGTTGCGCTACGACCAAGTTGGGTTTCGAGTCCGCGATCAGTTCATCACCGCTACCAATGCCGACGACTCCGGCAATCGTACGCTCGATGCGGTGAGTCCGATGCTCGGACTCAGCTGGCGCGCGCGACCATTGTGGTCGCTGTATGCCAATCTGTCGACCGCCTTCGAAACGCCGACCGTCACGGAGCTCACCAATCAGGAGAATGGCGCCGCCGGGTTGAACAGTACGCTCGCGCCGCAGCGGACGCGCACGGTTGAAATGGGGACGCAGGCCGTACTCGGTCAGCATCTTCGCGCCGACCTCGCGATCTTCCGCGCGCGCGTGCTCGACGAGTTGGTCCCCTTCGACGTGCCGAACCAACCGGGGCGTCGGGCCTTTCGCAATGCCGGGCGCTCCACGCGCACGGGCGCCGAAACGAGTGTGCGCGGGCAGTGGGAGGCGTTCGAGTTCGGCACCGCGTACACCCACTCACGCTTTCGCTTCGATCGCTACGACGTTGGTGCGGTGTCGTTCGCCGGCAAAAGCATTCCCGGTGTCCCTGAACACTATGCGCAAAGCTTCGGGACGGTGCGCGCCCGCGGACTCTTCGGCACCGTCGAGTGGACGGCGTCGTCCCGCGCCAGTGCCAACGACGCCGCTTCGGTGTACGGCGCCGGCTTCAGCGTCTGGAATCTGCGCGCCGGGTACGACGTGCCGTCAGTCGGTAGTGTGCGCGTGCAACCTACCGTGTCGCTCGAGAACGCGTTCGACCGACGCTATGCGTCGAGCCTGGTGATCAACGCGACGCGCAACCGGTTCTTCGAGCCCGGACTGCCGCGTCGCGTGTCGTTCCTCATGTCGCTTTCGTGGCGCTGACGCCTGCGGCTTACTGATACTGGATGTAGAGCGGCTTCGGGGTGAGCGCGAGCAGCTGCGCCGGCGTCATGATGGGGCCACCGTACTTGGTGTCGTTCTTGTAGAACAGCTTGAAGCCGGTGAACTGCACCGGCTCGGCATATACATATGCCGCGTACGAATCGCGCTTGAGACTTGGCGGGCCCCACCCGTCCATGTGAATGACGACCTGGACACGCGGGTCGCGCTTGATCTTCGTCGCGTTGGTGAGCATCGGCTTCGTGAAGCGGTGCACCACGAGAATCTTTGGCGGCAGGTTGTTGGCCGTCACAATGCGCGCGAGTTGATCGATGACCCAGTTCACATCGGCCGCGTCGTAGCTGCCGATTTTGCGACCGGGCTTGGTGCCGTCCTTCATCGAGAACTCGGGGTCCATGCCGAAGTGCACATCGGGCTTGGACAGCCACGCTTCGAGTCGTGGCAGCTCTTCCTGAATGGTGCTCAACCCCACCTGCACATCGAGAAAGAGCAGCGCGTTCCGCTCCTTGGCCCACCCATACACCTTTTCGGTGAGCTTGTCACTGTGGCGCATGCGGTACTTGCCGTCTTTGCCCGGGTCGCCCTGCGCCACCGTGGTAATGAGGTGCAGCGCCGGTTGCACGGGCGTGGCAGGGTCGGCGCGCTTCCAGGCCGCGACTTCGCGATCGAGACGCGACAGCATCTCGGGCTTGGGATACTCGCCCAACACGCCCATGCGCTTGGAAAACGGGTTGCCGTAATACGCAATGATGCGCTTGGCCGGCAGGACGCTGCCGGCCAGCGGCGCCGGTCCGGGCACGGGCCACACCGGAGCCGGCTTGCCGGCGAGCGCGCGGGCAGCGGCCGATGTGCCGCCCGTGGCGTACGCCGATTTGGCGCCGCTGTCCTTCGCCGCGGGCGTCGCCGTCGGCTTTGACACAGGGGGCTTGCCGGGCGTCGCGACGGAGGCTTGCGCGACCAGCTGGGCGACGGGAGAGAGCAGGGCCAGCAACGTCGCCTGCGCCAAGACGGCGCGCGACGGGAAATGTCGGATAGGCATGCGCGAAATGTAGAGGGCGAGGGAACCATCAAACACGGCGCACGGCTTGAGTTAGGGTCCGGAATCACCGCACATTACGAGCAGCCGGACTTTCATCGGCTCGATGCGTTCCGCCCACCCTTTCGGTGCCTCCCCATGAGCATGCCCAGCACGGACGCGACATACGCAATTCCTGAAGATCTCGACGGCTTTCTCCTCGACGCCATTCCCACCACCGATGGTGTGTGGGCGCTGTACGGCATCGATGACGATCGTCCCATGGCCGCGTGGAGCAGCTATCACGCCGCGCGTTGCGTCGATCAGCTCGTCATTGCCCGCGCGCGCGTGAAGGCCGCTGAGTGGGCGCTCGGTGACGTGCAGGCACGTGGCATTGCCGCCTGTATCGCCAAGGCCGGCGCTCATCTGGCGCGGATGCGCGCCGATCTCGGCCAGTGGGAAGCGCAGGGGCGTCGCCTCGAAGCCGCGCGCAAGGTGACGTACGGCGCGTGGACGACGCCGGTCATCGAAAGCTGACGCTTTGAACCGCGGTCGACTGGTCCGTCGGTCAACTGGCCGACGGCACTAGCCCTCAGGGAAAAGAACGCAAGAAGCAAGGGGGAAGCGCGGTGCCGTTCACCAGGAACAACGACCTCGTTGTTTCTGGCAGAGCGAACCGCGCTTCCCCCTTTTCCCTTGCGTTCTTTTCCCTGAGGGCTCGTGCCGTCAGCGAGTGAACCGCCGGAACAACCCACCGCAGTTCACCCGCCGTTCAACCGCCGTTCAACCGCCGTCAGCGCACCCGCAATATGTACGGCATCCGCGCATACACCCCACGCGGATCATTGTATGACAGCAGCATCGTGAGCTCGCGCGTGACGTCGCGCGCCAGGTCGGCGGCTGCACCGCGCGCGCCCATCTCGCGAAGCGCCGCATTCGCCCGTGCTGCCACCGGCGCCGGCTTGTCTTCCAGCAACTCGGTAATGCGCTCGGTGGCCGACTTCACGCGCGGATACTCCCGTACTTCGTAATCGCCCGTCAGCTTCGCGAGCGACGCCGCGCTCTTGAGCGCCATGTCGAGGCCGCCAATCGAGTCGACCAGTCCAATGCGTAGCGCCTGCGCCCCCGACCACACACGTCCCTCGGCAATCATTCCCACCGAGTCGACGGTCAGCTTTCGCGCAGTGGCGACGCGCTGCAGAAAGGCGGCGTAAATGGCGTCGGTGCCCCGCTGCAACACCGCCAACTCCGCCTCACTGCGCGGACGTGACAGCGAAAAGAGATCGGCGTAGCGGCCGGTCTTCACCGTATCGAACGTGATCCCCTGCTTCTCGGCGAGTCCCTTGATGTTGGGCACCAGCGAGAACACGCCGATGGAGCCGGTTATTGTGTTGGGCTCGGCAAAAATGCGTGAGCCCGCGGTGCTGATCCAATAGCCACCGCTCGCCGCCAGTGACCCCATGGACACGACCACCGGTTTGGCCTTGGCAATGAGCGTGAGCTCGCGCTGAATCTGCTCCGAGGCAATCGCGCTGCCTCCCGGGCTGTTGACCCGCAAGACGACCGCCTTGATCGTGTTGTTCGCGCGGAGCTTGCGCAGCTCGCGCGACAGCGCGGCGCCACCGATCTGACCGTCGCCCCCCTCGCCGTCGACGATATCTCCTTCGGCGTACACCACGGCAATCGCCTGACTGCCGCCAATAATGCGGTCCTTCGCCACGGCAATGGGCGCATACGCATCGAGCGTGATCTGTGGCATCGAGGGCTGTTCGATGACCGCCGCGAGCTCGGCGTCACGCGTGCTGTCCTTGGCGCTCCGTGCGACCGTGCCGCCCGCCTTGCCGGTCATCTTCTGCAAGTCGGCAAGTACCACGTCGAAGTAGGCCACGCGGTCCACCAGCTTGGCGCTCTGCGCGTCGGCAGGGAGAATGATGCCCTGCGTGTCGACAATACCCTGCAGGGTCAGCGTATCCACCTTGCGGCTCTCGGCAATGCCGCGCTTCACTTCGCTCCACAGGTCGCCCAGGTATGACGCGACCTGCAAGCGGTTCTCGGGGCTCATGTTGCTACGCGTGAACGGCTCGACCGCCGCCTTGAAGCGCCCCACGCGGCTCACCTGCACGCCAATGCCGTACTTCTCGAAGAGACCGCTCAGAAACACCTGCTCCGAGGCCATGCCGGGCAGCAACAGCGAGCCGAACGGGTCGAGCGTGATCTGCGTGGCCGCCGAGGCCACGTAGTACGTGGACACATCGGGGTTCACGAGGTAGGCGTGCACCGGCTTCTTGCTGCCGGCAAAGGCCACGAGCGCCTGCCGCAGCTCGCGGAGCGCCGCATAGCCAGAGCGTACGCCGTCGCCGGCGACGGAGCCGCGGAGCAGAATGCCGCTGATGCGGTCGTCGTCCGCAGCCGCGCGGATGGCCAACAGCGCCGAACGGAGCGGCAGCGCATCGCTACCCGGCGATAGCGCGTCGTCGAACACGGAACGGGCCTCGGCGCGCGCCGGCTGATCCGACAACGCTTTCTCGAGATCGACAATCATGACCGAGCCCTGCCGCACCACGGTGGCTGGGCGCGAGCCGGCCGATGCCGCCACACCAATGATGAGCAGGACCGCGGCAACGACACACACCGCGATCGTGACGAGATTCGCCGCCAGGGCGGTGAAGAACTGCTTCATACCAGGATTCGCTCCATTCAGGGTAGAGGGACAATAACCGATACGGCATTCGGTCGCGTCCGGTTCCGCGGCCGTGGGTTTTGCACAAAACATGACGGAACCGTCGCAAAATACCCTTGCCGCCTGTCGGTCCCCGCCACAGCTTCATGGGGTATACCCCACCCCGAGCCCTCGCCCATGCCTGCCTACCACGCTCCGCTCGACGATATCCGCTACCTGCTCAACGATGTGCACGACATCGGCCAGCTCTCGGCGCTGCCCGGCTTCGAAGATGCGACGCCGGAAATGATCGAGGAGGTGCTGGCCGGCGGGGCGAAGTTCTGCGAAGACGTCCTGTTTCCCATCAATCAGAGCGGCGACGCCGAAGGCATCGCGCTGGTGGACGGTGAGGTCAAGACGCCCGCCGGGTTCAAGGACGCGTACACGCGCTACACCGCCGATGGATGGACCGCGATCAGCGCCGAGCCGGCGTATGGTGGGACGGGGCTCCCCGAGATGGTGCGCTTCGTCATGGAGGAGATGCTCTGCTCGGCCAATCTCTCCTTCTCCATGTATCCCGGCCTGTCGCACGGCGCCTACAGTGCGCTCATGAGCCACGGGTCGGACGAACTCAAGTCGCGCTATCTCCCGAAGCTCATTGATGGCACGTGGGGCGGCACGATGTGTCTCACTGAAGCGCATGCGGGCACGGACCTCGGGATCATCACCACCAAAGCCGTCCCCACGGCTGATGGGGCGTACGACATCACCGGCACGAAGATTTTCATCTCCGCCGGTGAGCACGACCTCACGGAAAACATCGTGCACCTCGTGCTCGCGAAGCTTCCCGATGCCCCCGGTGGCACCAAGGGCATTTCGCTCTTCGTGGTCCCCAAGTTTCTCCCGACGGAGAGCGGCGGCGTGGGTGAGCGGAATGGCGTCACCTGCGGCAGTGTCGAGCACAAGATGGGCATCAAGGCCTCGGCCACGTGCGTACTCAACTTCGACAACGCCAAGGGCTTCCTTGTGGGAGAGCCGCACAAGGGGATGCGCGCGATGTTCGTCATGATGAACGGCGCACGGCTCGCGGTCGGGTTGCAGGGGCTCGGGCTTTCCGAGGTGGCGTATCAGAATGCGCTGTCGTATGCCAAGGACCGACTGCAGGGGCGCTCCCTCACGGGTCCCAAGAACCCGTCGGGGCCGGCCGATTCCATCTTGGTGCACCCTGATGTGCGCAAAGGACTGCTGCGCATCAAGGCGCTCAATGAGGGGATGCGCGCGCTCGCCTATGCGGTGGGCATTCGCATCGATATCGAGCACCGTCATCCCGATGCCGCGGTGCGTCAGGACGCCGAGGACATCGTGGCGCTCATGACGCCGGTCGTGAAGGCGTTTTTGACCGACAAGGGCTTCGAGAACACGAACATCGCGCTGCAAACTCTCGGCGGGCACGGCTACATCAAGGAGTACGGCATCGAGCAGTACGTGCGTGACGCGCGCATTGCCCAGATCTACGAAGGGACAAACGCCGTGCAGGCGCTCGACCTGGTGGGGCGCAAGCTGCCCATGGAAGGGGGCCGGTTGGTTCGGCGCTTCTTCGAGCTGGTCAAGGGCGACGTGGACGCGGCGGCGCAGGTGGATGGTCTCGAAGAGTTTGCGAAGGCGCTCGGCGCGTCGCTGTACCAGTTGCAGAAGGCGACCATGCTCCTCGCGGAGAAGGGCTTCGCCAATCCCGACGAAGTGGGCGCAGCGGCCACCGAGTACCTCCAGCTCATGGGCTACGTGGCGGTGGGCTGGCAGTGGCTGCGCATGGCCACGGTGTCGCAGCGAAAGCTGGCTGAGGGGGCGGCCAACGCCCGTTTCCACGAGGCCAAGCTCAAGACGGCGCGCTTCTACTTCGGTCGCGTACTCCCCGAAACGGCGACCCTCCTGACGGCGATTCAGTCCGGAAGTGCGTCCATCATGGCCTTTGCCGCTGACGAATTCTGACCACTAGGTGGAAAATGACGAAAACAGCGGGCATCGAAGCAATTCGGTGCCCGCTGTGTGACATTCTGGACTAACTGAGCATGGCAAGGATTTAACCCTCGGGACGGATCTGCCGATGATATAGGCAACCCCTTTCCCAATCCATGTTCTTCAAGATGCTCTCCGAGCCCCGCCCCTCGTCCGAACGAGGAAGTTCGAACGGCGCGAGTGGTTCCCCGGTACTGAAGGCAATTCCTGGTGGTGCGGCGCCGTCAGCGCCCACGGCCCCCGCTGCCAACGCGTCTGCCGACGAAAGCCTCGGGCTCGTGCTCGACGCGCTGGGCGGCATTCTCACGGCGCTCTCGCGCTATCCCATCGATCTTCCCGATCGGTCCGGCGAAGACATCTCGCGTGAACTCTCGCGCTGGCATCGTCACGTCACCCTCGGCTATCCGCTCGAAGAGCACGCGCAAGGGTCGCTCGGCGTCCATGATCGCGACTGGGACGGCGTGGTGCGCACGATCACCGAGCAGCGCCGCGACGAACACAAGTATGTCGATTCGTCGATCAGCGAGTTGCGTGATGCGCTCTGGGCGTGCGTGGAGACGGTGCACAACGCCGTGAAGGTGGATCAGACCACCGACGTCACCACCGAAACGCAGATGGAGCGGGCCAAGGTCGCGCTCAAGCGTATGCAGACCGGCTCGATCAAGTCGGAAGTCGTTGGCGCGGTGCTGGCCATCGAGGGCGCGTTGCAGACGCGGCGCGAGCAGCAGCAGGAACAGTACGTGAGCCTCGCGACGAAGCTCGATCGGTTGGGTAAGCAGCTGGAAGAGGCGCGTCGTGAGAGTACGACCGACGTGCTCACCGGGCTGGGCAACCGCAAGTTGTTCGATGTCATGGCGCAGCGCGCGCTGCAGATGTTCTCG
>JAIXTI010000051.1 GCA_027484025.1 bacterium
AAGCGTTGCGCGTACATCTGATCGAGTGACGTTCCCGCGAAGATGTCGGAGCCTTCGGTTTGCGTCGGATGCGACTGCGTAAGGAACACCGCACTCGAGCGGAAGTGATCACCACCGATCTCTTCCGGTTTGTATGCCTCCGCCATGCGGACGTCGGTGTTGCTGATGATCGTGAGATACTTCCGCCACGGATCGAGCGGTGCGAGCGACGTCTTCGACAGATCGAAGGCGCGGCCGGTGGTCGGTGGTGCCCACAAGTTTTCCGTGAGTCCAAATGGCGCGCAGCCGGCGGCGCCGTGCACCATTTCCATCGCCAGCAAGCGCGTAGGGTTGGCCGCATGTCCCATGCGTCCCAGCACATTGGCCGGAGTCATGGCGTCGAGATACGGCAGCGCCACCATCGTCCCCATACCCTTGAGGAACGTGCGACGCGGCATCGGCTGCCGGATGAGATTGGCCATGGTTCTGCTCAGCGGGAAGAAGACGAGGCGCCGGCGGGGCCGCTCTCGACAGTGGTGGACGGTTCGAGCTTCTGCATGCGGAACGCCGGGCTGCGGACCACGCCCATGATGTACGCCGACATGCGATGATCCTGCGTCGCCGCCGACCGTACGATGCTGCGCACACTGGGCATGTCGTGCGCTTCGATACGACGCCCGATGGCATACGCCATGAGATTGCGCGTGAACGTGCGCAGCAGCGCATCCTGTCGGCGCAGCAACGCGGCCTGCAATTCGTTGGCGTTGTTGGCGGTGCTGCCATCCCACAAGTCGCCGCGCGAGTCGATGGGCATTCCGTTATCACGACGGCGCAACTTGCCCGTCACGTCGTATTGTTCGAGCGCCAGCCCAATGGGGTCCATCATCTTGTGGCAGCTGCTGCACGACGGATTCTTGCGGTGCTGCTCCATGCGCTCGCGCACCGTGAGCGGACGCGCCCCGTCACTCCCGGGCGTCGCTTCGAGATCGGGCACGCCCGGTGGCGGCGGGGGCGGCGGGCTGTTGAGCAGCACTTCCATCACCCACTTGCCACGTTCCACGGCCGAGGTGCGGGTAGCGTGCGATGTGAGCGTGAGTACGCTCGCGTGCGACAGCAGTCCGCGACGGTTGGCGTCAGGATACGACACGCGACGGAACGCCGGGCCCACCACGTTCTTCATGCCGTAGTGTCGCGCGAGTTGTTCATTCACGAAGGTGTAATCGGCCCGATACAGATCGAGTACCGGCCGGTCGCGCTTGACGAGGTCGTCGAAGAACAGCTCGGTCTCCTGCCGCATGCTGTTCTTGAGCTGCTCATCGAAGTCGGGGTACTGCCGGATGTCCGGCGTGACCACGTCGAGGTCGGGAAGTCGCAGCCACTGCGCCGCGAAACGCGTGGAGAGCGCTTTCGCGCGTGGATCGTTGAGCATGCGTCTGACTTCGCGCTCGAGCCCACCCGGCTGCGACAAGCTGCCGCGTGTCGCCGCGGCGAGGAGCGCATTGTCCGGCGGCGCCGACCACAGGAAAAACGAGAGCCGTGACGCCAGGTCGATATCGCGCAGCATGTACGGTTTGCTCGCGGTCGCCGAGCTCGGCGCACGCTCGAAGCGGAACACGAAGTCGGGGCTCGCCAGCATGCCTTCGAGCGCAAGGCGGATGCCCTGCTCGAAGCTGCCGCTCGCCGTGCGTCCCGCGTCGTACAACGACATGAGCCCGTCGCGATCGTCTTCGGTGAGCGGCCGGCGATACGCCTGCGTCCCCAACCGGTTCACGATCGACATCGCGCACGGCCGCTCGGCGGCCGCGGTCGTCGGGCGGCAGGTGAAGAGCTGCCTACGGATATGCGTCTCGGTCACCCCGGTCGGTGCGTAGGGCCCCGTGATGGTGAGCTCGCGCAAGTGCGGCAGCAGCGTGAAACCATACGCCACCGCATTGGACGTGCTGTTGAGCGAGTACTTGAGCGGCGAGATGAGATCCTGCACCACGCCCTGAAAGCGCGGGGGTACGAACGCCGCCGACACTTTGTGCGGCCCCGCGGTCACCTTCACCGGCAGCGCGCCCTGCGCCACACCATTCGGGTCCGACGCGTGCATGAATCGGTCGATCTCGATGAGCGCGACTCGCGTGCCATCGATGGCGATTTCCAACGCTTCGCCGCGCGCGAGGCCACCGGCAAAGGCGCCCGTGGTCTCGTGGAAGAAGTTCACGTTGAACTGATATTCGCCGTCGGCGGGAAACGTATGCGTCACCACCATGCCGCCACGGCTGCCGTACGGCGTGCCTTCAACGTGCGACGTCTGCGATGCCATCTTGGGCATCGTGTACGTGCTCGCGCTCGCGCTCGCCTTGGGGTTGCCAACCGCGAGCCAGCTGATGTCGCCCGCCGCGCGCAGATACGCGCCCAGCAGCGTGGGCGAGAGCGCCTGCACGTCGGCGATGTTGTCGAAGTTGTCGCTCTTGGTATCGGGCGGCAGGTAATTCGCCGCTTCGACGTCCAGGCCGAGCAACTGTTTCACCGCGGTTTGATACTCCGCGCGGTTGAGCCGCTGGAACGTCCGGCGCCCCGGATCGGGGTTGATGACCGCGACCGAATCAAGGCGCGTCTCCAGCTCCATCACGAGCGCCTCGAGGGTGTCGCCCTTGGGCCGTGCCGAGCCGACGGGCGGCATCATGCCCGTACGCAGCTTCGCCACCATGCGTTCGGCCACATCGGTCTGGCCGAATGGCGTCGCCACGTCGAAGGTCGACAACGTGAGGTTGCCGCGCTTCATCGTGTCGTTGTGGCACTTGCCGCAGTACTGCTTGACGACCCCGTTCAGCGCCGCCGGTGCCAGACGCGCCGGCACGGGGGCCCGGCGCGCCAGCACAGGGTGCCGAGCGGCGGGAAAGGCAGGCGGCACTACAACAGCGCGGGGAGAGGGACGGGCGTTGCCTGAGGAGGGGAGGAGCAGGGCAACGGACAGCGTCACAGCCAGCGCAGAACTTGGCTTCATGCCGTACCTCGGTACGAAACATGGGGGAGGGAACAACACGGCAAGTTGCGGCTCGGCCGACGGGGGCGCAAGCGAACTGCGGTCTGGGAGTACTACGGTAGGGGACCAACGGGAGGGGAACTACGCGAGGAGACCAACGGGAGGGGAACGACGGGAGGACAACCACGACCCCGTGACACAGACCCCGACCCCGTGTTTGCCCTCCCGTGGTCGTGGTCGTGGTCGTGGTCGCGGTCGTTGTCGCGGGGTCGTGGTTGCCCTCCCGTCGTTCCCCTCCCGTAGTTCTCCTCGCGTAGTTCCCCTCCCGTAGTTCCCCTTCCGTAGTACACCCAAACCGCAGTTAACTAAGGCATGCCCAATTTTTCTGCCGTCCTCATGGCCGCGCTGCTGTCCGCTCCCGCCTCGTTGGCAGCGCAGAACGCGGCGGTCCCACCTGCGGCGCCGGCGTCGGCAATGCGCGACAGTGCGGCCATCTCGCAGCACGCTCGCGTGCACCTCGCGCTCAACGCCCTCCGCGATCGCGAGCAAGCGGAGCTCGCCGCGCCGAAAAACAAAAAGGTCGAAACGCAGGCCGAAGTCCGTGACCGGTTTCGGGCCCTACGTAACGACCTTTTCATCCGTGAGAAGTATACCGCGGCGCAGTACGCCGACATGACGCAGCGTATCAGCGGTGACGATGCCTTGCGCGCTCTCTTCGAAGCGACCCTCGAGCGGCTGCAAAAGAAGTAAGCAGCCGCTCCGGCTCGCGGCCGTTACTTCGCGGGGTCGAGAATCGCCGCGGCGCGTTCGGCAATATCCGCCCAATGCGCCTTCTGTACCGTGCCCGTCGACGACAGCGCCAACGCCCGCGCATCCCGCTGCACCTCGCGCACCAGCGCCCGTGCCAGCGCCGGCAGATCGCTCTGCGGCACGTTGGGCGCCGAGACGAACGGCGTGAACCGCTGCGCCTGGCCTCCGAATCCGCCACCGCCACCCGGACCGGCCGGTGCCGCCGACGGGGGCGTAATCAGCGCCTCGAGCCGCTGCATGTATACACGCTGCAACGTACGGCGATGCGCATCCGGTGACGCGCCGTTGAACAACGCGCGCTTCACGTCTGCCATATACTCCGCCAACGGATACGCGTTGGTCGCGTCGTACAGCTCGGCCTCCGCGAGACGACCAAGACGGGCCGGCGACAGCAGTGATGTCAGCACGCCCGCCGACCGGGCTCCCACTACGGTGTTGGGACCGATGCGCGTCGTGATGTTCGCCGGCATCAGCCACTCAGGTGCGCTGAAGATATTGTTGCCGATGAACGCCAGCGCCGCCTTCTGTCGAGCCTTCGGTACCACGCGATACACCGCGCCCGACTGCTCCGCCACCTTGAGATCGACTTCGACACCGCCAACCACCGTCGCCACGTGGTTCACGTTGCCGAACCAGCGCCCGACGGTTTCTTCATACAACTCACGCAGCTCCGAAAAATCCTCGCCGGGCTTGCTCGTCCAGGCGGCGAGATTCGGGAGCACGCGCTTGTAGTTGGCCGTCGAGTAGGTTGTCGCCTTGAGTGGATCGTCGCCCAGATCTTCCGTTTGATTGCGCGGGTCGCCCGCGGCCAGCTGCTGCGACGCGAAGCGATACGGGAACGGCCCGCTTTGCTGCGTGAGCCAACGGTTGAGCGTGGGACGCTCGGCGTCGGCCGACGGCGCCGCAATGACACGATAGCCCCAGTTGATGGCATAGTCGTCGAACGGTCCCACACGGCGGATGAAATCCTTAGGCTGCAGTCCGTCGCCGGGCTGCGCCACATAGTTCTGTCGCGCGTAGTCCATGATGGTGGCGCTCACACCGTACACACGCGTGAACGACGGGCTGCGCAGCGAGTCCACCGGAAAGCTCGCCGACGCAATCATGTTGTGCTGGAGGCCAAGGGCGTGCCCGATCTCGTGCGTGATCACCTGACGCATCGTTTCGCCCATCAGCTCTTCGGGAATGTCGAGCGAACGTGCGGAGGCATTCGCGGCGCCGGTCTCCATGATGAGCCAGTTGCGATACGAGCGCATGTGGTTGTGGTACCACGTGATCTCGCTGTTGATGATCTCGCCCGAGCGCGGATCGTGCGTGTGCGGACCCGTTGCATTGCGCACCAGGCTCGCCGCCCAACGCACGATGCTGTAGCGCGCATCGTCCATGTCGAAGTCGGGATCTTCTGCTTTGCTCGGCGCTTCCTTGGCGAGAATGGCGTTCTTGAAGCCGGCCTTCTCGAACACCTTCTGCCAATTCTCCACGCCTTCTTTTACATAGCGCTTCCAGCGCGTTGGGGTGGCCGGATCGAGATAGTACACAATCGGCTTCACCGGCTCGACCAATTCACCACGGGCGTAGGCCGCCGGGTCCTTGGGCTCGAGACGCCAACGGGTGATGAATTCCTCACTCTCCGCTTTCTGTACGTCGAGGCCGTAGTTCACCCGGTTCACTGAGAAGTAGCCAACACGCGCGTCGGCATGCCGCGGACGCATGGGTACCTTGGGGAGCAGCACGAGCGATTGCCGCGTTTCCATGGTAACCGTCGCGCCGTCCGCATCGCTCGGCGGCGTGGCGGCGTCGAAGGTTTGCACCTGCCGCACTTCGAGGTTGATCGGGAAACTGCGCATGCTCGCGATGTAGCTGCGCGCCGCGTCATAGCGCCGGACACCGAAAGCACGACGTTGCCCCGCGTCGAGCCCGGAGGTCGCCGGGTTGTCGTTCGCAAAGAAGTCGGTCACGTCGACCACGTACGACGTGCTGTCCTTGCCGAATGCGGCAATGGGGAAGGCGCCGATGATCGCCGGGTAGTTGTTCTGTGCCACGCTGCGCGCGATGGGGAGCGTGTCGTCGGCAACGGCGCCGGTGCTGATGCTCTTGAGCAGCACACGGTCGTTCACGCGCTCGAAGCGCACGAGTCGTTCGACGAGCGAGCTTCCCGCGCTGAGGAATCCGCCGGCGCCGGCGGGCACGCCGGACACGCGCGTGACCATGAGGAAGTCGCGCCCCGCGAGCGAATCCGGGACCTCGAAGAAGAAGCGGTCATCCACGCGGTGCACCGAAATCCCACCCCGTTCGGTGCGCGCGCGGGCCGTGATGACCTGGGCGTATGGACGCGGTCCGCGGCGGGCGGCACCGGCGCCTGCGCCCTCCGGCGCGGTCGCCGCCGCAGGAGGCTGGGCACCAGCCGGCGGAGCCGCCTGCGCGGTCGCGCCCTGCAACGGGCTGGCAAGCCACGCTGCCACCGCAATCGTAGAAGTCTTCAAAACTGGCATGGAGGGATGTGACGGCGAGGGTGACGACCAATGACTGGCGGAACGACGCCAGCGGGGGGGCGAACTTCGGGTGTGCCTGCTTCCTCTCTCTCCTCATTGCTACGTACAACTGGCCGGGAGCGCTAGACATCGCCATTTGCGTTGCGCCGGCGACCCCTCTCGCCTTGATGCCCGCCGCACGCTATCGTTGCGCCATGTCATTCTCTCGCCTTCCGCTTGGTTCCGGATCTGTGCGCACGCCGCGGCGGGCCGTGGCGACGGTGCTCGCAACGCTGGCGCTGAGCACCCTCGCCGGCTGCTTCAACTACCTGCCGCTGCGTAGTACCGCGGTCCCGGCGCGTGCCGAAATCCGGCTGTTCTTCACCGCCGAGGGTGCGCGCGCACTGCGCGATTCTGCCGGGTTCGAACTCCGGCAGCTGGATGGCGTCGCCGTACGTACCCTCGCTGACAGCGCCATCGTCGTACGGCCCGGTAGCATCATTACGGCCGACGGCAACGAGCTGCAGTGGCGTCGTGGAGACCTCATGGTGCCGTGGCGCACCGTCGACCGCTCGCAGCAGCGCACGATGGACAAACGCAAGACGCGCGGCTTTGCCGTGGTCATGGGAGCGGTATTCTCCGGTGTGGTGTACTTCGCCCTCAAGAGCATCGCCGGTGGCAGCGGGGCCACGTTGCAACCCGGCGGCGGCGTCCCCGAGTAGCGCTCCTTTCGGTCATCCCCATGAGCTTGCCAACAGACGCGGAGCTGAACAGCATCGGCGTGCTCAACCGCCGCCTCATTGAAGCACGAATCGTGGCGCCGCTGCTGGAGGCCATGAGCGCCGAGTTCGGCGTCGATCGCGTGCACGCTATCGCCCGCACGGTTATCGAGTCGCTGGCCACCGCGCAGGGGGCGCAGCTGGCGCAGGCGACCGGCGGCTGCTCGCTGGCGCATTTTGAGCACACGCTCGACCGGTGGAAGGCGGACGACGCGCTGCAGATTACGGTGCAGGAGTCTACGGCCGAACGCTTTGCCTTCGATGTGACCCGCTGCCGGTACGCCGAGATGTATCGCGAACTCGGCATTCCGGAGTTGGGGGCGATCTTGTCGTGCAATCGCGACGCCGCACTCATTGACGGCTTCAACCCGGATGTAGACTTCACGCGGACGCAGACCATCATGTCGGGTGCGTCGCACTGCAACTTCGTCTACACGCTGACACGCGCGACACCGCCCTGAGTGGCGCGCTTCACCCCTGCAAACGGAAGGCTTGATGTACGGAACGGTGATTGCTTTGCACAACGCGCTTGCGTGGCTCGTCCTCGTCGTTGGTGTGACGGTGATCGTCCTGGGCGCGACGGCCAGCCGCACGTGGGGCCCCGCGCAGACGTCGTGGGTGCGCCGTTTCACGCTGCTGGTGCACTTGCAGTTTGTCGCCGGGCTGGTGCTCTGGTTCGTGAGCCCCGGCGTTGCCGCGGCCCGCGCGTCCATGGGTGATACCATGAAGAACGCTGAACTCCGCCGTCTGGTCGTCGAACACCCCACGCTCATGCTCCTCGCGGTCGTGGCGGCGACGGTTACCAGCGTGCTCGTCCGCAAGGCGCCGTCGTCGGAGACCAAGGCGCGCAAGGCGCTCATCGGCACGCTCGTGTCGCTCGCCCTCATCGCGGCCGTCGTGCCGTGGGCGCAGCTGATTGGTCGCTGGACGGCTTGATCTGCCGGTTGCACTCGCAGGGCAGGGCGTGGCGCCCCTGAGCGCCGCCCAGCATGACGAATGGCTGTGGGGGTGGAACGACACACCGGCCGTCGTGTCGGTGTGGGCCGAAGGCAACGGAGAGGCGACGGTGTGGAGCCGTCCGCACGGTGGCGAACTGCAAACGCGCACCGTGCGCTTCCGGCCGTGGGTGTTGCTCGACTCCACCGAGGACCTCGACGCGGCGGGTGTGTCGTACGCGTTCGACGACGGCACCCCCGATGCGCGCGGACTTCGGGTGCGCGAGCTCGCCGGCCCAGGTGAGCTGCGCGTCTTGCTCTCCGCCGACCGATTTGCCCAGCTCGAGTCGGCGGTCTGTCGCGGCGCCTCGCGACGGTTGCAGCGTCGCATCACGCGCCTCGCACAGCTACCGCGGGAAACGCGACACGTCGTGCCCCCCGACGAACAGTTCCTGGTGGCGACGGGGCTCACGTACTTCCGTGATCTCACCTTCGCGCAGTTGCGCCGGTTGCAGTTCGACCTCGAGACCACCGGACTCGACCCGGCCGTCGATCGCATCTTTCTCATCGCGGTCGGCACACCAGACGGCGACGTCGAACTGCTCGAAGCGCAGGGCGACGGAGATGCCGCCGAAGCGGAGCTCATCGCCCGGTTCGTATCGCGCCTGCGCGCTCTCGATCCCGACGTCATCGAGAATCACAATCTGCATGGCTTCGACTTGCCGTTCCTGCGACGACGCGCGGCGATGCTGCGCGTGCCGCTGGCACTCGGTCGACTGCATCACACCGCACTCCTCGAGCGGGCGGCGATGCGTGGGACCAGCAGCGATGCGACGCGCGGGGGAGAAGGCCAGGACGGCGGTGACGACCGCCGCGTACGATTGATCGCCCCGGGGCGCGAGTTCATCGACACGCTCGATGCCGTCAGACGCTATGACTTCGCGGTCCGTGAGCTTCCCGGGTACGGGCTCAAGGCTGTCGCGCGGCACTTCGGGCTGGCCGGACCGGCGCGCGAGCTCATTCCCGGCGACCGCATTCACGCCGTGTATCGCACCGATCCGGACAGAGTACGCCGGTACGCCGGCGCCGACGTTACCGAAGTGGCCGGCTTGGCGCGCATACTGGGGGGCGCTGCCTTCGCGCTCGCCCGCATGGCGCCACGGCGCTACGAGCGACTCGCCGATGCCGGTGCCGCCACCGGCGTGATCGACCCGATGCTGGTGCGCGCCTATCTCCGCGCCGGGCAGGCGTTGCCGGCGTACGCAGCACACGACGGCACCGTGCACAGCGGGGCGGCACTCTATCTGTTCACGTCGGGTGTGGCGCACCGGATCGTGAAGGTCGACGTCGCGAGTCTGTATCCGTCGCTCATGCGCGCGTTTCGCATTGGGCCGTCGCGCGATCATCTCCAGGCACTGCTCGTGCTCGTCGACAAGCTGGTCGAGCAGCGCCTGCGCGCCAAAGGGGCCGCCAAAGACGCGCCCGCCGGGTCCGACGAACGCTTCACGCTCGAAGCGATGAGCGCCGCCATGAAGCTCGTGGTGAACTCCGCGTACGGGTACCTTGCCGCCGGAGAAGGGCTCACGCGCTTCGCCGACGTGCACGCCGCCAACGATGTCACGCGGCGTGGACGTGAAACGCTGCTGCTCATGTGCCGCGCCCTGGCCGAACGCGGCGCGCTGCTCATCGAGGCCGACACCGACGGGGTGTACGTGGCAGTGCCCCCAACGTGGTCTGAAGCGGACGAACGGCGCGTAGTAGACGAGGTCGCCGCGCTGCTGCCGCCGCTGGTGCGTCTCGAGTTCGAAGGACGCTATGCTGCCATGCTCTCGCACGAAGCGAAGAACTACGCGCTGCTCACCTACGACGGCAAGCTTCACCTCAAAGGCGTCGCCTTCCGCTCCAGTCGCGCGGAGCCCTTTGGTGAAGCGTTCCTGCGAACGGCCATTACCCGGCTGCTCTCCGGCGATATCCCCGGTGTGCGCGCGGCGTACCTGGAGACCCTCGACGCCTTGCGCACGCGCAGGCTTCCGACAGTAGCCGTGGCCTCACGCGTGCGCCTTCGCAAGGTGCCGGACGCGTACGCGCGCTCGCGGACTGTCCGGCGCGAGTTTGCGTACGAAGCCATGTGGCAAAGTGGCCGACACGCCTGGTCGGCCGGTGATCGAGTGCGCGTGTACCGCGCGCAGGACGGTCGCGGTCGGGTCATCGACGAAGTCGAGGACGAGGCGCGCATGGAGAGTGACCTGCGGGATTACGATGTGGCGTACTACGCCGCCTTGCTGCGTCGCACCTTTGCCACGCGCCTCGCGAGCGCCTTTTCGGCGGAGGATTTTGCGGTCGTGTTCGCCGACACCGAACAGTTGCCACTCTTTGCCCCCAAGTTGCAGCAGATCATCCCCGTCTCCACGCGGGAAGACACCATCTGGCAGCAACTGTATTCCTGATCACTGAAAAGAGGCGATGGCGCGGTCAGGCACGAGATGGCTGGCGTCTCGCTAGCCATGCGAGAACGGCGGACCTATAATCTCGCAGTTCGTCCCACCATCCCCCCGTACCCAGGAAGGCCCATGTTGCGACCGACGCTCAAGCGGTTGCTCTTTGCGGCATGCAGCAGCGCCCTCGTCTCGATGCCGCTGCGTGCGCAGAACACCATCATTCTCGAAGGCGCGGTCCGTGCCGACGGTGCCCCCGTTACCGGGGCGCAGATCACCGTGCGCAACATCGCGACCGCCGAAGTCAATCGGACGCTGACCCGATCCACCGGCGAATTCCGCGTCCTCGGACTGTACTCCGGTCAATTCACCGTCAATGTGCGCGCGCTGGGATATCGCCAGCGTACCGATACGGTGAACCTCGTGCTTGGCCAACGCGCGCGCCTCGAGTTCGATCTCGAAAAAGGGGCGGCGGAACTCGATGCGCAGACCGTCGTCGCTGAGCGCGTCAAGCAGGTCGAAGTGCAGCGCATGTCGGTGTCGGCGCCAGTCGTGAAGGAGGAAATCGAAAATCTCCCCTTCAATGCGCGCGGCATCATGAACCTCGCCGGCATCGCGCCGGGCATCAAAACGTATGCGGCACAGTCGGGACGCACGCTGCCCTCGGGCGGTGCAGCGCCAGATCTTCGCTTCTTCAACGTCTACATGGACGGCGTCGAAATGAAGAGTCTCTTCAATGGCAACATCGTGGGTCTCGGTCAGACGGGATCGCCGCTGCCGCAGGAAGGACTCGAGAACTTTCGCGTGTATCTCAATCCGTACGACGCAGAGTTCACGCGCGCCGGCTCGTATGTGATCAGTGCCGAAAGCAAGCGCGGGACCAACGAGTGGAAGGGATCGGCGTTCGGCTTCCTGCAGAACAAGTCGATGCTTGCGCGGAACGCCTTTCAGCCAATCAAGCCGGACTTCGGCCGTGAACAGCTCGGCTTCAACATTGCGGGTCCGCTCAAGAAGGACAAACTCTTTCTCGCGACGAGCTACGAGCTCACCGACACGGACTTCTTCCTCGATGTGAACCCCACCACGGCCGCTGCCAATACGCGCTGGCCATCGGTGCGAGGCTCGTTCGCGGCGCCCAACAAGAATCACACGCTCTTCTCGCGTCTCACGTACGTGCAGAGCCCGCGACTGACCTACGACTTCATGGGCTCCACGCGCTTCCTGCGCGGTGAAGGCAATTTCGGCGGTCGCGCCTCACAGGACGCGGGTATCTCGCAGAAATACGAGATCTATACGGCGCAGCTGCGCCAGAAGTTCGTGTCCACCAGCGGCAACCTGGTGAACGAGGCGTCGCTGCAGTTCGTGGGCTGGAACCACAACGAGGCGCCGCTGCTCCCGGGGCCGCAGCGCAATTTCCCGGGCGTACAGTTCGGCACCTCAGGCTTCCCGCTCATCCTGCAGGAGAATCACTTCCGCGCCGTGAACCGGGCCACGTACAATCTGGAGAAGGCGGGTTCGCACATCATCAAGGCCGGTGTCGAGCTCAGCACCATCGGTGCGCTGCAGAACCAGCCGAACAACGCGGACGGCACGTTCACCTATAGTGTCGACGATCCCACGGCGTTGCCGGTGTCGGCGACGATCTCCGTAGGCTTCACCGATCCCAACGGGACGTCGGACGCCATCGCCCGTGCGCGCGGATACACCACCGGCATCTATATCAATGACGAGTGGCGCATCAAGCCGAATTTCACGCTCTCGCTGGGGCTCCGGCACGACGCGGAATTCAACACGATGAACAACAACTACGTGACGCCGTGGGCGAGCAACCCGGTACTCACGAGTATTCCGGCGCTGCAGCCGTTCATCAACAACGGCAATCGCAAAAATCAGCTCGGTAACTTTTCGCCGCGCGTGTCATTCTCGTGGGATCCGTTCAAGGACAACCGCACCTTCGTGCGTGGCGGATTCGGTATCATTTACGATCGCGTCACGAGCTTCATGGGCTTCCAGGAGCGCCGCAATTCCACGTGGCGGACGTATACCTTCGCGAACCCCGGCACGAGTGACCCGTCGGTGCTGCGCCAGCGCGTGATTGCCGGTGCCTCGGCGGCGTTGTCCCCGATTCTGATGGACAAAGAGATGAAGACCCCACACTCCAGGCAGATGTCGCTTGGCGTGGGTCATCAGTTCTCGTCGGAGCTTGGCATCAATGTCGACTATGTTCGGCAGAACATGGAGAACCTCTATGTGCAGCGGAATCCGAACTACCTCGATCGCACGGTCACGCCCGCGGTCCGCAAGCTGACGCCGGCGTTCGGCGACATCCTGATCTGGGATGACATCGGGCGTTCGAACTATTCGTCGGTGCTGGTGCAGGCCACGTGGCAGCGCGGCAAGGCGCGCGTCAATCTCGGCTACACCATGGGCTGGTATCAGGGCGACTTCGATACGGCAGCGCTCCCCAACTTCGCGTATCCGTTCCTCTTCAACCGCCAGCGCACCACGGGCGACGAGCGTCACCGTTTGGCGCTCTCGCATATCGTGCCGTTGCCCTTCGGGTTCCTCTTCTCGGGCGTCACGACCATCGCGAGCCCGCGTCCCTTCCTCACGACGGACGGCCGCGACATCAACCTCAACAACATCCTCACGGACGACTTCCCGGGCGGCACGGTGAGCTCCACCGGCAACCGCACGACACTTCCGGCGAACGCGTGGCCGAACTGGTATCGCACGGTCGATATCCGGCTCGCGCGCCCCATTCTCACCTGGAATGGCACGAAGGTCAGCGTCTCGGCGGAAGCGTTCAACCTGTTCAACTGGAAGAACAACCTCAGCTTCGGCAATCAGCAGTTCACCGCCGCCGGTGCACCGCAGTCGACCTTTGGGGTTCCTCTCTCGGCGTTTGCCGCGCGCATGGGGCAGGTGGGTATGCGCGTCGATTGGTAATCGTCGACGCCTGACTGTCGCGACAACATGAAACGGGGGCGGCGATCGCATACTGATCGCCGCCCCCGTTCACATGTAGGCCGAAGAATCAGCGGTACAGCAGATACGGCCTCACCTGGGTGGCGAACTTTACGGCATCCGCATCCCACTGCCTGACCAGCGCATCGACGGTGCCGGCTTCGACTGCCTTGGTGAGCTCATCTGTGCCCGCGAGTCTGTCGATCCCCTTGATGCGCCCCGCAGCGTTTACCGTGGGCTCGCGCCACGCGAATTCCTTGGGGTGCGCCGCATAGAAGGCGCGCAGCATGCGGATGCCGAGTTCGACTGGGCGAACCGCGTTACGATCGGTGACGCTTACCTTGATCATCGGAATCGTCTTGCCGCCGAACTTGTAGCCGGGCTCGATGGTGCGCGTCGCCGTATCGAAACGCACGCCGGGCAGCTTCAGCGCGTTGAGCGATGCTGCTACGGCAACGTTGTCGGTGAGGTAATCGGCGCCGATGAGCTGGAACGGGGCATCCGTGCCACGACCTTCGGCCGCATTGGTACCTTCGAAGAACACCGTGCCCGGGTAGAGCAGTTCGGCATCGAGCGTGCGCAGATTCGGCGATGGGTTTACCCGAGGAATACCGGTCTGGTCGAACCACATGGCGCGCGTGTAGTTCTTCATGGGAATCACCGTCACGCTCGCATTGAGCGCCTTGGTGCCCGCGAGAAAGCGCATGAGTTCCCCCGGCGTCAGGCCGTAGCGCAGCGCAACCGCGTGTTGCCCAACCAGTGACCGGAAGCGCAGGTCGAGAATATTCCCCTCGAAGCGGTCGGCGCGGATGGGATTCGGTCGATCGAGAATGATGATCGGCTTGCCCGCACTCGCTGCCGTCAGCGCGAGCGTCCACTGGTACGTGTAGACGCGCGCGCCGACATCCTGAATGTCGTACAACAGGACGTCGATGTCCTTGAGCATGTCGGCGGTCGGTGACTCCACCGCCCCGTAGAGCGAATGCACTTTCACGCCCGTCTTGGCATCTACGCCGCTGCTGATCTTTTCTCCCGCCTTGGCTTCGCCGCGAATGCCATGTTCGGGGCCGTACAGCGCCGTCAGCTTCACCCCCGGCGCGTTGAAGAGCAGATCGATGGTGCTCGTCCCCTTCCGGTCGCGCCCCGAATGATTGGTCAGCAGCCCCACCCGCTTGCCGCGAATGAGGTGCATCGAGTCGGTGAGGAGCACCTCGATGCCGGGAATGACGTTGCCCGCCCGCGACTGCGCTGGGAGCGAGGTGACCGACATCGCGGTGACGGCCAGCAGCGCAATGCTGCGGGCCACGAGGCGTGCCGGTGGACGGTTCAGTATGGACGACATGGGTGCCGGGGAGGTGGGCCGAGTGCGTCGACGGACAGGATCCGCCGGCCGCGAGGACGGTGCGTGTCCTATTGTACCGCTCCCGGCCCGTCCCTGCCCGCCGCCCGGGCTACAGATCCGGCCCTCGTGCCAGACTGGACGAATGCGCGCGTGGACTGTCTCTTGGGCAGATGAAACTCCTCTCCCGCCTCCTCGGCGTGTTCGCGCTGCTGCTGTTGCCGAGCACCGCGCATGCCACGTGGTCCGTCATCGCGGTGGACATGGCCACCGGCAGGGTGGTGATCGCGTCCGCCACCTGCGTCGATCGTGACGACGCGTTCCTGAGCGGTATTCAAGCCGTCGTCGTGCCCGGCAAAGGGGTCGCGGCCTGCCAAGCCGGCGTCGACGGCACGCATGCCAATCAGATGCTCGTGTATCGCGAGCTCCAGAAAGGAACCGACCCCGCGCGCATCATCGAGATGCTGTCCGCCGACCCGGCCTTTCAATCGCGGCAGTTCGGCATTCTCGACCTGACCGGGCGCACTGCGGGGCATTCCGGGCTCTCCAACGGCTACGTGACGCAGGACATTCAGGGACGCGTACCGGGAACGCAGATCTACTACTCCATTCAGGGCAACATCCTGCGCACTGGTGATGTCATCCCGAATGCGGTCCGTGCCTTCGTGCACACACAAGGCGCGCTCACCGATCGTGTGATGGCGGCGCTCGAAACCGCCGACCAGTATGGCGGCGACAGCCGGTGTGTCTGCCCGCCGCTCCCTGCCGATGGCAGCAAGCCGGCCATTCCGTGTGAAGGGCGGACGGCCTACATCGCGTATATCCTCATGGCCAATAAAGGCGATGCCAGCGGCGATGCGCACAGCAACGGCAAGTACTCGCTCTACCTCACCGTGGCGCAGCCCAATCAGACCGGGCCGAACGTGATCAAACCGGGCGAGAATCTCAATCCGGTGAAGACGCTGCGCACCCGCTACGACGCCTGGCGTCGGACACAGCCGGCATCCTACAAGTGAGCCACGCCATGAAAAGCATTCGGTCGTTGCGCGCACTCACCATCGCGATAATGCTGGGCGCGAGCGCGCTGTCTACGTCAACGGCTGCCGCCCAAGGGCGCGCCCCCATGCGCGTACTGACGCTCACGACAACGGCGTTCCCCGACGGCGGTCTGATCCCCGCGCGCCACGCGCAGACGGGACGCGATGTGTCTCCGGCGCTTTCGTGGAGTGGCGCTCCCGATTCGACACGCAGCTTCGTATTGCTCGTGCACGATGTTGACGTCGCGCAGGGTGACGGCACCGACGACGCGCTTCACTGGCTCGTCTGGAATATTCCGGGCACGGCGACCGCGCTCCCCGAAGGCGTACCCAGCGGGGCGCAACTCGCCGACGGAACACGGCAGCTCAGCGTGAGCGGCCCGTATTATCGCGGCCCGGCTGCACCAAGTAGCGGGCCGGCGCATCACTACGTGTTCGAGCTGTATGCCCTCGATATCACGCTCAACGTTCAGCCGACGGCGTTGTCGCCGGCGCTGACACGTGAGGCCATCATGCGCGCGATGAGCGGTCATGTGCGCGCGAAGGGCACGCTGGTGGGGCTCTATCGTCGGCCAGCTCCGTAATGGGCCAGCCTGTCCCTGCAGTACTCATCCGCCCCGCACTCCGGAGCATGTCATGAAACGTGCTGTTCTCTGTTTGGCGTTGTTGGCCGGCGTTCCTTCGATGGTGTTTGCCCAGAAGCAGGAGTACGTACGCTATCAGGCGGGCGGAACGACGTCGTACGGCCGACTCGAAGGCGAAACCATCGTGCAGTTGCGCGCGGCGCCGTGGCTGGGCGGCACGCCCACCGGCGTGAAGGTCTCGCGCAGCAAGGTGGCGCTGCTGGCGCCCGCCGTGCCATCGAAAGTCATTGCCGTCGGCCTCAACTACCAGACGCATCTCGGTGAGCGCTCCGCGGCCGCGTATCCCGGGCTGTTCGCCAAGCTGCCCACCTCGATCATTGCACACAACGACACCGTCATCCTGCCCCCCGATGCCAACAACGTGCACTACGAAGGGGAGATGGTGATCGTGATGGGCAAGCGCGCGCAGAATGTTTCGAAGGAGCGCGCGAAGGACTACGTGTTCGGGGTCACCACCGGCAACGATGTGTCGGAGCGTGACTGGCAGAAGAGCGACCTGCAGTGGTTCCGCGCCAAGGCCGCCGACACGTTCGGCCCACTCGGCCCCGTCATCGTGACGGGCGTGAACTACGACGATCTGCTGCTCGAGACCGTACTCAACGGCAAGGTGGTGCAGTCGCAGCGGACGCGTGATCTCATCTTCAACGTCGCCGAAATCGTGAGCTACATCAGCCGCTACGTCACGCTGGAGCCCGGCGACGTGATCTACAGCGGCACGCCCGGTACCACGCAGCAGATGAAGAGCGGCGATGTCGTGCAGGTGCGGCTGGAGAACGTGGGCACGCTCAGCAACCCGGTGAAGCAGCGGACGGCCAAGTGAAGCGCATCGGTCCTCTCGGCACGGGTGCGGCACTCGCGGTACTCGGTGTAGCCGTCACCGCAGGGCATGCCTTCGCGCAAGCGCCAGCGCAATCACCCGCGCGAGCCGCGGCGACGCGAAAGCCCGATCCCCGCATGGAGCGGCTCAAGGCCGAACTCGCGGTTGCGATTGACGGTAAAGCGAAGCTCGCCCAAGTGAAGGTTGACCAAGTCTTCTCTTTCGGTGAGCTCGGCATGCAGGAGTTCGAGACATCGAAGTACCTGAGCGGTGTGCTCGAGGAAAACGGATTCACGGTGACGCGCGGCGTTGCCGGCATTCCCACCGCGTGGGTGGCCAAGTGGGGCAATGGCAAGCCGGTTATCGCACTTGGTTCGGACATCGATGGTATTCCGCAATCGGGGCAGAAGCCGGCGGTGGCGTTCCGGGATTGGCTCGTGCCTGGAGCACCCGGGCACGGTGAAGGGCACAACAGCGGCGTGCCGCTCAACATCCTCGCGGCGCTCGCAGTGAAGGACATCATGGCGCGCGATAAGATGTCCGGCACGATCGTGCTGTGGCCGGGCGTGGCAGAAGAGCAGCTTGGCAGCAAGGCGTATCTGGTGCGCGCGGGCGTGTTCAATGACGTCGATGCCAACCTGTTCGCGCACGTAAGCGACGAATTCGCCGTGTCGTGGGGCGATGAGCCGTTGCTCTCCCTCATCTCGGCGCAGTTCAAATTCAAAGGATCGAGTGCGCACGCTGCCGGTGCGCCGTGGCGTGGCCGCAGCGCGCTCGATGCGGTGATGAACATGGCGAACGCGTGGGAATACCATCGTGAGCACATGGAGCTGGCGCAGCGGTCGCACTATGTCATTACCGATGGCGGCGATCAGCCCAACGTGGTGCCCAGCACGGCGGCCATCTGGTTCTTCTTCCGCGAACGCAGCGCCGAGTTGGTGTCGAAACTGTTCGAAGACGCTAAGCAGGTGGCCAAAGGCGCGGCGATGGCAACGTTCACGGAGCTCGACTCGGTCCAGGTCATCGGCTCGGCGTGGCGTCCACACTTCAATCGTCCCATTGCGGAGGCGATGCACGCCAACGCGCAGCGTGTCGGGATGCCCAAGTGGGATGCCGACGACCAAGCGATGGCCAAGGGCGTGCAGCGCATGCTCAGCTGGCCCGATAGTGGCCTGCGCACCGACGTCCCGCCGTTGCGCACGCCAGAGGAGGCCGCCAAAGCGTCAAGCGGTACCGGCAGCGACGATATCGGAGACGTCACGTGGACCGTACCGTCGGTGACTCTGTACTACCCCGCGAACATTCCGGGCACGCCGGGCCACAACTGGGCCGACGGTATCGCCATGGCCACCCCGATCGCCCACAAGGGCGTGGTGGCCGGTGCAAAGGTGCAAGCCATGACCCTGCTCGATCTGATTGCCCAGCCCGTCCTGGTGGCGCAGGCCAAACAGTATTTCAGCGAAGTGCAGACCAAGACGGTGAAGTACCGACCGCTCATGGCACCGACCGACCAGCCAGCCATCTGGCTCAACGCCGAGAAGATGGCGCGCTACCGCGAAAAGATGCGCCCGTTCTACTACGACCCCACGCGCTTCGACACGTACCTCAAGCAGTTGGGTATTGCATACCCCACACTGCCCGCCAGGACGCCGTAGGCGAAAACAAAAGCGCCGCAAAGACCGAAGTCTTTGCGGCGCTTCTCGTTATCTCAGTCGGGGCGACAGGATTCGAACCTGCGACCTCGTGCTCCCGAAGCACGCGCTCTACCGGGCTAAGCTACGCCCCGTTGACTGTCCAACACCCATGATCCGGACGACGCGTTCCCGTCGGGATCGAATAATGCGCCTGGAAGGACTCGAACCTCCAACCTTCTGATCCGTAGTCAGATGCTCTATCCAATTGAGCTACAGGCGCAACGGATCTCTTGAAACACCCCCGCCTGACAGGCGAAGGACCAGCAACCTAGTGAGTCTTTTCGGCCGTCGCTACTGCCCGGACCGCTGATTTTCACTCGGGTACTACACCTACAGTGGGTCGTACAAGACTCGAACTTGTGACCTCCACGATGTCAACGTGGCGCTCTAACCAACTGAGCTAACGACCCTCGACATCGGCCCTACAGAGCGGGAAACGGGACTCGAACCCGCGACCCCAACCTTGGCAAGGTTGTGCTCTACCAACTGAGCTATTCCCGCGTGACACCCCCTCCAACCTACCGGAGGGAACCTGCAAACCCCGTACGGCCTTGATCAAGGACTATCGATCCGACCGCAAAAGGCATGGAGCTGAGGGGAATCGAACCCCTGACCTCTTGAATGCCATTCAAGCGCTCTCCCAACTGAGCTACAGCCCCGAACTTCCCTCTCCCCCGCGCCACCCACCGTTGCCGGCGTCCGTGTCAGCAGGATATCAGGAACCGCGCAGTCTAGTTGGGTGTATGTCCGTCGTCAAGCAGAGTTCGAGAATTTGCACTGGCGAATCGTTCCCGCTGGCGTATCTTGCATGGCTACCCCCCAGTTTTTTGTTGCGCCTGCCGATACTCGACAGGACGCCCCAATGGGAGGAAGCCGGGGCGAGTGCCGGCGCCGAAGTCAGGCTCGCCGATCCCCCGTGTCACCGCACGTCATTTTTCCGTCTCCTCAGCAGGGATGATGTCTCATCCCGAGGTTGCATAGCACACCATGACAGAAGTCAAGCGGAAGCGCCGTCGCGCCGCCCCCGCCGGCATCGCCCCCAGCGAGCCGGAACGCGACATCCTCGACCAGTACCTCTACGAAGTCTCGACCTATCCGCTCCTCAAGGCCGCGGAAGAAATCGAACTCGCCAAGAAGATCCGTGCTGGTGATCAGGATGCGCTCCAGGAGCTCGTCAAGCGTAATCTCCGCTTCGTCATTTCCGTCGCCAAGAAGTACCAGAACCGCGGTCTGCCCCTCATCGATCTGATCGGCGAAGGCAACGTGGGCCTGCTCACGGCGGCGCGGAAGTTCGATCCCGATCAGGGCGTGAAGTTCATCTCGTACGCCGTGTGGTGGATCCGTCAGGCCATCCTCTCGTCGCTGGCTCGCCAGGGACGCACCGTGCGCGTGCCGCTCAACCGCACCGCCGACCTGTCGCGCATCATCAAGGCCTCCGAAATCCTCCGTCAGAAGCTCCGCCGTGAGCCTTCGCCGGAAGAGCTCGCGCAGGTTACGGGCCTGTCGGTCGACGTCGTCCAGTCGCTCGCCGCGCTCAACACCGGCGACGTGCGCCTCGACGCGCCCATGGATCCCGATGGCGATCGCTCGCTCATCGAGCGCTTCGTGGCCGACGAAATGCCCGACACCGAAGAGGAAGCCATGAACCGCTTCCTCACCGACGAAATCGAGCAGGCCCTCTCCACGTTGCCCCCGCGCGACGCCAAGGTGCTGCGCTTGTACTTCGGGCTCGAAGGCGGCCGTGAGCACACCCTCGAAGAAATCGGCTCCATGCTCGGCGTCACCCGCGAGCGCGTCCGTCAGCTCCGCGACCGTGCGCTCAAGCGCCTGCGCGAAGGCGACGTCGGCCGTGCATTGAGCAGCTTCGCGGCGTAAGACGTACCGGCCGCCACACTGCGGCCGCCGACCACTCCAAACCCGAACTCGCGACCCGGAACTGATCAGTTCCGGGTTCTGAGTTCGGGTTTCGCGTTTTTGGTGAACGGCGAACTAGCCACAATCGTCGGCCTCCGTCATATTTGTGATCCGATGATTGAATTCAAGAACGTCCACAAGGCTTTCGGACCCAAGAAGGTGCTCCGCGGCTTCTCCCTCACGGTCAACGAGGGCGAAACCATGGTCATCATCGGCTACTCGGGTACCGGCAAGTCGGTTGCCATCAAGCACATCGTCGGGCTCCTCGAGCCCGACGAAGGCGAGGTATGGGTGGACGGTCTCCATGTCGAACAGCTGTCGCGCAAGGACCTGTACGCGCTGCGCGGACGCATCGGCTACGTCTTTCAGTTCGCGGCGCTTTTCGACTCCATGACGATCGGCGAAAACGTCGCCATGGGCCTCCGCAAGCAGGGCGAGCTCACCGAATCGGAAATCGCCACACGCGTCACCGAAGCGCTGAACCTCGTCGACCTCCCCGATGTGCAGAACCGCATGCCCTCCGAGTTGTCTGGCGGCATGCGCAAGCGCGTCGGTATCGCGCGCGCCATCGCCCTGCGCCCCAAGTACATCCTGTACGACGAACCCACCACGGGACTCGATCCGGTCACTTCGGCGACCATCGATCAGCTCATGGTGCGCATGCGCGAGCAGCTGGGCGTGACGGGCATCGTCATCACGCACGATATGCGCAGCGCCTACACGGTCGGCACCCGCATCGCGATGCTGTACGAAGGGCGTGTGCACGCTGTCGGCACCGTCGACGAAATCCAGCACAGCACCGATCCGCTCGTGCGGCAGTTCGTCGAGGGACGCGCGACGCTCGACGACCATTCCCCGCTGGTGGCGGGGTTGCCCGGCAGTCTCCCCGCCGACGTCGTCACGACGCCGCACCGCTGATGCCACTGCCTCCCCGCGATCCGCGCAAACGTCCGCGCGCCAAGCTCGAGACGTCCGCGGGGGGCGTGGTCTATCGTATTCACGATGGGCAGCCGCTCTTCCTGCTCATTCGTGACAGCTACAAGAACTGGGGATTTCCCAAGGGACATCTCGAGACGGACGAAGCGCCGGCCGCCGCCGCCGTACGTGAAGTACAGGAAGAGACGGGCCTGCTCAACGTCCTCCTCGATGGCGAGATCGACACCATTGACTGGTTCTTCCGCTTCCGCGGAAAACTCGTGCACAAAGTGTGTCACTTCTTCCTCATGCGCACCGAAGCGGAAGACACCATCCCGCAGCGCGCGGAGGGGATTACCGCGTGCCGCTGGGCGGGCTTCGACGAAGCACTCGACCTGGTGTCGTACGCCAACGCGCGCGATGTCCTGCTGCGCGCGAACGCGATGGTGCAGGGCGTCGACGTGAACATCGACCCCGCCGAGGCGCCACGTCGTCCGACGCCGCCAGCGTCCATGCAGGCCATCGCCAGTGATGTGCCGGCGCCGGTGGCGCCGCGTCCGGCCACGTGACGTCATGACGCCGGCCGTCCGCTCCACCGAATCATCGGCGCACAGCCTCTGCGTGGTCACGCTCCTCAAGCGCGATCGCGCGCGGCAGATGGTCCGTGCGGCCTTCCCCCGGCGGCGTGCGCACATCGTGTCGGCCAAGAGCGCGGCCGAAGTCGAAGAGCATCTGCTCAAGACGCTGGTCGATGCGGTGATCATCGACGCCGGCGCTGGCGATGACGCGCAGCGCCTCGTCTCGCGCGCCGACGAGTTTTCGAGCGTCCCCTTCGTGCTCATCACCACGTTACTCCCGGCTGACGCCCCGCTGCTGGCGCGCGCGTCCGACACGGGAGTGTGCGAAATCCTGGTGGAGGGCGTCGATGACGCCGCCGCGCGCGATCTGGTCTCGCGCCGGGCGTTTTCCTCGCGCTTCGAACGGGCGCTCGCCACGCCGCCCACCATGCTGCACCTCGAAACGCCGCTCCAGGTCGCCGTTTGGCACAGCGTCGTCAAGCGCGCCGGTCGCCCGGTGCGCACCGACCAGCTGGCCAAGGAGCTGAGCGTCTCGCGCGAGCATCTCTCGCGCAGCTTCGCGGTGGGGCAGGCCCCGACGCTCAAAAAAGTCATCGACCTGGTGCGGGTGCTGGCGGCGGCCGAGTTGTCCAAAAACGCCGGCTACGACGTGCGCGATGTGGCCGAGGTACTGGGCTTTGCGAGCTCGTCGCACCTGTCCAGCACCACCCAGCGCCTGGTGGGGGCCAAAGCCTCCAGCCTGAGTCGCTTGCGGGCGATGGACCTTCTGGAACGGTTCAGTCGTTATGCCACCGTTCCGGACTCTGAGGACGGTGAGACTCTGGCGGCCGGGAACGGGTGAAAAACGGTGGGCTGGTCCGGCGGTCTACCAGCCGACGGATCGAGCCCTCAGGTGAAAGAAAGCAAGAGCACAGGGGGAAGCGCGGTTGTGTCCATGGGGAAACAACGGCGGGGTTGTCTTGCCAGCCGAGCGAACCGCGCTTCTCCCTTTGTCCTTGCTTTCTTTGCCCTGAGGGCTAGTGCCGAAAGCCCGTTGACCGCCGGACCAGCCCCCGTCGTTCCGTGCACACCGCTTGCCCCGCCCCCCAGCTTGTGATAATTTTCACAAGCTGTTCCTGATTCGTATCCAACGCATATAAAACGCCTCGTATCATGGCCACCCAGACCGCCCTGCGTCCCGGCGAAATAAAGGACATCCTCCTCCGGGAGATCGAAGCTGCCGACCTCGCCGATCTCAATGTCGAGGAAGTCGGTACCGTTCTCGAAGTGAAGGACGGCATCGCCCGCATCTACGGCCTCGGTAAGGTCATGGCCGGTGAGATGCTCGAGTTCACCTCCTCCGAGACCAAGCAGATCATCACCGGGATGGCGCTGAACCTCGAAGAGGACAACATCGGCGCCGTCATCCTGGGCGACTACCTGCAGCTCAAGGAAGGGGACGAAGTCCGCCCTACCGCGCGCGTGCTCGAAGTGCCCGTCGGCCCCGAACTCATCGGTCGCGTCGTTGATCCCCTCGGTCGTCCCATCGACGGCCTCGGCGAGATCCGGAGCACCACGTTCCGTAAAGTTGAATCGCCCGCGCCCGGCATCATCGTGCGCCAGCCCGTCAAGGAGCCCCTCCAGACGGGTATCAAGGCCATCGACTCCATGATCCCGATCGGCCGCGGCCAGCGCGAGCTCATCATCGGCGACCGCTCCACGGGCAAGACTGCCGTCGCGATCGACACGATCATCAACCAGAAGGGCCAGGGCGTCATCTGCGTGTACGTCGCCATCGGCCAGAAGGCGTCGACCATCGCCTCGGTCGTCGAGCGCCTCCGTCAGGCCGGCGCCCTCGAGTACACCATCGTCGTCGCCGCCTCGGCGTCTGATCCGGCGCCCATGCTCTACATCGCGCCCTACTCGGGCTGCTCGATGGCCGAGTACTTCATGTACAACGAGGGCAAGCCCACGTTGTGCGTGTACGACGACTTGTCCAAGCAGGCCGCGGCGTATCGCCAGCTGTCGCTCGTGCTCCGTCGTCCGCCCGGCCGTGAAGCCTATCCCGGCGATGTGTTCTATCTGCACAGCCGCCTCCTTGAGCGCGCCGCCAAGCTGCGCGAAGACGAGGGTGTGGTCGACGGCAAGAACATCCTCAAGCCCGGTGGCTCGCTCACCGCGCTCCCGATCATCGAAACGCAGGCCGGTGACGTCTCGGCGTACATCCCGACGAACGTCATCTCGATCACCGACGGACAGATCTTCCTCGAGACCGACCTGTTCAACGCCGGCATCCGCCCGGCCGTGAACGTCGGCATCTCGGTGTCGCGCGTCGGTGGCTCGGCGCAGACGAAGGCCATGAAGAACGTGGCCGGCCGTCTCCGCCTCGACCTCGCGCAGTTCCGCGAGCTCGAAGCCTTCGCCGCCTTCGCCTCCGACCTCGACGCCGCCACCAAGCGTCAGCTCGAGCGCGGCGCGCGTACGGTCGAAATCCTCAAGCAGGGCCAGTACTCGCCGCTCCCGTTCGAAGAGCAGGTCGCGGTCATCTATGCGGTGACCAACGGCTTCCTCGACACCATCGACACCGGCAAGGTGCGCGCGTGGGAGAAGGGGTTCCTCGAGTACCTCCGCGCGCAGTTCCCGCAGATCCTCGACGGCATGCGCACCACCAAGGCGCTCGCGAAGGACGCCGAGGCCGAGCTCAAGCGCGCCATCGAGCAGTACACGAAGTCCTTCGTCGGCTGAGCCAGGGTATCTGACTCATGGCCAAGGGCCGCGAACTGAAGGGGCGCATCAAGTCCGTCGAGAACACGCGCAAGATCACGCGCACGATGGAAATGGTGGCCACTTCCAAGATGAAGCGCGCAGCAGATCGCGTGTCGGCAGCGCGCCCGTACGCGCTGGCGCTCGGCGAAGTGCTGTCGCACGTCTACACGCCGGAGCTCGCGGAACAGTTTCCGCTGCTCCGGCGCCCCGCGCAGATCAAGCGCGCGGCGCTCGTGGTACTCACGGCAAATCGTGGACTCTGCGGCGCGTTCAACACCAACCTCCTCCGTGAGTCGCGTGCACGCCTCGCCGAATGGGAAGGACAGGGCGTGTCCGTGGAACTCCATGTCGTGGGTCGCAAGGGCATCGGGTTCTACAAGTATCTCGGACGTGATCTGGCCGGACAGCGCGCCGACATCGGCGACAAGCCGTCGTCGGCCGATGCGGCCTCGCTCATCGATGGGCTGATGGCGCGCTATGCGGCGGGCGATCTCGACGCCGTGTTCATCACGTACGCGAAGTACAAGTCGGCTCTCTCCACGCCGCCGGCCACCGATCAGGTGCTGCCGGTCGTCGCCCCAGCGGTGGCGGGTGGCAACGGCGTCGCGCGCGATTTCCTGCTCGCGCCGTCGGCTACGGAGATCCTCGAAGCACTGTTGCCGCTCTATGTGCGCAACAGCGTCTACCGCGCCCTCGTGGAAACGGCGGCCGGTGAGCAGGGCGCCCGTCGGACGGCCATGAAGAATGCCACCGACAACGCGACCGAAATGTTGCAGCTGCTCAAGCGCACGTACAACTCGGCGCGTCAGGCGCAGATCACGCAGGAAATCGCCGAAATCGTCGGCGGTGCATCGGCACTGCAGGGCTGACGTTTCACCATATCCAGTACGCACTCATGGCTACCACTGCCGCGCCGACCACTGTCGGCAAGATCGTTCAGGTCATCGGGCCCGTCATCGACGTGGCCTTCGAGAACGATCATCTGCCCGAGCTCTATAACGCTGTCCGCGTCGATGCGATCTCGCCCGACGGCCAGCGCATCAGCGTCACCGCCGAAGTGCAGCAGCACATCGGCCGCAACCAGGTCCGCGCCGTGGCCATGTCGTCGACTGACGGCGTGACGCGTGGCATGGACGTCATCGATACCGGTTCGGCGATCACGGTGCCCGTTGGCGCGCCGGCGCTCGGCCGCATTCTCAACGTGCTCGGCGAGCCCGTCGACGACGGCGCCGCCATTCCGGCCGATGCGCTCCGTTGGCCCATTCACCGCAAGCGCCCCGACTTCGTCAACCTCGAGCCCAAGACGGAAGTCTTCGAAACGGGCATCAAGGTCGTCGACCTCGTCGCCCCGTTCGTGAAGGGTGGCAAGATCGGTCTCTTCGGCGGTGCCGGCGTTGGCAAGACGGTCATCATTCAGGAGCTCATCAACAACGTCGCGAAGGGACACGGTGGTAAGTCCGTGTTCTGCGGCGTCGGTGAGCGCACGCGTGAAGGCAACGACCTCTATCTCGAATTCCAGGAAGCTGGCATTCTCGATAAGGTGGCCCTCATTTACGGCCAGATGAACGAGCCGCCGGGAGCGCGTCTGCGCGTGGCGCTCGCCGGTCTCACGGTCGCCGAGTACTTCCGCGATCAGGAGAACGCCGACGTGCTGGTGTTCGTCGACAACATCTTCCGCTTCACGCAGGCGGGTTCGGAAGTGTCGGCGCTCCTCGGACGTATGCCGTCGGCCGTAGGCTACCAGCCCACGCTCGCGACCGAGATGGGTGAACTGCAGGAGCGCATTACCTCGACGCGCAACGGTTCCATCACGTCGGTGCAGGCCATCTACGTGCCGGCCGACGACTTGACGGACCCGGCGCCCGCGACGGCCTTTGCGCACTTGGACGCCACGGTCGTGCTCAACCGCAAGATCACCGAGCTCGGCATCTACCCGGCCGTCGATCCGCTCGACTCCACGTCGCGCATTCTCGACGCGCAGTATGTCGGTGAGCGCCACTACACGGCGGCGACCACCACGCTCAACCGCGACATCGCGGCGCTCGGCATCTTCCCGGCCGTGGACCCGCTCGACTCCACCTCGCGCATGCTCGACCCCCGGATCGTCGGCGCCGAGCACTACCGCGT